>JAHYJA010000038.1 GCA_019429325.1 Bacteroidales bacterium
CCGAATCAAGTCTTCTCTCTCCCCTTCTCCCCTTCTCCCCCTCTCCTTTTCATTCCTTCGGTCTTCCCCCAGCCTTCTTACCATATCTTCCGCCACTCTCCACGATGCACCCGAAGGTCCGAGCTTTTCCCCCAGCAGGCTGTAATCCGACAGCAATTTATCTCTCCTTGCCCCTCCCGGCAACACAGCCTTCAGTTCTTTCACAAGATTCATCCCGTTAAGGGAATA
This sequence comes from Bacteroidales bacterium, assembly GCA_019429325.1. Taxonomy (GTDB): domain Bacteria; phylum Bacteroidota; class Bacteroidia; order Bacteroidales; family VadinHA17; genus LD21. The sequence goes on from JAHYJA010000038.1 coordinate 229, forward strand.
CTGCAGAAGTTCTTTTACCGCCTCATATCCCAGGATCAGATTAACCAGCGAGACAAACTTCACCCTGATCAGCATCCACGCAATAAGAGCCGAAAAGAAATCACCTTTATAGCAAACGACCTGTGGAGTGCCAAGAAGTGCTGCCTCGAGGGTTGCTGTGCCTGATGCAACTAACGCGGCTCCGGCAGAAACTAATATATCATAGGTTTCTTCCCTTGCAAGAGTGACGGGCCTGCCATCGATGATCTTCTGATAAAGCTGATCCTGCAGATTTCTGACCCCGGCAATAACAAACTGATAATCCGGAAAATGAGGAATCACTTTCAGCATCTGCGGAAGAATATGGACGACCTCATGCTTCCGGCTTCCGGGTAAAAGGGCAATAACAGGTTTATGACCGGGCTTGTCCTGATCCTGTGTAAGGGTGTTTTCTCCGGCAATCCTCATCCTGCCCTCAATCTCATCCACGAGCGGATTACCAAAGTATTCAACATCAATGCCATGCTTTTCATAAAATTCAACTTCGAACGGGAATATAATATACATGCGGTCAACAAACTGTTTTACCTTCTTCACCCGGTTCTCTTTCCAGGCCCATAGTTTTGGTGAGATATAATAATAGACCTTATACCCTCTTTCCCTGGCGAATTCAGCTATCCTCAGGTTAAAGGCAGGGTAGTCGATCAGAATCACTGCATCGGGACTAAATTCAGCGATATGCTTTTTGCAGAGCGTGAGGTTTCTTAATATTTTGCCCAGGTTCCTGAGGATGACAACAAATCCCATGAAAGCGGTTCTGCTGTAATGGTTCAGCAAGATCATTCCTGCATTTTCCATAAGATCTCCGCCCCAGCCTTTGATCACCGCTTCCGGATCTGTTTTCTTAAGACCTTTGATCAGATTTGAGCCATGAAGGTCGCCGGATTGTTCACCGGCAATAATGAAGTACCTCATTTTAAAAATTTTACAGCAAAGACAATGACGGCCCACACCATTGTAATACCGACAACCCCGCGGGCAGCTTTCAGCATGTCAAGGCGGTTGTAAACAAGAAAAAGAAAAAGATTCGGGAACACTGCGAGCGAAAGGGCATGAGTTAAAATATTGGCATTTACGATCCGTTCCAGATAAGTTATAACATTTCTTTCGCCATGCGAAAACAGATATACTATAAGGCCGGTGACAAAAGGCAGAAGAAAACCTGTTGCCAGGCCAACAATCAGTTTGTCATATTTTTCCGTACGGGTCATTTGCAAACCGTTCTTTAAGTTTATCAAGATAGCCGTAAGCTGTCATGTCGATAGTTACGGGCACTACCGAGACAAAATTATTTGCCAGTGCCCATTCATCTGTATCTGTTGCTTCAGGCTCATGATTATTGAACATACCTGTGAGCCAGTAATATGTTTTTCCCATGGGGTCTTTTCTCTTCTCGAATTCCTCTTTCCAGTTACCCCTTGCCTGCCGGCAAACCATAATGCCCCTGATCTCGCTTTCTGCAACAGCAGGCATATTAACGTTAAGGCACACACCTGCCGGAAGAGGTTCCGAGATAACTCTGTCCATTACTATCCTGATATATTTTTTACAGACAGTAAAATCAGCACTTCTTGAAAAGCTGTTGAGGGAAAAGCCCACCGAGTTTATTCCATACAGGCAGCCTTCTATCGCAGCAGCCATTGTGCCGGAATAAAGTACACTAACTGAAGCATTTGCCCCGTGATTTATTCCGGAAACCACCCAATCGGGCTGACGATCAAGCAATTGGTTCACAGCAAGCTTAACCCCGTCTGCCGGTGTTCCGTTGCATGCATAGATCCTGTGCCTGTCGGTTTCGTCGACCAGTCTGATCCTTAACGGGGTTTTTACCGTCAAGGCCTGCGACATCCCCGACATGCTTTCGACGGTTGATACCAGCACCACCTGTCCGTATTCCTCCATCACTTCCAGAAGTGTCCTGAGTCCGGTGGCATAAAGCCCGTCATCGTTTGTCAGTAAGATCAGCCTGTCGCCCGTGTCTGAAGTCATATGAGAAATTATTGATTTACAAAGATAGACAAATACCGTTTCTGTGAAAAAAGCAGGGATACTTCTCAATACTTTTTTATTTTCTTACTTTTGCACTCTTGGAAAATAACCATTCAGAATGATCGTGAAATGAAGATTTCATACAACTGGCTCAGGGATTACCTGAAAATCGACCATGAACCCTTAAAAATTGCTGAAATACTGACTGCTGTCGGCCTGGAGATTGAGGGGACGGAGGAGTGGGAGTCGGTGAGAGGAGGTTTGAAGGGCGTCGTTATTGGTGAAGTACTGACCTGTAAAAAACACCCGTCGGCAGACAAACTCTTTGTTACAACAGTGAATATCGGGGGACCGGAACCCCTGCAGATTGTGTGCGGAGCTCCCAATGTTGCTGAGGGGCAGAAGGTACCTGTTGCCATTGCAGGCACGCCCGTGCATAAGGGTGAAGAAATCCTGGAAATAAAAAAGTCACGCATCAGGGGAGAGCTTTCGGAAGGAATGATCTGTGCCGAAGATGAGCTTGGAATTGGTGAATCGCACGAAGGAATCATGGTACTTGACGCCGGAGCTGTTCCGGGAACGCCTGCATCGGACTACTTCAGTGTTGAAAAGGATTTCGTTTTTGAGATAGGACTTACTCCAAACAGGATTGACAGCGGCTCCCATTTTGGTGTTGCCCGCGACCTTGCTGCTTATTTAGCTATTAACGAAGGTCTTGACAAGAAAGCCCTGCTTCCGTCCGTCGAAAGTTTCAGGCCCGATAACAATGAAAATCCTTACGAAGTCGTTGTTGAAAATCTCGTTGATTGCCCGCGTTATACCGGCATCACCATCAGTGGAGTAAGCGTCGGTGAATCACCCGGCTGGCTTAAAAATCGTCTGCGTGCCATAGGCCAGCACCCGATAAATAATATTGTGGATATTACCAATTATGTACAGCACGAAGTCGGGCAGCCATTACATGCCTTCGATGCCGACATGATAGAAGGCAGAAAAGTTATAATAAAAAATCTTCCTGATAAGAGCATGTTTGTTACACTCGACGGGAACGAAAGAAGCCTGTCCTCAAAAGACCTGATGATATGCAATGAATCTGAAGGCATGTGTATTGCAGGCGTTTTCGGCGGGATCAGATCAGGAGTGACAGCGGCAACAAGAAATGTTTTTCTTGAAAGTGCCTATTTCAATCCCGTCTCGATCCGCAAAACCTCAAAAAGACATGGCTTACAGACAGATGCCTCATTCAGGTTTGAGAGAGGCGCTGATCCGAATATCACTACGTGGGCACTCAGGAGAACAGCCATGCTAATAAAAGAGATTGCGGGAGGAAAGATCTCATCCGATATAGTTGATATCTACCCGAAAAAAATCGAAAATGCAATAATTGAGGTCTCTTACAGGAATATCGACCGGCTGATAGGAAAAAAGATTGACCATTCAGTAATAAAGAAAATTCTTCACTTGCTTGATATAACCGTAAGGAAAGAGGAGGATGACAGGATTTTGCTTGAAATACCGGCCTACCGGGTTGATGTTCACAGGGAAGCTGATGTGACGGAGGAGATACTTCGTATTTACGGGTACAACAGTGTCGAGATTAATAATCATGTCAACTCTACCCTTACATATAACGAAAAACCCGATAAGGAGACTGCCGTAAACACTATTTCGGATCTTCTTTCTTCGAACGGTTTTTATGAAATAATGTGCAACTCGCTGAATCCGGCTTCATGGTATGAGGGAAATCCCGATTTTACGGATGATCAGATTGTCAGACTGGCCAATCCTCTCAGCAGTGATCTTAACGCCATGCGGCTGTCACTGCTCTTTGGCGGTCTCGTATCGGTAAGCAGGAATATTAACAGACAATCGGCAGATCTCAGGTTCTATGAATTCGGGAACTGCTATTTCAGGAAGAGAACCGGCCCTTCATCAGATGTCACGGACAATTACCTCGAGAAATTTGCCCTCGATATTTTTATGTCGGGCAAATCAGGCAGGGAGAACTGGAATCATAAGACGAACCCGACAGATTTTTACCATGTCAAATCAGCTGTTGAAATGATCCTCGGAAGGTTGTTAGCCGATCCGGGTTCACTTACCTGGGGGGAGAGCGGTAAAGGCTTTTTCTCTGAATCAATTGCCTGGTACAGTAACAATAAACTGGTTGCAGAAGCAGGACGCGTTTCAGGTACGTACCTGACGAAGTTCGATATAAGCCAGGATGTATATTACGGTCACATTGAATGGGATTTGCTGTTTAAACTGACAAAAAAGCAGACCATCCTTTTCAGGGAGTTGCCAAAACATCCCTGGGTAAGACGTGATCTGGCTCTTCTGCTCGACCGTGATGTTAAATTTTCACAGATACGCGAACTCGCTTTCAGGACCGAGAGGAACTTACTCCGGGATATTGGCTTGTTCGATGTGTACGAGAGTGAAACCCTTGGGGAGAGCAAGAAATCATATGCCCTGAACTTTATTCTGAGAGATGATTTTAAAACTCTGACAGACAAGATCATAGACAAGGTAATGAATAATCTTGCCGAGACTTTCAAAAAGGAGCTCGGTGCGCAGATCCGATGAAATTACCATAAACAGAAAGCTCTTTTGATTATGGGCCACCTGAAGCAATCAGTTGCCGGATATTTCTCACTGGTCAGGTTCAGTCATACCGTGTTTGCCATGCCGTTTGCACTGATCGGCTTCGCTCTGGCAGTTACACAACCCGGCCAGCAATTCAGCCTTCGCCTGATGTTGCTTATTGTGCTCTGCATGATTTTTGCACGCAACGCAGCCATGGGTTTTAACAGGCTGGCTGATAAGAGCTTCGATGAGAAAAACCCAAGGACCAGCTCCAGGGAAATACCTGCGGGTAGGATAAAACCGAAGGCGGCGGCCTGGTTTGTGGCGGTTAATGCAGGGCTTTTCCTTCTCTCCGCGGGACTGATAAACAGGCTGACCCTGTTTCTGTCTCCCCTGGCTTTAATTATAATTCTCGGTTATTCCCTTTCAAAAAGGTTCACATTTCTCTGTCATTTCATTCTCGGACTCGGATTAAGCCTGGCCCCCATAGGTGCATATATCTCTGTTACAGGATCTTTCGCGATCCTGCCGTTAGTCTTTTCCCTTATAGTCCTTACCTGGGTAAGCGGATTTGATATTATTTATGCCCTGCAGGACGATCAGTTCGACAGGGAGAACCGCCTCCACTCCCTTCCTTCGGCATTTGGAAGGAAAAAGGCGCTTTTAATTTCAGTAGTCCTGCATATTCTGACATTTGCCTTTGTACTTGCCGCCGGCTTCGCAGGATCTGCAGGTCTGCTTTTCTGGACTGGTGCCTTTCTTTTCAGCGCCCTTCTTATCTATCAGCACAGCATAGTCAGGCCCGATAATCTGAGCAGGGTTGGCATGGCCTTTGGAACAACAAACGGGATCGCCAGCCTGGTGTTTGCCTTCTTCGTTATATTTGACCTGATCCTGAGCTTTGGTTAATATAGATTTTATTCCGCATATTGCCGTTTTGAGACTTTTTTTGTTACTTGGTAGTTCATAAAATTCTGCTGATGGGGGAAATAACTATTAAAGAGGTAGTTACCAGAAAAGACCTGCGTGACTTTATCTGCCTGCCGGCTAAGATCCATAAAGATGAACCTGACTGGCTGCCTCCTATTTACATGGATGAATGGGAATTGTTTGATAAAAAAAAGAACAAATCCTTTCAGTATGCTGAAGCTGTAATGTACCTGGCCTATCGTGGCAGAAAACCGGCAGGAAGGATCATGGGACTTGTCAACAAAAGGTATAATTCAATTCATAATGAGAATCACGGGCGGTTCTGCTTCATGGAGTGCTATGAGGACCGGGAGGTTGTGCATGCACTCATTTCGAAAGTTGAAGATTGGGTAAAGGAAAGAGGAGTCACAAAAATTGTCGGTCCTCTTGGTTTCTCGGAAAAAGATCCCCAGGGATTTCAGATAGAAGGGTTTGAGTATCCCCAGATAATGACGACTTCAACAAATTCGCCATATATGCCCCGGATGATCGAATGGGAAGGCTATATCAAAGAGGTCGACCTTGTCAACTATCTGATAGAGACACCCGATAAGCTTCCTGAGCTATACGGCAGGGTCTACAGCAGGCTGGAACGGACCGGCGAATTCAGAATAATCGAATTCAGTTCGAAGAAGGAGATCAGCCCTTACATTATCCCGGTACTGGAGCTGATGAATGACACCTTTTCGGAAATTTACGGGTTCGTGCCGCTGAATGATAAGGAGAAAAAGGACCTGGCAAAAAGATACCTGCCCATACTCGATCCGAATTTCATCAAAGTAGTGGAAAAGGATGGAGAGCTGGTCGGGTTTGTGATCGCCATGCCGGACATCAGTATGGGTATCAAGGCTTGCGACGGGAAGTTCTTTCCTTTCGGGATCTTCAGGATCCTCAGGGAATTAAAGACCTCAAAAAGACTGATGCTTATGATTGGAGGTATAAAAAAAGAGTTCAGAGGACAGGGAGTTGATGTTCTCATGGCCGTGAAGATGTACGAGTCGGCGGTCAGACGCAAGATGACACTGATTGACAGTCATATTATTCTCGAGGATAACCTGAAGATGAGAGCTGAAGTTGAAAGATTTAACGGCCGGATGATAAAAAGATTCAGGATCTACCAGAAACAGCTCTAAAACCTGAAAACAAAAGAGAACCCCAGCAACTCCTTGAACTGTATACGGGCTGTCTTCTTCTGAGTACCGTCGGGCAATAAAACAGGATTCTTCTCTTTATCCCGCACCACTGTTTTTGTATCATCATCGAAGATCAGATGGGTGTTGAGCCTCACGTCCGTAAACCAGTTAAGATTTGCAGAAATGATTACTTCCCAGTCTACATCAATATTCTGAGGATTGTTGATATAATTGGTAAAGAACTGTAGCCTGTTCGTGACCGAAATATTCTTCCTTGGGTTAAACTTGTTGGATATCAAAAAGCTGGCACCCGGTTCATTCTTTGACCTTCTGTCAGCGGGAATGCCATATTTTGTCTGATCGATTCCGGCAGTATCCGGCACAAAAGTTCCCTTATAAGAGAATGGAGAAAAGTTAATGGATGTGTTCTTATCGGGTTTGTAATCGAGTCCGAAACCAACGGTAAGTATGGCGGGATTCAGGAATTTTGAAACAGGCACAGAATCGTTGGGATAATTATAACCGGCTGCCAGTTGTGTTTTGAAGAGCATTATGCTGCTGAAGTCAAATTTCCCGAATGCCTTGTGATTAAGTTTGGAATTGGTTTCAAGAAGATCGAGGTTTTTTCTTATCTCCCTGTTCTCACCAAAGCCTGTCATCATAAGACCATATTTAAGCCTGGCAAAATTGTTCGAAGAGAGCTTCATAGGCTTGTTATTATAGTCAGCATAAGCTGTAATGTCAGAGGTGAACGATACATTGCTTTCCCCTCCCTTCACCCAATTCGTCACGGAGGCCTGATTAAGAGTGAATGCTGACTCTGTCCGGAACTTCCAGAGCTGCTGCCTGACTGCAATTTTTGTTACATCGACAAGCCTTGTTCTGTCAGCTGACTGAACCACGACACTCGGACCGGCAAAGTTGCCCTGCATGACGGGCCGCCTGAAATTAACCCCCTGCTCAAGATATAGCCCGATTGTGTTCCTTGAAGGGTTTCCGATCCATACAGTAACTGAATCGTAAAGCTCGTTCTTAAGCCAGAAACGGACAGCATCACCCTTCCGGGAATTGATCCATACAGGCACAGCGTCGTTCCTTATTCCGGTAAAATAAATGATGCTTGAATCCCTGGCTTCGAGATAATCGATAAGCTGACGGACTGCAACCCTTATTGAATCAGCCTGGTAAGGATGATAGTAATATCTGAAAGGGAATCCCGGGTGAGGAGATGAAACCTGCCTGAGAGTATCAACCATTATAAGAAAAGTGGTGTCTCTTAACCTCTCCGATAAGATATCAGCAGGTTCCGGCCGGAGAACAGGAATTATTCTTATCCCGGAAGAATCCTGTGCTGCAGGAATATCAAATGGTTCCGGCACCTGAAGGGTATCCGTCAATACGGGAGACTGCTCCGCTGTCTTTACAGTTACAGGTTCCCAGACATAAAACCTGTACCATGGGATGGAGATAGAATCATAAGGAAATCTGATCAGGTATTGTTTTGTAGAGTCAAACACAGGCAAGGAAACTTCATCAATCAGCCTGCCGATTGCAGTGCGGAACGGATGGATCAGGCTATTCCATTGTCGGGGCTGGTATTTCTTCACCAGGAATTCCAGAGCCTGCTCGCGGGTCATTTCTATCTGCGGAGCCGGCTTACTTTCATCAAATATCACTCCCCTGCGGAGAAGTGAATCTATAGTTGCATTACCTGATCCGGCATCAATTATTCTCTGCTGTGAATAGCCGGACAAACAGAAACTTACAACAAAGATTACAGACAATAAAACTATTGGTTCCCTTTTCATACTCTTTTTGAAAATGTCGCAAAATACCTTTATTTTTGCAATAACAAATCTTCCGGTTTCATGCTGCGTACTCTCATAACGGAAAAATATCCCTTTGATATATACAGAAATATCAAAAACAGGGATCATTTTGCCTTAAGCTGCTGAAACCTGCTCTGCCTGATATAGTATTTCAGCTGATTACCATTTCCAGTATAAGTTCTTAATAATTAATAATTTAGCTATGGATTTACCATTTATTGAGCCATTTAAGATCAAAATGATCGAAAGAATATATAAAAGCACAAAAGAAGAGCGGTTAAAATGGATCCGTGATGCTTCATACAATCTCTTCAGCCTGAGGTCGGACCAGGTGATTATCGATCTCCTGACTGATTCAGGCACCGGGGCCATGAGCGACATGCAATGGTCGGCATTAATGAAGGGCGATGAGAGTTACGCAGGATCACTCTCATTTTTCAGGATGAAAGAAGCGATTAAAGATATAACAGGATTTGATTACTGTCTGCCTGTTCACCAGGGGCGGGCAGCCGAGAATGTGCTTTTTTCCGCACTCGTGAAGGAAGGAGATGTAGTTCCGGGAAATTCACACTTCGACACAACGAAGGGACATATTGAATTCAGGAAAGCAAAAGCAGTCGATTGTCCGGCAGGGGAAGCATCAGACATATCCGCATGGCACCCGTTCAAAGGGAATGCCGATATAAGGAAGCTCGAACAGGTCCTGGCCGGTAATCCGCCGGAGAAGATCCCATGCATAATAATGACCATAACCAATAACAGTGCCGGGGGACAGCCTGTCAGTATGGAAAATCTGAGGGAAGTCCACAGGCTCGCCGCGAAATACGGGGTTAAGGTTTTTATCGACTCGGCCCGCTTTGCCGAGAATGCCTGGTTCATAAAAACCAGGGAGGAGGGTTACGCACATAAGGATATAAGGGAAATCGTACGGGAAATGTTTTCATATGCCGACGGAATGACAATGAGTTCCAAGAAGGATGCGATCGTGAATATGGGCGGCTTCATTGGATTCAGGGATAAAGCCCTCTACGAAAAGGCTTCAGCATATAATATTATCTATGAAGGATTTACAACCTATGGTGGCATGTCCGGACGTGACATGGAAGCACTTGCCGCCGGTCTTTATGAAGGAACAGAATTCTCCTGGCTTGAAGCAAGGATCGGCCAGGTTGAGTACCTCGGTTCAAAACTGAAGGATTGCGGCGTTCCGGTGCTGCAGCCTTTTGGAGGACATGCGGTATTCATTGACGGCGGAAAATTCTTCCCCGCCATCGCCCGCGAAGAATTTCCTGCACAGACCCTGGTAATAGAACTTTATACAGAAGGAGGTATAAGGAGCTCTGAAGTGGGAGCCCTTATGTCAGACAGGGATCCCGTCACAAGAGAGAACAGGTATCCGTCGCGTCAGTTTGTAAGGCTGGCTATACCGCGCAGAGTATATTCAACAGCACACATGGATTATGTCGCGGCCGTCGTCTGTAATGTATTCGAAAGACGGGACAGCATTAAACGGGGGGTACGAATTGTCAGGGAGGCTCCTATCCTGAGGCATTTTACCGTTGAACTTGAAAGGCTCTGAATTTTTTGAATATCTGAGGTAAATGATTTCCTTTGCTGATCCGCGGATTACCAGATGAAGGATCTTACCACAGGAAATGAAGGAAAGCTGATTTTTCAGTTCGCTGCTCCAATGCTCATTGGAAACGTGTTCCAGCAGTTATTCAATGTAGTCGACAGCTTTGTAGTAGGGAATTTTGTGGGGAAAGAGGCGCTGGCAGCAGTGGGAGCAGCTTTCCCGATAATATTCGTGATGATTTCGATGATCATCGGCATCGTTACCGGGACCATGATCATTATTTCCCAGTACTTCGGTGCAGGGGATCTTGTGAAGGTAAGACGGGCCATCGACACCATGTACATTTACAGTATGCTGGCCGGTGCTGTTGCATCAGTTGCAGGATTGATCTTCAGCGCACCCCTCTTACGACTGCTTGGCCTTCCGGAAGAACTGATGCCCCAGGCCACGCAATACCTCCGGATCTTCATGTCGGGAATAGTAATATTCTTCGGCTATAACGGCACCACTGCAGTCCTGAGAGGACTCGGCGACTCCAAAACCCCGCTCTACTTCCTGATAATAGCCACTCTTCTGAATATTATTCTGGATCTTCTTTTTGTTGCTGTCCTGAAAATGGGAGTCGCAGGAGCTGCATACGCAACCATTATAGCCAACGGAGTGGCTTTCGGGCTGGCGATAGTTTGGGTGAATAAAACACATAAAGTACTCAGGATAGCAATTCGCGGGCTGCAGTTTGACAGGGAAGTTCTCAGGCAGAGTATCCGCATAGGCCTGCCGACGGGTATCCAGCATACGCTTGTCGCAATGGGCGCCCTCGCCCTTATGGGAATAGTAAATACTTTCGGCACTGACGTGATCGCAGGTTTTTCTGTAGCAAGCCGGATCGATGCCCTGGCAATTATACCTGCCATGACCTTCTCACAGGCACTCTCAACCTTCACCGGCCAGAATATCGGCGCCAACAGGTACGACCGGGTCAGGGCAGGACTCGCCTCCACAGTCAGGATGTCGGGTATCGTGACAATCCTTACTACCGTTATCATCGTATTCTCAGGCAATTACCTGATGAGACTCTTCACAAACGACAGTGAGGTTATCCGCCTGGGAGATCAGTATCTTACCATAGTAAGCCTCTTCTACATCTTCTTTACCCTGATGTTTATCTATAACGGCATCATGAGAGGTGCTGGCGACACGATCTGGCCAATGTTCTTTTCCCTCTTTTCACTATGGATAATCAGAATACCGATAGCTTATTTTTTCTCGGCGAAAATTGGACCATCAGGTATATGGTGGTCCATCCCCGCCAGCTGGATCATAGGACTGGCTTTGTCGTTCGGTTATTATAAATCAGGGCGTTGGAAGAAAAAGACAGTTGTTAAATATGATGATAATTTTTAACTTTCAGACCTCTTTACAAAATTTAAGCGATATTGCACAATGATAAAATCAATGACAGGCTTCGGAAAGGCTATTGCTGAAACGCCGCAGAGAAAAATCACAATCGAGATAAAGTCACTTAATTCCCGCCAGCTTGATCTTAATACCAGGCTCCCTTACCTCTACCGCGAGAAAGAGCCCGAAATAAGGAGCCTCGTCAGCCAGAACCTTGACCGGGGAAAGATCGATCTTACAATTTTTCTTGATTCGCTTGAAGATGAGGGGACCGCGGTAATAAACAAATCAGCGGTGAAAAATTACTACACCCAGCTTAAGGAAATCGCTGAAGAATTAAACTTAAGTATTGAAGATCAGTTTCTTCCGGCAATAATGAAACTGCCCGACACTTTTAAAAATGAAAAAGCCGACCTGCCTGAAGGTGAATGGAACCTCGTAAGGCAACAGCTGATCGAATCATTGAGAATGCTCGACAATTACCGGATTGAAGAAGGAACCGCTATTGAAAAGGATCTTAAAACAAGTCTTGAAAAAATTCTTAGCTTCCTCGGTGAAACCGAAAAACATGAGGCCGTAAGGATCACGAAGGTAAGGGATAAACTACTCAACCTCCTGGAAGAAAATGCCGGAACCGAAAATATTGATAAAAACAGGTTTGAACAGGAACTGATTTTTTATCTCGAAAAATTCGATTTTAACGAGGAAAAAGTGAGGTTGCGGAAACATTGTGATTATTTTGTTGAGACAATTGCCTCTGATTCACCCAACGGGAAAATACTTAATTTCATAACACAGGAAATAGGCCGTGAGATCAACACGATAGGATCAAAGGCAAATGATGCCTCAATACAGAGGCTTGTGGTAATGATGAAGGATGAACTTGAGAAAATTAAGGAGCAGACGCTGAATATTCTATAATAATACATTGAACAACGAATACATATGACCGAGAAGCTTGTCATTATCTCTGCCCCGTCTGGTGCAGGAAAAACAACTCTGGTAAAACACCTGCTCGATAAGCGGCTGAACCTTGAATTTTCAGTTTCTGCAACCACCCGTGCCCGGAGAGGAAACGAAAAAGAGGGTGTGGATTACTATTTCTTGTCAGAGGCCGAATTTAAGAGAAGGATAAAGGAAAATGAATTTGTCGAGTGGGAGGAAGTATATGAGGGTCTTATGTACGGTACTCTCCGAAGCGAAATTGAGAGAATCCGGGCAGCGGGAAACTGTGTCATGTTTGACGTGGACGTAAAGGGAGGACTTAACCTCAAGCGGGAGTTCGGGGAGCGTGCAATTGCCATATTCATTATGCCGCCGTCAATACGGGAGCTTGAGAGGAGACTTGTAAACCGGGGTACCGATTGCCCGTCGAAGATCAATATGAGGATTGAAAAGGCAGTGTATGAAATTACACTGGCTCATCATTTCGATTATATTGTCATAAACGACGATCTGGAACAGGCTAAAAATAGTGTATTTGATATTGTTACCCGGTTCATTGCCAGTCCGGATTAATTTCTGATAACCTCATGACTAAAGTCGGCTTATACTTCGGATCATTCAATCCTGTTCACATAGGGCACACTGCCATTGCCGGCTATCTGAAGGAATTTACCGACCTCATGGAGATATGGTTTGTAGTCAGCCCCCATAATCCTCTTAAAAAGAGAGAGATGCTTCTTGCTGATCACCACCGCCTCTACATGGTGGAGCTTGCCATCGGCAGCGACGACAGGTTCAGGGCTTCTGACATCGAATTCAGGCTCCCTGCTCCCTCTTATACCATCGACACGCTTGCGAGGCTTTCAGAACAGTATCCTTATAACCAGTTCTCCCTGGTAATGGGTGAAGATAACCTTTATACGCTTCATAAATGGAAGAATGCCCTGGAACTGGTGAAACGCCATCCCATCTATGTCTATCCCCGGCCCGGCCTGACCCGAAAACCAAATCCCCCGCTCGATGCGATCCTTGAAAAAACTGTTGTAAAACAGGTGAACGCCCCGATGATGGAAATTTCCGGAACCTTTATAAGGAACGGCATAAAGCATGGTAAAGACATGTCGTGGTTCCTCCATCCTGCAGTGTGGAAGTACATCCGGGATATGCATTTCTACGAAAAATAGATCCGTTCCCTATGATCAAAACTGAAAATCAGATACTCCCGTAATTCAACAAAGAACCAAACCCATTCAGATTATGAATTTTACTTATCTCGACGCCATTATAGTAGTTGCATATTTAGCCGGGATAACCTGGTTCGGGATCAGGCTGGCAGGGAAACAGACAACGACCCAGGATTATTTCCTCGGAGGCCGCAAGATCCCATGGTGGGTTGTCTGTTTTTCTATTGTGGCCACTGAAACAAGTACTCTGACTTTCATAAGCATTCCCGGACTGGCATATCTTACGAATCTCAATTTCCTGCAGATCACTTTTGGCTATTTCCTGGGCAGGGTGGTTGTAGCCTATGTTATTCTTCCGTCATACTTTAAAGGGGAGCTGGGAACGGCATATTCTTTTCTGACCAAAAGGTTTGGTACGCCCATGAAGAACATGGCTTCAGGTGTTTTTATGATGACAAGGCTGGCGGCTGATGGTGTAAGGCTTTTTGCCACGGCCATTCCGCTTGCCCTGATACTCAAGGGCACTTTTATCGGGCAGAACTTCTCAAACCAGTGGATATATGTGGTGTCAATTATTACGATCGCTCTGATTACTTACAGCTATACCTTCCTGGGGGGCTTGAAATCGGTTGTCTGGATGGAGATGGTGCAACTTCTGATTTACATTAGCGGGGCAGTTGCGGCAATTATCATCGTGAGCGGGGAGCTGAGCGGCGGTTTGTCAGGCGGCATTGCAAGTGCATCGGAAGCCGGAAAATATGAGGTGTTCAATATTTCTTTTGAGGGGGGATTAAAGGGCTTCTTCTCCAGGCCATACACCCTTATTGCCAGTGTTCTGGGCGGGGCTTTCCTCTCCATGGCTTCGCACGGGATCGACCAGCTGATCGTACAACGGCTTCTGGCGACCGGTTCCCGGAAGGCCAGTCAGAAAGCTCTCATTACCACAGGGGGCATAATAATATTTCAGTTCGCCCTGTTTCTTTTCCTGGGAAGCCTGCTGTTCGTTTTTTACGGTGGAGCTGATATCAGATCAGATGAGGTCTTTCCTAAATTTATTATCGAGGAGATGCCGACCGGTCTTTCGGGATTCATTATTGCAGCCCTGTTTGCAGCTGCCATGTCCACTCTTTCGAGCTCAATAACGGCCCTTGGCTCAACAACCATGTATGATTTCATAATCCCGTATTACAGGAAATTAAACCTGTCCAACGAGGTTATGATCTCAAGAATGATCACGGGATTCTGGTGTATTCTGCTGGTCGGATCAGCCATAATGTTCATGCGAAGCCCGCAGGCAGTTGTAGAACTGGCGTTATCGATAGCATCTTTCACCTATGGAGGATTGCTGGGGACCTTCCTGCTTGGCGTACTTTTCAGAAGGCCTTTGCTAAGGCATGCCATTCCGGCTTTCCTTACAGGTATAGCCCTTATGGTCTACATAATTCTTTTCACCTCCATAGCCTGGACCTGGTATACTCTTATTGGTACTGCGGCAACAATTTGTACCGGACTATTACTGACCGGGTTATGGAAGAAAAATTAAACTGTTCTTTCAATTGCCGTCAGCTTTAGCTGTTCTTTCAATTGCCGTCAGCTTTAGCTGTTCTTTCAATTGCCGTCAGCTTTAGCTGTTCTTTCAATTGCCGTCAGCTTTAGCTGTTCTTTCAATTGCCGTCAGCTTCAGCTGACGGATAGCTGGAGCTCTCTTCTGAAAAGGGACTTCAGTCCCTTTTTGGGCTGAAGCCCGGCCTAAAAAGAGTGTCCCTCTTCCGTTGGCTGAAGCCAACGGCAACTAATTTCTTTCTGAGAACCTCAATTGCCGTCAGCTTTAGCTGACGGAATGATATTATTTCTCCCTGATAATTTCCATTCCCCTTGCCAGTGCTTCTTCATTCACCGGGATAAGGTTGTGGTATCTTTCGGGCAATGATTTCTTTAGGCCTTTTATAACATTCTCCAGCCTGATTACCGGCTTCACCTTAAGAAATCCGCCCAGGACGATCATGTTGAAGGTTTTGGGACTCTTCATCCTTACAGCCTCTTCCGTCGCATCGACGCGATACACCGTAATATCGCTTCTCTCAGGATGGCGGGTTATCCCATTGCCGTCGTAAATAAGTATCCCTCCGGGTTTTACGGAACCCTCAAATTTATCGAGCGATTGCTGGTTAAGTATTATCGCTGTGTCAAAGCTTCTGATAATCGGAGAGCTGATCCTTTCACTGCTGAGGATAACGATGACGTTAGCAGTGCCCCCGCGCATCTCGGGTCCGTAGGATGGCATCCAGCTGACCTCCATATCCTCCATCACTCCGGAATAGGCCATGATCTTCCCCATCGACAGCACACCCTGTCCGCCAAATCCTGCTATGATTATTTCTTCAGTCATTTTGCTTCAGGTTTTAGGTTTGATGCCGGTTCTTCCGGTGGGGTCTTAAGATCTCCCAGGGGATAGAAGGGAATCATATTCTCCTCCATCCATTTGTTTGACTCAACAGGTGTCATTTTCCATCCGGACGGGCAGTTTGAGACAATTTCTATGAAACAGGCGCCCCTGTTAAGCTTTTGATACTGAACTGCCTTTCTCATGGCTTTTTTGGTCCTGCGCACGTTTGCGGGGGTATGAACACTCTGCCTGGTAACATAGTATGTGCCGGGCAATGTTGCAACTATGTCGGTCATTTTTAAGGGATTACCCATTATCTTTACGTCCCTGCCATAGGGCGAGGTAGAAGATCTCATACCGGGGATTGTCGTTGGAGCCATCTGGCCTCCGGTCATACCATATATCCCGTTATTAATGAAGATCATAAGTATATTCTCGCCCCTGTTGCATGCATGTATGGTCTCGGCAGTTCCAATGGCTGCAAGGTCTCCATCGCCCTGGTAGGTAAACACAAACTTGTCAGGTAAAAGTCTTTTGATTCCCGTAGCAACTGCCGGAGCTCTTCCGTGTGCTGCCTCCTGACAGTCTATATCGAGAAAATTGTACATAAGAACCGCGCAACCGACGGGAGAGACTCCGATAGTCTCTGACTGAAGACCCTCCTCATCTATTATCTCAGCCAGTATGCGGTGGACTGTGCCGTGGCCACAGCCCGGACAGTATGACAGAATGTTGTCTGTCATTACCTTTGTCCTTTTATAGACCAGATTCTCAGGTCTTATAATCTCTTTTATTCCGGTTATTTCTGCCATATCTCAGACTTTCATTATTTTTAATTTCAGGTTTTCAACCACCTCATCAGGTGTTGTTACTATCCCTCCCATTCTTCCGAAGTGCACAACCGGCACCTTCCCGTTGGCGGCCAGCATAACATCCTCCACCATCTGGCCGGCGCTCATCTCCACTGACATCATGCCTTTTACCTGACCGGCCAGCTCACGGATCCTGGCAGTGGGAAAAGGGAACAGAGTTATTGGCCTGAGCAACCCAACCCTTAGCCCTTCCACTCTTGCCAGCTGAACAGCTTTCTGGCACACCCTGGCACTTGTTCCATAGGCAACCAGAAGGTATTCTGCATCCTGACACTGGAACTCCTCATAGCGGACCTCTTTCTCCCTGATCTCATCGTACTTGGCTATGAGCTTCTGATTGAATACTTCCTGTGCTTTGGGATCAAGATCCAGTGATGTTATTATATTCCTTTCGCGTGTGGGAGGTTTTCCGGTTGTTGCCCATTCAGGTACCTTTTTTGATCTTTCCTTCTGAGGGCTGAGATAGACTTTTTCCATCATCTGTCCGATCGCACCGTCAGACAGGATCATCACCGGATTCCTGTACCTGAAAGCCAGGTCGAAACCCAGCCCAACAAAATCGGCCATCTCCTGGACTGAAGCCGGAGCAAGGACAATCAGGTGGTAATCGCCATGTCCGCCGCCCTTAACTGCTTGAAAATAGTCTGATTGTGCAGGCTGGATAGTGCCGAGCCCGGGTCCTCCCCTCACAACGTTGACGATAAGGCATGGCAGTTCCGCACCGGCTATATAGGTGATCCCCTCCTGCTTCAGGCTTATTCCCGGTGATGATGAGGTTGTCATTACCCTCTTTCCGCAAGCCGCTCCGCCATATACCATGTTAATGGCTGCGATCTCACTTTCGGCCTGAAGGACAACCATGCCTGTTGTTTGATAAGGCCTGGCTTCCATCAGATATTCAAGTATCTCGCTCTGCGGTGTGATCGGATATCCGAAGTATCCGTCGGCCCCTGCTCTTATTGCAGCTTCCGCAACCGCTTCATTGCCTTTCATCAGTCTCAGCTCCCTTTCCATTGCCTGTCTATATTTTTGTTTTGTAAACAGTTATTACACCATCAGGGCACACCATGGCGCAGTTGGCGCACCCGATACAGAGATCTGGATTTGCCGGCCAGGCGTAATTATATCCTTTACTGTTAACCTCCCCTGCCATGGCTATAGTGCCTGTAGGACACGAGACCATACATACTTCGCATCCCTTGCATTTTTCAATATCCACCACAATGCTTCCTCTTACTTTTGCCATTTTTCTTATTGATTATTATAAATTTACCGGGTTCTCCTCAAAAAAACGCTTAAGACGGAATTCAAGATCGCCAAACATCTCCACCGGAACCTGCGAGACGCATGCCCTGAGGCCCTCCTGCCTTTCGCTTCCGGTCGAATCGAGCGAGATGGCGCTTATACCATAACACAGAAGCTTGTCGATCAGTTCACCTCCTGTCATGCCGGGATATGAAATAGTGAAATAGAACCCGTCAGCCAGCAGGTCATCAAGATCATGGTCGTAGACGATCTTAAAACCATTTTCTGTAAAGAGTTTCTTCATTATCCGTGCTTTCTCGCCGTAAACAATCACATCCTCCCGGTATTTGTAAATACCATCATTAACAGCCTTAAGCAGTGCAGCCAGCCCATACTGAACTGAGTGTGTCACTCCGGCTGATAATCCGTATAAAGCCCCAAAGATAGCTGAATGTCCGAATTTATCAGTTGAATAATACCGTAAAAGATCGGGATAGGAACGATCGTACAGGTGATCGGAGATAGCCATAATGCCTATTCTCTGTCCGGCATAGCTGAAGATCTTGGAACTTGAGATCAGTAAAATGTAATCGTCAGCATAGTGTGCAACTGAAGGCTGAAAGGGCGGAACGCCGGGATTTGAATAATCTTTTCTGAAATCCATGCCAAAATAAGCCAGATCCTCGATCACAATAACATCATACTGGCGGCAAAGTTCACCGATGATGGCAAGTTCTTCCTCGTTCAGGCAGATCCAGGTGGGATTATTCGGGTTTGAGAAAAGCAGGGATGAGATCAATCCCGTCCTTAAAAATGATTCAAGTTTTTCCCTGAGTTTTTTCCCTCTGAAGTTATAAACGTCAAAAGAATAGTAATCGTGTCCGAGCATTTTGATCTGCTGTTTCTGGACAGGAAAACCCGGATCGATGAAAAGAGTTCCCTCTTTTGTTCTGTCGTTGCGGTTTGCCACAAGGAAAGCCACCATCCCGCCCATCATCGAACCGACAGTAGGAATGCAACCCCGGGGACTCACGTCAGCGTTGAGGAAGAGCTTTATGAACCGTGAAGCTTCATTCTTGAGAGGAGTTATCCCTGTTATGTTTGGATATGAAGCTGTGACCCCATCCCTGATCGCGGCTATCTCTGCTTCTTTCCCGATTTCAGACGTCGGGAGCCCCGGGACTCCCATCTCCATTCTGACAAACTTTATCCCGGCATACTGTTCAAGCCTGTTGACAAGCTGCACTATTTCGCGGATAGAAGCGCTTACCGCGGATCTTATCCCGGTTTCCTCCGCCAGCTTTGTTACGATCTCTTTCGGTATTGGTATATCAGCCATGTTCCTGATGGTATTAGAATTTTCTTTTGTCTATTACGCGTTTTGATTTTGTTTCACTACGTTCGAGTTTTTTCGGTTCCACCAGAGTGACTTTTACCCCCAGAGCCAAAGCAGTCTCAAGATTCTCCTGAATTTTCATCCGCAGAGCCTCCAGCTGACTTATCTTATCAAGAAAAAATGCTTCATCAACCTCAACCTGCACCTCAAGTGTGTCGAGATTGTTCACCCTGTCGACAACCAGAAGGTAGTGGGGTTTTATTTCGCTCATCTCAAGAAGCACGTTTTCAACCTGTGACGGGAAGAGGTTTACTCCTCTGACAATCAGCATATCGTCACTCCGTCCGAGGCATTTTTCCATTCTGATCATCGTCCTGCCGCAACTGCATCTTTCAGATGTCAGTCTTGTAAGATCACGGGTGCGGTACCGGATAAGCGGCAATCCTTCCTTTGTCAGGGTTGTGAACACGAGTTCTCCCATGCTTCCTTCCGGCAGAACCTGGAGGGTGTCCGGATCGATGATCTCCGGAAAGAAATGATCCTCGTTTATATGCAATCCCTCCTGTGCCATGCATTCGCTTGCCACTCCGGGGCCTATTACCTCGCTCAGCCCGTAGATGTCAATCGCTTTTATCCTGAGTTTCGTTTCTATCTCCCGCCTCATCATTTCTGTCCACGGTTCTGCGCCAAAAACGCCAACCCTCAGTTTAATATCGGAGGGGTCAACATTGTTCTCCTGAAGTGCTTCTGCCAGAAAAAGGGCATAGGAGGGGGTACAGGCCAGGACCGTACTGCCAAAATCGCGCATTAACTGTATCTGCCTGCTGGTGTTTCCGCCAGAAACAGGTATTACCGACGCTCCGATCTTTTCCCCCCCGTAATGCAGCCCCAGTCCTCCGGTGAACAACCCGTAACCGTAGGCAACCTGTATGAAATCGTTTCTTCCTGCACCGGCACATTTCAGGGTGCGGGCCATAACTTCAGACCATGTAGCTATATCATGACGTGTATACCCCACAACGGTAGGTTTGCCCGTGGTGCCTGAAGAGGCGTGGATGCGCACAATCTCGCTCATCGGAACAGCAAACAGACCGAACGGATAATTATCACGGAGATCCTGCTTATCGGTAAAAGGAAGCCGGTGAAGGTCATCTATTGAACCGATGCTCTCCGGACCCAACCCTGCCGCCTGCATTTTATTACGGTAATAGGGAACATTGAAGTATGATCGTTCAACGGTTTCCATAAGCCTTTCACTCTGAACCTTTTTAAGATCAAGGCGATCCATGCACTCAAAATGTCCGTTCCAGATTTCCATTCAAAAAAATTGAATTGTTTTACACTCAGATTTTAAACAACTCGCTTGCATTGAGAAGTTCCATCTCATTCTCCTTTAAAGCCTTTATGGCTTCGTCATTGTTATTGCACCGAAGAATTATAACCGCCTTCGATCCCCTGGCGAATGCATAGGTATATTCAATGCTTATGTCCCTGTCGGACAAAATTCTCAGTAATCTGGCGTAATGTCTGGCCTCGTTGGGAGCAATAACAGAAATAACGTTGGTAATATTTACCGTAAATGATTGATCCTTAAGTACATCCCTTGCTTTTTCAGAATCAGATACGATCAGCCGCAGGATCCCGAACTCTGATGTGTCGGCAACGGTAAGGGCAGTGATCTTTATATCTTCCCTGCCCAGGACCTCAAGCACCTCGGTAAGTCTTCCTGATCTGTTTTCAATAAAGACTGATAACTGTGGAATGACCATAGTAATTGTTTTAAGTATTAATCACGAATGAAAACCAGCATAACATCCACAGGGTTTTCAAGATATCTGCAAAGTCATTTTTCAACCCTGATCCTTGCATCCACGACCGTTATTCCATCCGGCCCGCCGATCAGCGGATTAAGGTCCATCTCCTTTATTTCCGTTGCGAACCTGAGCAGGCTGGAGAGCCTTACGATTATCTCAGCAAATATTTTTTCATTTATTCCCGGCTTTCCCCTTGTGCCCTTTATGATCCTGTAACCCTTAAGGCTCCTTATCATCGATTCCGCCTCCCTGAAGGTCAGAGGGGCAAGGCCTGAGGAGACATCACCCAGCACTTCGACAAAAATACCTCCCAGTCCGCAGAGAATAACGTGCCCGAACCGGGGCTCGTATTTGGCCCCTATAAAAAGTTCTGTGCCTGAGAGCATTTTCTGGACCATTACCCCTTTCACTCCCCTGATCCTTTTCATCCTGGCAAATTCTGCCTCAAGATGCTTCTTCGATCTGATATTCAGTGTAACGCCCCCAACGTCGGATTTATGCACAGGCCCAACAACCTTCAAGGCAAGAGGGTAGCCCATCCTTTCAGCTGTTACTGCAAGCCGGCGTCGGTTCGTAATCACAACCTCTTCAACGAACGGGATCTCGGCTGCTTTTAGAAGTTGCTGTATAACAGATGGTTCAAGGTAACCGGACCCGGTATTGTCAATTATCTTCCTGATAAGCGGAATATCAATATTCTCGAGAAAGATTTTTTCATCTGCGGGGTAAGGTGTATTTGAGATTTTTGTCAGGGCCCTTCCCAGCACAACCTCATCGGGAAAATTGATATTGCCTTTTCCCATAAAATATTCAAGTTCAGCCCGCGAGCTCGAGACCGATGGCAGGATTGGGTAAAGAGGCTTGTTACACTCAAGTATCTTTCTGTGAAGAAGATCATAGATCTCCATCATGTCGTTGAGCCCGTTGCTTCCGAATATTACTGTCATCCCGTCGATCGAAGGCAGGCTTCTGTCGACATAATCAATAACGTTGCTCAGCTGTTCCTCAGTAGCAGTCGCGATCATGTCAATCGGGTTGACTGCCGAGGCTCCGGGATTCATCATTGCCAGCAGTTTATCATGATCTTCGCCTGTGATCAGCGGGATATTCATTCCTCCTGCTGCAAGGGCATCTGTAAGCATCACTGCAGGTCCTCCGGCATGTGTGATTATCGCGATATTCCTTCCCTTAAGAGGCTTGTGAAAAAAGACCGATGCAACAGTGGTCATCTCTTCACGTCCCGTACACCTTACAATGCCTGCCTTACGGAACAAAGCTTCAACGGCCGAATCGGAAGAAGCCATTGCACCGGTGTGTGACGATGCGGCCCGGCTGCCGGCTTCAGTTATGCCGGCTTTGATCCCTGCTATGAAGCATCCCTTTCGTATAAGGGAAGAGGCATGGTGCAGGAGTTTGTCAGGATTGCTTATGCTCTCGACATAAATGAGCTTGACCGGGGAACTGATACCCGGCACATATGTTTCATCCCAGTACTCAAGAACCTCTTCAATCCCTGTCTGGGCGCTGTTGCCTACTGAATAGACACTGGCAAAAGTCAGGCCTTTCGGAAGCGCCGACTCAAAAATAAAAACAGCTGTCGCTCCTGATCCTGAAACAAAATCACATCCCCTGCTGTTAAGCCTGGGAACAGGCGTTGTAAACACGCCGCTGTACCGAGGTGTGATTACACCAATGCAGTTAGGGCCGATCAGACAACCATCCGCCTCGTCAATGATGCGCGCAATTACCTCCTCCAGCTTTCTCCCCTCTTCTCCCGATTCGCTGAAGCCTGCAGAAATAATTATGAATGCCCTGGTATTCTTTTGCCTGATCAAAGTCTCTACCACAGGAAGGCACAACCCGGCCTGGATAGCAAGAATAGCCAGATCAACCTGGGGAAGCTGGTCCGGGTCCCTGTATGAAACTATCCCCTGAACAAGATCCTGTTTTGGATTGACAACGTACAGATTCCCGTCGAAGTTGCTTTCAATAATATTCCTGAGGACTTTGCCTCCAGGTTTGAAAAGATCTTCAGACCCTCCCACAACTACGATGCTTGCAGGATTTATCAGTTTGTCATTTATCATGATCGGGACATTGAAACACCTTGTCAAGACGATCTTCTTGCATTTAGGAGGGGCAATATAATAAAAATAAACTGAACAAAACAGCTAAGAGATCATGATAACAGATCAGGAATAATAATTGAGAAGCAGAAGGAAAAAAAGTTATTTTTGGAGATATTTTATTTGATTTTAATTGCACAAGTATGCCATCTATGAATAAACTTTATCCGTTTCTTTTCAATGTGGTTTTTCTGGCGGCACTTTCACTGACCGCTTCTTCTCAGTTCAATGGCAGGGAAACTGCTCACGAATACGACGGGAATTGTACCACCATAATGGTTGGACGACTTGCCACCACCGATGGTTCGGTTATCACCTCACACACCTGCGACGGAAACTACAGGACATGGCTGGAAATATTCCCCCGGACAAAGCATGAAAAAGGGGCAATGCATCCTGTTTATGCAGGAATGCTTCATACAGAAGAGGCCTGGGACATGAGCAGGGTCACAAAAAAAGGAGAGATACCTGAAGCCATGGAGACATACGCTTACCTGAACACAGCTTATCCATGCCTGAACGAAAAACAGCTTGCTATCGGCGAAACAACAATTTATGGCCGGGAGGAGCTTGTAAATGAAGATGGCATGTTTCTTATTGAAGAGCTTCAGAAGATCGCTCTTCAGAGGTGCAGAACCGCCAGGGAGGCAATAACGCTGATAGGCCGGCTCGCCGAGGAATACGGGTATGCCGATCTTGCTGAGTGTATCACAATTGCTGATCCTATGGAGGTCTGGCAGATGGAGATTGCCGGTTCAGGCAAGGGAAAACCCTCGGCAATATGGTGCGCCCAGAGGATTCCCGACGATCATGCCGGTGTCGCGGCAAATATCCCGCGCATATCCGTAATCGATTTTAATAATCCTGATTATTTCATTTACAGCACCGATCTGCAGAAAGTTGCCAGGAAACTGGGTTACTGGGACGGGAAAGAACCGCTTAAGTTCTGGAAAATTCTGGGCGACAGAAAACCTTTTGCGATCCGTGAATTCTATGTACTCAGCTCTCTGGCTCCCTCCCTTAACCTTTCGATGGATGACGATGAGCTCCCGTTCTCCGTAAAGCCCGAAATGAAGCTTTCGGTAAGCGATGTGATGAAATTCTTTCGCGAGACATACGAAGCGACCCCCTGGGACATGACCAGAAATCTGCTGGTGACTGTTAAAAGGAAAGATGAAAGCGGCAACGAGATAGAGGAGAAGGTCGTTTCTCCGGTTGTCAGCAACTGGATGAACAATGATCTTAGAACACTGTTGAATGAGTTAAAGCCCGGTGTGATTGAACGGCAGAGGACCATTGCAATAACCGGCTGCTCCTATTCTCATGTGATACAGTGCAGGAGCTGGCTGCCCGATGAAGTTGGAGCCGTTGCATGGTTCTCATTTGACAACCCGGGCCAGAGCCCCCGGATACCGGTTTTCTCCGGTGTGCTGAGACTCCCTCAGTCGTTCAGTGTCTGCGGACAGCACAGATACAGGCAGGATGCTGCATTATGGTCGTTCAGGGAAACCAACAGGCTGGCCACAGTAAACTGGTCGAGAAGCAGGCAATTGATCGAGCCTGCCATTGCCGGTCTTGAAAAGAAAGCCCTTGAGGAAATGCCTGCGGTGGAAAAAAGGGTCGTGGAACTGGTCGGACAGGGAAAGAATGAAGAGGCCAGGGAGTACCTGACACAATATACGAGCGACTTTGCATACTCATCTATGAAACGGTGGGAAGAGCTGAAAGCAACACTGTGGGGTATGTTTGGAAGGGGATTTTAGAGCAGGGAGCAGGGGGCAGGGAGCAGGGGGCAGGGAGCAGGGGGCAGGGGGCAGGGAGCAGGGAGAGCAGAGCGTTGAGCGTAGAGCGTAGAGCGCATAGTATAGGTAGTATAACTTGCATGACTTGCATGACCTGCATGACCTGCACGACCTGCATGACCTGCACGACCTGCATGACCTGCATGACCTGCAT
>JAHYJA010000230.1 GCA_019429325.1 Bacteroidales bacterium
CTCGCTGATATCCTTATCGCAGATTTTTGTAACCGGAAAGCTCGCAAAACATGCAGAAAAGAGATGGCCGGGTGATATACAGAATATAATTCAGGATGTCAGAAGGGATGTTCTCAGGGACCTTGAGGATGCAACTATTTCCATTAAGGTCGAAAGCAACGGGGATAAAATTGAAATCAATACCGGAACCGACCGGAGAGACGGGGTTGAAAAGCTTGAGGAACTTGAAGGGTTGAAGGACCAGAAAAAGGACGAGATCAGGGACACGGTGCCGAAAATTGAGTAAGCTTATAAATAATATGCTTTCGGGTATCCGAAATGAACCCTATCTGATCATCAATCTGATTTTTGCTGCGGCAATCATGCTTATAATGGCATATTCGGCCATCTTTTCTCCTGAAAAGGATAATTACCCTGTGGTATGCATCCATGAAAAGCTTACCGGAGAACCGTGTGCGTCATGCGGATTGTCGCATAGCTTTTCACTTATAGTGAGGGGGAAGATATCTGAGGCGCTTCAGTGGAACTTATACGGGTTGAGGATCTTCATTTTCTTTGCAGCGCAGCTGGCAATGCGGGTGGTGTTTTCGGTAATATACATGAAAAACAAGGATATACGGAGACAACTTATATCCATGGATATAGCTGGATCAGGCATTATCTTCCTGATCGCATTCTGGCCGCTCGTTGCAGATCTCATTGCCAGGTTTCATTGATTATCTGATAAAGAAGATCACTTTCAAATCCCCTTGATATACCGAAGCGCCAGAGTTTCCCTTTCAGATCATACTGGTTTTTAGCCTTGATAAACCGGCGATGCTTCGACAGCAGGTCCGTCAGTGTTTCCCTGTAGAGATCGCTGTCGATCGAAGCCAGCGCTGAACTGATTATGTCTCCGGGAATCCCTTTTGCTTTGAGATGGGAGGAGATCTTTGTCTTCCCCCATCTGGCGGAGTTAAATTTATCCCTAACAAAAGCAGAGGCAAACCGGTTATCATCTATAAATTTTTCCCTGATGAGTATATCGATAACCCTGGCTGTATTATCCGAGCTCAGGCCCCATCCCTGCAGTTTGTTTGTGATATCGGCTGAGCAATATTCGCGGCCTGAGCAGAGGGCCATTGCTCTGGCAAGGCTTGTTTTGAACAATTCATCTTCAGGCATTTTTAACAGCTTTAATTATCCTTTGTTTCCCATTGATATCATTTATGATACTGATACCGGAATAACCGGATGTATCCAGTAATTCAGAGAGCTGTGTTCCCATGGCTTCATTCATTTCAAAATATATCCTCCCGTTTGTTTCCAGCAGAACCCCGGCCAGGTCCAGTACAGCCCTGTAGAAAACCAGGGGATCCTCATCCGGGACGAACAATGCGATATGAGGTTCGTGCCTGAGAACATTTACTGACATAAACTGTTTCTCAGACTCCCTGACATACGGGGGATTGGAGACAATCATTCCGGTGGCACCTGTTTTTCTGATGTCGGGATTCAGGATATCTCCCACAATGAAAGAGACATCCGCATTGTTGAGCCGGGCATTTTCGCGCGCAACTTTTATGGCTCCTTCGGATATGTCGATTCCGCTGATATCTGCATCCGGGAGGTTGAGCGCGAGTGCAATAGCGATACAACCTGAGCCGGTACCGATGTCAAGGATTCGTCCCGAGTACCCGCGATTCTCTTTAATTACCAGATCTGCAAGCTCTTCTGTTTCCTGACGCGGGATCAGGGTTTCGGTGGTCACTTTTATTCTGCAGTTGTAGAATACTGTTTCACCGGTAATATACTGAATGGGGATCCCTTTTTTCAAAGCGGCACATATTGAAACGACTTTTTCTGAGTCCTCTTCTGAAAGGTGAAGGTCCTGATCGCGGGTAAAACGCAACTTTTGGATACCCAGAACCGTATAAACAATGATAGAGGTGAGTGAACTGATCTCCCGTTCCGGATAGATCTCCTTAAGTTCATTCGCAAGATAATTCCTGATATCTTTTAACGTTTGTAGATTGACGCTCATAATTCAAAATTAACACTTTCGAAGCAATGCCTGAGGATGTTGACATAAAATTCATGCGTCGGTGTCTCGAACTGGCTGGCAAGGCAGAGGGTATGACCTATCCGAATCCCATGGTCGGGGCTGTGATAGTGCATAACGGAGTGATAACAGGGGAGGGGTACCACACGAAAGCAGGCTCTCCTCACGCCGAGGTTCATGCCATTAAGTCTGTTGCGGATAAAAGCACACTCATATCTTCGACCCTGTATGTAAATCTTGAACCCTGCTCACATTTCGGAAAGACGCCTCCCTGTGCCGATCTGATAATATCTCACGGGATACCTCAGGTAGTTGCCGGGACCATCGATACCAGCGGGAATGTCTCAGGCAGGGGAATTGCCAGACTTCGGGAAGCCGGGTGCAAGGTTGCGACCGGTGTTCTTGAGGATGAATGCAGGGGCCTGAACAGAAGGTTTTTTACATTTCACGAGAAAAAAAGGCCTTACATAATACTTAAGTGGGCTCAGAGCGCGGATGGTTTTGTTGATGGTATAAGAGAAAAAAACGGCCTGAAAGGTCCCAACTGGATCACCGGCAAAACCGAAAGAGTGCTTGTACACAAATGGAGAGCATCCGAGCAGGCAATCCTGGCCGGGGCAGGAACGGTCAGGACAGACAATCCCCGCCTTGATGTCAGGGAATGGGGCGGCAATAGCCCGGTCAGGATAATATTAAGCGGATCGGGAAATCTGGGAAAGGAACTGGCAATAAGCGGTCTTGTGGGCTCGGGTATCCTGTTCACATTCAACGGGAAGGCTCATATCCCGGGATGTGTGGTTGTTAAACTCGATTCTGATAAGCCGGCAGCGGAACAGATCACTGATTACCTTTTTGAGTCGGGTATCCAGTCGCTTATGGTGGAAGGCGGAGCTCAGGTGATCAATCACTTTATCAGCAACGGGCTATGGGATGAGGCACGGATTTTTTCCGGTCTCTCATATTTCAGGGAGGGGGTAAAGGCCCCGGCTGTTGAAGGTAAGGTGGCAGGAGAAACAGATTTTGGCCTCAGTTCACTGGCTATAGTGACCAACGAGGCCGGATGATATAAACAATAAAACTCTCAGATCCGCGCAATTTTGCGTGGTGAGTCTATCCATCTGGTGTTTCTGGCAAGGGCTGTTACCACTTCCACCGGGGTGGCCGCCACTTCCCACATGTTTTTATGTTCCGGCCGGAGAAAGTTTTCTGTTACCATACGGTCAAGAAATTCAATAAGATGACGGTAAAAGTCGAGGGTGTTCAGAATTATTACCGGACCCCTGAAAAGTCCGAGCTGTTTAAG
>JAHYJA010000231.1 GCA_019429325.1 Bacteroidales bacterium
GGTAATACGCTGGACTTAAGATACATTATAATAGGATTAGAGAATTTACCCCCCTATATAGGGGGGTGCCCCGCGTCAGCGGGGCGGGGGGTTGTACCCTTAACGAAAATCCGCAGGAGGTTCCCCAGGGGGGTGCCCCGCGTCAGCGGGGCGGGGGGTTGAGACGGGTACAGACAGGATATTATTATGAACGAGTATGCAGTAATCGTAGCAGCAGGAAGCGGAAGGCGGATGGGGTCTGAGATCCCCAAACAGTTCCTTGAGATCGCCGGAAAACCGGTCCTGATGTATACCATAGAAAGGTTCCGGGCATATAGCGAAAGCATCAAAATAATTGTCGTCCTCCCGGAGGACCAGATCAGTTACTGGTACGAACTGCAGAAGAAATATTCATTCAGTGTTCCTCACCTTATTGTCAAAGGCGGCAAAAAGCGCTATCATTCGGTGAGGAATGGCCTTGCAACGGTAAGCTCACACGGGTTGGTGGCAATTCACGACGGCGTCAGGCCGCTGGTCAGCACCGGTACAATACGGCGCTGCTTTGAGGCTGCAGCCAGGCACGGCTGTGCGATCCCCGTCATAAGCCCGGCCGATTCGCTGAGAATTGTCACCGACCAGGGAAGCGTACCTGTCAACCGCCAGCATGTCAGGCTCGTGCAGACACCACAGGTGTTTGATACGGAACTTATCAGGAGAGCCTATTTGCTCGATTACACGATTGAGTTTACTGACGACGCCACTGTGCTCGAAAAAGCCGGCGAACAGGTTTTTCTTGTCGAAGGTAACAGGGAGAATATAAAGATAACCAGCCCCGAAGATATCGTAACTGCGGAAGCCCTTCTTCCTTATGTAACCTGAAGGTGGGCCCGGCGATGCAAGCCTGAAAGCCTGCCCCGGTCTGTCAGCCTGCGGTCTGTCAGCCAGGGCTCAACCCCTTTAATCGTTTTGACCCCTTGATCCTGAGAAAGATCTCACAGAATTTGTATCTTGCGGGTCAGACTTTACACCCAATACATGATGAAAGCAGGAAGAATATTGATTGCTGTGTCTGTCATCCTTATTACCGGATGCGCACAACTGGCCAGCGTACTGCAATCCACGACAAACCTGCCCCTTACCGAGGAGGAGGTGATAAGCGGATTGAAGGAAGCACTTGTTACAGGAGCGGGGAATGCTGCCCGGAGGCTGGCCGCCGAGAACGGATACTACGGAGATGCCACCATCAGGATCCCTCTGCCGGATGAGGCAAAAATAATTGTCGACAATATCTCCAGGATCCCGGGAGGCGATCAGCTGGTCCAGGACCTCATACTCAGAATCAACAGGGCAGCCGAGGACGCCGCCAGGGAGGTGGCTCCCATTTTTGTGAACAGCGTCAGACAAATGACGATAAGAGATGCTTTCAATATTCTCAACGGAGCCGATAATGCTGCCACCGGCTATTTAAAAAACACTACATACTCCGAGCTGTATAACCTCTACAAACCCAAAATCCAGGCCTCAACAGAGAAAAAAATAGTCGGGAACGTTTCGACCAGCGACTCATGGGTCGCCCTCACTGACAGATGGAACACCCTCGCAAACTCCGTCGCCGGCAAGCTTGCGGGATTCAAACCCGTGAACACCGACCTCGACGATTTTCTTACGGGGAAAGCCCTTAACGGGATGTTTGTAAAGGTAGAGATCGAGGAACTGAAAATCCGGAAAGAGGTATCTGCCAGGGTCAGCCCGATCCTTCAGAGAGTTTTTGGAAGCCTCGATAATAAATAAATGTTAATGAGGATGTTTGACAGGGTAGCTTTTAAATACCACGATCTTGAAATAAGGGTCTCTGATTACGCCAGCCCCGGGATGCTCGATATCCTTAACAACGCCGTTCAGGGTGCCGAGGGGGGTATGAGGTTTTCTTTGACTAACATTCCTTCCCGAATAGCGGCTTATAAAGAAAAAATAAGATTTGTCTCGCTTTACAGGAAAAACAGGGTCACCGGCACAATCGGCTCATGCTACAGGATCACCGGCCAGGGAAGCCTCCGTTATCCCTCAACCTATCTGCGCTATCTGGCAGTACATTCCACATATCAGATACCCTCCTCATGGAAAGGCAGGAGATCCGGCACTGTCAGGACCGAGAAGGAAGATTCTTTCAAGCAGAGGATCCTCGATATCTTCAGCAAGCCTCACCTTCTTGAACTGGATAATGTTCATGAAGGAGAGAAGCATATCATGTATGCTTTTCTCGAAAGCATGAACGAGAGGTCCAAAAACCTTGTCCATCAGGCAGGATACGAGCAGATCCGCTCCTTCCTGACCGTCGCTTTCAGCCGCTTTTCTCCAAAATCCGACAGTCGTGTCAGGAAACTGAGAAAGGAAGAGATACCGGTAATGGAAGAACTGCTGAAAGAGTTTTACAGGGATTATTCACTTTTCAGTATCGATCATGCTTTCGAAGATAACAGCTATTACGTACTGACGGAAGGGGATGAGATAATCGCGGGGGTTTGTGCCCTCCCTTCTGCTTATAAGATATATGAGGTTCCGGGAATATGGGGCTGGGTGATGATGAAAATCCTGCCTGTGATGCCATATTACCGTCGGCTTTTTCAACCGGGCATGTTCCGCCACATGGTTTTTGATGCCATCTGGTGCAAACCCGGTCGGGAGGAAGTGCTGGCCAACCTTTTCGAATCGATTTGTGCCGCCGAAAGCTATAACACTGCTCTTATGTGGCTCGACGACCGCAGCAGCTTATTTGAGAAGCTGAAGTGGGATGTGAAGATGGGATCGTTGAACCGCATGCTCAACGCAAAGCCGGGACTGGTTTATGTGCGTTTCGTCAACATGACTGATGAGGAGAAGGAGCAATTTTACGATGCCCCGACTTACATTTCGGGATTTGATTTTTCCTGAGACTTAATCTGGCTGCCCCGAAAAACGAATAAGAAAATTTACTATTTTTGCCGGGCAGAGAATACTTCGGGACGTTAGCTCAGTTGGTTTAGTCCGCCAGCCGGCGGATGACAGGGCAGAGAGTGATGTAAAAAAAGGAAAAGGGTTGTTAGCTCAGTTGGTTTAGTCCGCCAGCCGGCGGATGACAGGGTAGAGAGTGATGTAAAAAAAGGAAAAGGGTTGTTAGCTCAGTTGGTTTAGTCCGCCAGCCGGCGGATGACAGGGCAGAGAGTGATGTAAAAAAAAGAAAAGGGTTGTTAGCTCAGTTGGTTTAGTCCGCCAGCCGGCGGATGACAGGG
>JAHYJA010000039.1 GCA_019429325.1 Bacteroidales bacterium
ATATACGGCCAATAAAAAAGGCAAAGGTGTTGCATGGGCCAATTCACTTTTTGAAGATAATGCCGAATTTGGTTACGGACTTGCTCTCGGATCCAACAAAATGAGAGAACGAATAGCTCTGAGGATGAAGGATGTCCTGAGTAACGGATCCGTGTCACCTGAAACAAAAGCCGCTTTCGAAGAGTGGCTTGCCGGGAAAGATCAGGCTGAACCGTCAAGGATCGCCTCGGTAAAAGTGATTGAGGCATGTGAAAAGGAGAAATCAGAAACAGCCAGGGAGATTCTCAGCCTTAAACAATATCTGGTTAAGAAATCTCACTGGATATTCGGCGGCGACGGATGGGCATATGACATAGGTTACGGGGGTCTCGACCACGTTATCGCCTCAGGTGAAGATGTAAATATCCTGGTGCTCGATACCGAGGTCTATTCAAACACCGGAGGACAGGCATCAAAATCAACACCTGCCGGCGCTGTGGCGAAATTTGCCGCCTCAGGCAAGAAGATACGCAAGAAAGACCTTGGACTGATGGCAATAAGCTATGGCTACGTTTATGTTGCCCAGGTTGCCATGGGCGCGAGCAACGCACAGTATCTCAAGGCAATAAAGGAGGCTGAAGCCTATAACGGACCATCACTCATCATAGCCTACTCGCCATGTATCAATCATGGTCTGAGGGAAGGAATGGGCAGGACACAGGCTCAGGAGAAAGATGCTGTTACAGCAGGTTACTGGCACCTCTACAGGTATAATCCTCTTCTGGAGCTTGAGGGAAAGAACCCTTTTATCCTCGATTCGAAGGAACCGGACTGGAGTAAATTCCAGGATTTCCTCCATTCTGAGGTGAGATACACTTCTCTTGTCAAATCCTTCCCCGGCGAGGCCGAAATACTGTTCAAGTCAGCTGAGGAGAATTCGAAATGGAGATATAAGTCATACCAGCGCCTGGCCACTATGGTTTACCAGCAGGCTACTACCTGACCGTTCAAAGTTTCAAGGTTTCAAAGTTTCAAGGTTTCAAACCTGGAACCTGAAACCTGGAACCTGGAACCTGAAACCTGGAACCTGAAACCTGAAACCTGGAACCTGCGACTTGAGTAATGGACCAGGAATCGGGCGATACAAAATTAACGTAAAAAAGAGAGGGTGTCCTTTTGAGACACCCTCTCTTTTTTACTTACAGGAAGATTTACCTCAGTCTGATGAGTCTTCCCGTTTTAATTTCAGTATTTGTTCTTAATCTGTAAATGAATACATTATCGATATAACTACTGCTGCTAAATTCGAACCTGTACGTTACATCTTTCTGAACATCACCGTCGTAGACAATCGCAACACACTGTCCGGTTATCGAGAATACCTCAAGCCTCAGCTGAGTGCTGACTTTCGGCATAACTTCAAAATTGACAGTTCCCTCGAAAGGATTCGGGTAAACATTGCATTGAATCTGAACGCTTAACTCATCCGACTCAGGGACACTCATCATCTTCTTGGGTGGTTTGCCTGTCGTAAAGGTCATTAGCTCTGGTTCCGGAACAATCGGACATACCTGACTGTCTCCCATATTGTTGTACTCATCAAGAAGTGCGGCAAGCTGAAGAGCTCTCGCATAAACTGTACCCTTCCTCAGATAAGCGCCGGTACCATCAAATCCTATACCATCAAGCAAACTGACCGCTTCTGTTTCGACAGGAAGCATGTCAGGGCAAACATAAGCGCCTGCTGACTGATTCAGCTGGTAAGCGAGGAGATGCATTGCCAGTGTATAGGCTGCATCGCTTGCCATCTTTTTACCTGTGTTTATATCCCTTTGATCAAGAATGGATACACCAATCGCACAGGATGATATTTCGAAATCACCCCAGGATATTGGATAAAGTTCAAGGATATCATCAAGCAAAGCCCGGCCTGAAGCCACCCTTTCAGAAGCAGTTATAATACCATCGCCGTTTTTGTCAGTGGAATTTGCAGTGGCTGTGGATTGCTGACCACCACCGGTACAGGTATTCCAGTTCTTCCAGTAGCCTGGTGTTCTTGGAGCACCGCCGGGGAATGTGTTGTCTACCTCTAACTGGAAGATGCATACGTCTTCATCATCAGGACTGGTATTGGCATCATCTGTATATGAATTTACAGGCAAGTTACTGCCTTCTATAGTATAACAGCGGTTCCCCTGATCCTGTTGCGGGTCATCATCATAGTTAGGATTGAACACTCCACCTACCCCTGGTAGTGTATAAGGAATGAGTGCGAATGGAACTTCCGTGTCACAACTATTTACTTTTAAATACCAGGTAGTGCCGTATCCGGCAGGTACCTCTTTTTCGCAGACGGTGTACGACTCGTATATGCTTAACGGGCCATAATCATCGAAGAGGATTCCGTCCGGGTCATTAAAAGTGGTCTGAGTTGCAAGTGGGTCTCCAACCATATCTGTTCCCTGGTAGAGCTCAAATGTCCATGTCATAGAAGGATTAACAGATCCACCGGTGGTTTTCTTAAGGCTGATCCAGCTGCAGGGAACGATAGTAAGGGTTCCTGAGCCAAATCCTGTACACGGATCTCCTATTGTAGGAGTAAACGAGTCAGTCACAGTTACAGTATAAGTCCCTTCTTCGTCAACAGTAATTGATTCAGTAGTCGCACCGGTACTCCACAAATAATAATATGGAGCTGTGCCACCAGAAGCAGATGCAGTTAATTGGATACTTTCACCCTCACATACTGTTTCACTGTTTACGGTAACATTAATTTCAAGATTGACATCAAGTGATGCATCATCAGTGGCCGTGCAGTCTTCTGCTCCCTGTGTGGATACAAAGTCATCATCAACGGTAACCGCAATGGTTGCATCTGCCGTAACACCAGTTAAGGTCAGTGTATTTCCCGTTACATCGGTCTGGACAACACTATTAACTGACCATACGTATGTGTAAGTCCCTGTGCCTCCGCCAGCAGTAGCCGTGAAGGTTACATCCTCCCCGTAACATACTGCCTCGTCATCTACACTAACAGTGATCAGAGGATTAACGACCAGCGAAACTTCAGAAATATCAAAACAGCCATCCAATGTTTCAACACGTGCATAAATTGTTTTGTTTAAAGAAGCATAAGGGCTGGATAAAGGATTAGTTCCGGCAATAGCTTCTGATTCAGTTGCATGATAAGTTACAGTAACATCTGTTTGGCTTCCTATCACTGTAGAAGTGGCATCAGTTAGTATAAAATCTACAATTCCGTCACCATCATCACATGCTTTCAGAGTTGCAGGATTCGCAGTTGGATTTGGATTTACCGTTACCAATATTTCACAACTGGATGAACCATTAATATCACTGATTGTAACTTTTATAGTATAACCACCATCAGTTCCTGCATTTACGGTAACTTCATTTGTTCCCTGTCCTGTAATTATAACAGCACCAGTAGTATTATCCAGGAGTTCCCAAGAATAATACGGATCAGGAGCGTTTGAAGCCGTTACAGTATAAACATTATCCGTTCCTTCACAAACAGAGGATGGTCCTTCAAGAGAACAGGATGGAGGCGGGATAACAGCATCAGCCGAAAGAGAACGATCCTGATTTCCAAGAGTACCGAGAGTCCAGTCCTTCAGACGCATATGATACGGCGAACCGGAAATTCCTCCGGCTGATCTGGGAGTAACACCATCTTCAAAATACCCCCAGTCCACTCTGCTGGCAATATGTCCGCCCCAGGCAAGTATAATAGTCTGACCTGCAACCGATCCGGTGGTAAATGTTACATTGATTTGTTGCTCAGCCTGTGAAAGTGAAAGATCGGCATAAGCTCCATAACTAATATCTGTAATCTCACCGTTCCACATCGACATATAAGCACCATCACCTGAGCTTACCATTTCAAAACTGCCGGTTGGCTGACCAGTTACCGGAGTATTATAAGCAGGTGGTGACGGAATATCAAAGGTACTGGTAGCAGAACCTGATAATCCAGACACTCCGATTGTCGGATCAATCACTTCAGCAATATGACCGAAGCCCAGCAAATGTGGTTCCAGCCGATCATAATGAGTCAGATAGTCAATAGCATTTACACTACTGTGTGTAACATCATACCCAAGGGTCAAAGTTACCTCGGTATCGGCAGGCATATTTGTCATAACAACCCTGTATGGAACAGAATATCCCTCTGCATAATGGGAATTTGTTTTACCGGCGTTTCCATTTACCCAATCACCAGGGCTGACAGGTGAGTCTTTTGAGCCGTTCCTTACCTGATCAATATCTGCAGCAGGAGGTGCATCAGTAAACGTCGTTGTTGCAGTCAGCCCACTGCTCAAACCTGTTGCTGTAAGAAGGAAAGTTTCACCCAGATCACTTGGATCAATAACATAACTGTTATTGTAGATATTGCCATCTGAACTGGCAACGGCAGAAAGATACTGATCGGGATGATCGAATGTCAGGTGATCAATCACCATGTTCACAGTTTCACCGGGCAACCATCCGGTGCCGGTAATTACCACCGTCTCTCCAGGCATGTAATCTGCCTTGTCAGTCATTACTGTCTGTCCCGGAGCTATATTGCTAAAAGCCCCAAGTACAAACAAAAACAGGAACAATGTCAGACACTTCTTCAGAAGCACTTGAAATGTTCTGTTTGGACAAATAGAGTAGAATTGCTTCATAAAATATAATTTTAAATTGGTAATATTAATTTCAGAAAATCCTGCTGATTTCTTAATCTATTATTATCAATGGATTACAAGAAAATCGCACTTTTGGTCATAAAGCGAATAGACTATCAATCTGGATTAGAAACATGTTAGATCACTATCCGCGATCAGGTCAAAGGCTATACTAAAATGTCTTATATAAAATTAAACAAAACCCATAACTGTTTGCAAATAAATATTTGCTGATTCGTCAAAAATTTTAATTGACGAACATGTCATATTTTTACATCAGCAATTTCTGTTTTTTGATTATTTTTCATACCTTTGTCAAACTGTTTCTGAAAAGTCCAATACTCTTCCTTCCAGATATTTATTATACTCCTCTCAAAATTATATATTGGATAACAAAAATCTTAATACAGTTGTAATTTATGTATTTTTATCCCTGTTGTCTTAATAAAATATTTTAGATAACCATTCTGGAAACATTTTTATATGCCCTAAAATTACTAAGAGAAATGTAAGCCTGAATCACCATTGCAGTTTCCTGCCCTAACCTTTGATACATCCTTCCTGCGTAAAGTAATTTTTTGTATTTTTATGCCCTGCGGAGAACCTATGGGGAGGATAATTGGGATAGATTACGGGCGAAAGCGAATAGGACTGGCGGTTACCGACCCCTTCCAAAATTTTGCATCCCCCCTGGCCACGGTAAATGCCCATGAATTTGATAAGTTCATGGATGACTATCTGAAAAATGAGGAAGTGGAGGCATTTGTCGTTGGATACCCCGTTAATATGAACAACCTCCCGAGCGAATCTGTTAAATACATTGATCCGTTTATCAGGAGGCTTGAAAAATCATTTCCGGGCAGACCAGTTCATCTCACTGATGAGAGATTTACATCGCAGATGGCATTCAGGACAATGATCGACGGTGGTGTGAAAAAGAAAGGGAGACGGGAAAAGGAGATGGTCGACAGGATTAGCGCATCAATAATCCTCCAGTCGTTTCTCGACCGGAGATCGGCCGAAAGGTTAAGAACAAAATAGAATGACATATCCAATTGTTATATACGGACACCCCTTATTAAGAAAGGTTGCTGAGGATATCGACCAGGATTATCCGGGGCTTGATCAGATAATTGCGGACCTCTTTGAGACAATGTATAGTTCTGAAGGAGTGGGACTGGCTGCACCGCAGACAGGTAAATCAATAAGAATATTTGTTATCGATTGCAAGCCTCTGGCAGAAGATGAGCCGGAACTTGCTGATTTCAAAAGAGTGTTCATCAATGCTCATATAACTGAAAAATCAGGCGACCTGAAACCAATGTCAGAAGGGTGCCTCAGCATCCCTAATCTTCGTGAGGAGGTTAACCGTGAGGGATTTATCCGCATTCAGTATTACGATGAGAAATGGCAGTTCCATGATGAATCCTACACCGGTTTTGCCGCGAGGGTGATACAGCATGAATATGATCATCTCGACGGGATTCTCTTTACCGACAGGGTGAGCCCTCTGAGAAGACGGCTCCTTAAAAGCAGACTGACCGCTATCAGTAAAGGCAAATTTGAGGTTGATTACAAAACGATTCTTTACGGCCAGAAGATCAGATTCATCACATAAATTTCATATCTTTATACAGTCTCAATAGCTGCGGACTGTGCCACTCAAAGAGATTCCGTTCCTTCGTATCGGCCTGCCTCTGTGTGTGGGGATATTATCTGGTCAGTGGATCAGACCAGGTTTCATTTTCCTTCTGGTCATCGCTGCAATTATCCTGGCCGGCCTGCTGATAAGTCTGTATTTCAATAACTTACAAACAAATTATGTTTACGGAGCCTCACTGACAGTAGCGCTCTGCGCTTGCGGACTGATCCTGTACCATAACGAAAAAGAGAGACTCTCTGTCCTTCCGCAGGAACCAGCCATACTGGTTTGTACCGTGTCAGAATACCCTGAGGAAAAAGAGAACAGCTTCAGGATCAAAGTTAAACTGAATCAAAAGATTGAAGGATCCGGGAGCATCCCGCTGTTCGGATCGATGATAATATATAACAGGAAAGATTCCGCGAACATTGGTTTTCTGCCGGGTGACCGTCTGATCGTCAGTTGTACTCCTCTTCCGATAGAAAACAGAGGAAACCCGTTTGAATTCGATTACAGGTTCTATATGGAGAATAATGGCATCAGGTATTTTGCTTTTACCGAAAACCCTGCAATTGTCAGCCATACTACTCCTGAGCGTATAAACCTGATTCACAGGGCACAGATAATAAGGGAAAGAATAATCGGACTCTACAGGAAACGGGGTATCGATGGCGAACAGCTTGCCATTGTGGCAGCCATCACCCTCGGGCAGAAAACCCTGCTCGAGCCCGATCAGAAAGAAAACTTCATCAGGGCAGGTGTGGTTCATATTATGGCGGTATCGGGACTTCATGCAATGATCCTGAGCCTTTTCGTTTTCTATATACTCTTCTTCATGAAAAGGAAACTAAATTCACTGCGGGTTATCCTGACAATACTGGTCCTCTGGTCATTTGCGTTTATCACCGGGCTGGCGCCCTCTGTTCAGAGAGCCTCGCTGATGTTCACTTTCCTTCAGGCAGGCCACCTGATTCACAGGCGCGTAAATCCGGTTAATTCGGTTCTGGCGTCAGCCTTTGTTCTTATCCTGATAAGGCCATCCGTAATCTTCGGAACGGGTTTCCTCCTTTCATATTCGGCTGTGATCTTTATAATCTGTTTTTTTCAGGATCTGTATCTAAAAATTAATCCCCGAAACCGGGTATCTGAATTCCTGTGGAAATCTGTTGTTATAACACTTGTGGCACAGGCAGGCACCCTCCCTCTGACCATAGCCCTGTTCAACAGGTTTCCGGCATTCTTTATTCTGACTAATATCATCATTATACCCCTGGCCTCAGCAATAATTGTTATGGGTTCCCTGGTCCTGCTGACTTTTCCGGCAACCTTCATATCAAAGACTCTGGCTTATATTCTTTTGAAACTAACAGGCCTGACAGGTTCAATAACAGAAACAGTCGCTTCAATTCCTTTTTCATCCATCGAAAGTATCGGGATGACATCCGCTCAGTGCCTGCTGCTCTTCGTTTTCATTTTTCTCTTCATGTGGTTCCTGCTTAAAAAGGATTCCATCCCGGTGATGTATCCCCTTGTGGCTCTTCTTCTTCTGGTTTCTGCAGGGACGGCAAGGAATATAACGACACGGATAACAGATGAGCTTATTGTTTACAACACGGCAGGATCATCAACAATCGGGATTAGAGCCGGCAGAACCCTTTTCCTTTTTTCAGACACCAGCTTCACCAGTCCGGAAGTGAAAAAACACTGCGCAACACTGGGGCTGAGAATTAAGGGAACATCAGATATTGGTAATGATTATTATCTGAAAGCAGGGCAAAAGAATATACTTATGTGCAACTCGATTGATACCAGTTTGTTAAGTAATTATAAACCAGATATAGTGATTCTTAAAGGTTCTTTTCCAAATGCTGGTAAAGGAGTTGATCTTTCTTCCGGTCCCGGTACGCTTATCGTAACATCCGAATCATCACCCGGTTACAATCTCAGGGGCATTTCGAACATCGAAAAGGCTGATACACTCCACTATGTCAGGAAATCCGGTGCATTCACCATGAGACTCTGAGGTGTTCAAATAAATCTTCCGAAAAACTTGAGTATTACTCTATTTATACCTTATTTTGTCATGTTTTTGGATTAAGGTTTTATGAGAATAGTTATTGCCGGTGCCGGTGAAGTAGGAACACATCTTGCGAAGATGCTTGCCAATGAGGATCATGAGATTATCCTGATCGATACTGAGGATACCCGCCTGAAACCCATTGATGCGACTCTCGACGTCCTGACATACCATGGTTCTGCAACATCTGTGAAGATACTGCAGGAGATCATGAAGAAGAAAACGGACCTTTTCATTGCTGTCACACACGGGGAGGACACCAACATCACCTCCTCGGTACTGGCAAAAAGGTTTGGTGCGCAGAAAACCATTGCACGGATCGACAATCTTGAGTACCTCGAGAATAAAACACTTGAGTTTTTCAAGACCCTGGGTGTGGATTCACTGATTTATCCCGAGCTTATTGCAGCCCGCGAGGTGCTGAGCCTGCTTCATGAGACAGGCACCACGGAATTCATGGAGTTTTCCGGGGGCAAGCTCGCCATGTATGTTCAGAAACTCGACGAAAAAGCCCCGATAATTGACAAGACCCTGGCCGAGATTGCTGCAAGTAACAAGACTGATAAATACAGGGCCGTTGCGATAAAACGCAACGATAAGACCATCATCCCGAGAGGAAATGAAAAGTTTCAGCTTGGAGACCTTGTTTTTGTCATCTCAACGCATGAAGGGATTGACGAAATGATGATCACTTCGGGAAAAGAGAACTTCGAGGCTAAAAGCATCATGGTTCTGGGCGGAAGCCGGATAGGAAAGCATGTGGCTTTATATATGCAGAGAACTTCCGAAGTCAAGCTGATCGATTCAGATCCCGAAAAATGCGAAGCGCTGGCTGAGATACTCGACAATACCCTTATTATCAATGGCGACTGCCGCGATATTGAACTTCTCGAGAGGGAAGGCATTAGCAAGATGGATGCTTTTGTTGCGGTTACGGGAAATTCGGAGACAAATATTCTTTCATGCCTGATGGCAAAAAAAATGGGCGTGAAAAGGACAATCGCAGAAGTGGAGAACATGGAGTATATTAATCTGGCTGAAAACTCGGGCATTGATACCATTATTAACAAGAAGATTTCTGCGGCAAGCAGGATCTTCCGTCACACAACAAACCCGAATGTAACCCAGGTCAAATATATGACCGGCACCGATGCAGAGGTTCTTGAGTTCAACGTGCCTCCGAACGCCAGGATCACCAGGGGTACGCTGAGGGGAATCGAATTCCCGAAAGATGCCATTGTCGGCGGAGGCACACGCGACGGAGTTCCGTTCATTGCAACCGGCGACACCATCATCAAGGCCCACGATATGGTGGTTG
Organism: Bacteroidales bacterium; assembly: GCA_019429325.1. Lineage (GTDB taxonomy): Bacteria > Bacteroidota > Bacteroidia > Bacteroidales > VadinHA17 > LD21. Next base: position 9,708 of record JAHYJA010000039.1, read on the forward strand.
TATTCACTCTGCCTTCCGCATACGACAAGCTGTCAAAATTCTTCACCTGAAAAGGTAAATGGTTAATCTCAGGATCATAGCACGAGCCTTCAGCCAGATCCTTGTTGTCGAAGGTCTGTTCATGCTTGGTACAGCCGGTGTTGCCATCCTGCTGAAAGAACCCGCATCTCCATTCTTCTATTCCGCGATCATCACACTTGTTACCGGGATACTTGTTTTCACACCTCTCAGGAATGAGGAACGGGTTTACAGTCCAAGGGAAGGATATATAATTGTTACCGGGTTATGGTTGATTTTCGCCCTCTTCAGCACTTTGCCTTTTCTTCTGAGTGGTTCAGCAAAAAGCTTTACTGATGCATTCTTTGAATCAATGGCCGGGTACACTACCACAAACGCCACTATTTTTACTGATATCGGAGCCCTCCCCTATAGTGTATTGTTCTGGAGAAGCCTTATTCAGTGGCTTGGAGGAATCGGACTGATAATTATTTCCCTCTCTGTGTTGCCTGTCGTGAAGACCATTAACATTCAGCTTTCCACTACTGAGTTTACCGGCCTGCCCGGAGGCAAGATCCACCCGAAGATTATGGGCACTGCCAAAAGGCTCATAATGATTTATGTAATCATTACCGTAGCTGAGGTCTTGCTGTTGCTTTCGGGGGGAATGACAATCTTTGATGCCGTTTGTCATTCATTCTCTACAATTTCTACAGGTGGGTTCTCTACAAGGACGGAAGGTATGGCATATTTCACATCTCCTTTCATAAGAGTGGTTATTACCTTCTTCATGTTCATCGCCGGGACAAATATGACAATGATCTATTTTGCCTTCAAACGCAATTTCAGGAAGATAACCGACAGCAACGAGTTTTTCTTTTATCTGGTTATCAGCATTATATTCTCGCTAATTGTCGTTCTTCTGCTTATCGGACAGTCGGGACAGCCAGCCGGCAGGGCACTTGTCGACGGAACATTTCATGTCATTTCATATATATCAACTACAGGATTCTACACTCAGGATTTCAACCTCTGGGGAGGTTCACTTATCCTTATCACACTTGTACTTATGTTCGTCGGAGGTATGTCAGGATCGACTACCGGAGGGATCAAGATCCTTAAGTTCCTGATTATTGCCAAAAACAGCCGCCATGAGGTCAGGCGTCTTATCCATCCCAATGCGGTTATCCCGGTGCGCATTGGCAAAAAGCCTGTACCTGAAGGAATTGTCTATAACCTGCTTGTTTTCTTAGTTCTATATTTAATAGTAATATGCGTGGGTTCCCTGTTTGTGTCGCTGATGGGGTATGATCTGATCACCTCGTTCAGCACATCGGTATCAATGCTGGGGAACATCGGACCGGCAATAGGAGAGTTTGGTCCCTTTTCAAACTTTGCTGACGTACCGTCTGCAGGGAAATGGTTCTTTTCAGCATTTATGCTTATCGGCCGGCTTGAACTGCTGGCTGTCATTATCCTGTTTACCAGGAGCTTCTATAAACGATGACGATCTCCGGTTTCCCTGAATTCATTTATGTCGTTGTAGGAGCGTAGCATGCTACGCTCCTACAATTCCAGTATTCCCAGCCCCTGCCTGACGATACGGATCTCATCACCCGTGCAATCGACTACAGTTGATGCTTCATTTTTGCCATAACCGCCATTTATTACTATATCGGCAAAATCATGGTATTTCTCGAAAATTAACTCAGGATCGGTAGTATATTCAATAACCTCATCCTGGTCGTGGATGGATGTGGTAATTATCGGACGTCCCAGTTCCCTTGCCAGTTCAATAATTATCGGACTGTCGGGGATCCTGATCCCTACAGTCTTCTTTTTATTCTTGAATAGCCTGGGGATCTGGTTATTTGCCTGTACTATGAACGTGAACGGTCCCGGCAGGTTTCTCTTCAGCAGTTTAAAGATGGTGTTGTCGCGTATAACCGTATATTCCGAAAGCTGGCTCATATCATGGAATATGATTGAGAGATCGGGATTATCAGGATTAAGCCCTTTCAGCCTGGCTATTTTCTCGATTGATCTGTTGGCCTTTATATCGCAACCCATAGCATATACCGTATCGGTGGGATAAATGATGATCCCTCCCGCCTCCAGGACATCCGCCACCTTTCTGATCCTTTCCTGGCTCGGATTTTCGTTATAGATCCTTAACAGCATGATTGTGTTTACTTAAAAAAGGGTAAGCTACTTATATCGCACCGCTACAACTGCCTACCCTTGCTACCTTCCGATCCTGGGGGAGTTCAGCAGGAGCTGGTCGTATAAGACTTACCCCGTGCAAAAATACAAAATTCCCCGGTGGATGCAAAATAATTATTCAGACCACCAGGAGCACACTTTAGCATAATTATTTATATTTGTTTCTTAATCAATGAAGCAATCACCAATCACCAATCACCAATCACCAATCACCAATCACTAATCACCAATCACCAATCACCAATCACCAATCACCAATCACCAATCACCAATCACTAATCACTAAAAAACCATGGAACAAAAAGTCAGTGTCTGGAAAGCCAACCTCAACAGCGGTCTTATACTGGGGCTGGTAGGTATAGTGTACTCATTAATTATGTATTTTCTTGATCTGTCATTTAACAGAGTGCAGGGGTACATATTTCTTCTGGTACAGATTGCCTTGCTATTCTATCTTGTAAAATCATACCGCGACAACTACCTTAATGGCTATATCACTTATGGTCAGGCCCTTGGAGCTGGAGTTATAATATGCCTGTACAGTGCACTTTTATTGGCTGTGTTTACATATATCCTTTACGCTGTCATCGACCCCGGGCTGGCTGAAAAACAGCTTGCATTCACCGAAGAAATGATGCTGGAGAGAGGCATGCCTCAGGTTCAGATTGATGCCGGCATGGCTGTCCAGAAAAAAATAATGGTACCTCCGGTTATAGCAGTTATGGGTATATTCGGGAGTATGCTTACCGGAACAATAATGTCACTTCTGATCGGAATATTCGTCCGCAAGGAAGGGAATCCGCTGATTGAAGCCTGAAAATTGATTAAGAATCTCGGCCGAATGGATCTTTCTGTTGTCATTCCTGTATATAACGAAGAAGAGTCAATCCCTGAGCTTACTGAATGGATTGCGAAGGTTTGTGACGGTGCCGGTCTCTCCTTTGAAATAATCTATATTGACGACGGTAGCTCCGATGCCTCCTGGAAGATAATTGCGCATCTGGCTGAAAGCAAGTCATTCATAAAAGGTTTCCGGTTCAGAAGGAATTACGGGAAGGCCGCGGCCCTGCATACAGGATTTGCCGAAGCTTCGGGAGATGTGGTTATTACGATGGACTCGGACCTTCAGGACAGTCCGGATGAGATCCCCGGTCTGGTAAGGATGGTTAAGGAGGAAGGATTCGATATTGTATCTGGCTGGAAAAGAAAGAGATACGATCCTTTCTTCAAACGATGCACCAGCAGGATATACAATGGAACGGCAAGAATTGCCTCGGGCATAAAACTGCATGATTTCAATTGCGGCCTGAAAGCCTATCGCAACGAGGTAGTCAAGGGTATCGAGGTGTTCGGGGAGATGCACAGGTATATCCCCCTGTTAGCTAAAAAGGCGGGATTCGGGAAGATCGGAGAAAAGGTGGTTGCACACAGTCCGAGAAAGTACGGCATATCCAAATACGGTCTCGACCGCTTTATTAAAGGGTACCTCGATCTCCTTACAATCGGGTTCATAACACGGTTCGGTAAAAGCCCCATGCATCTGTTCGGATCGCTGGGAACAATTATGTTCCTTATAGGTATTGCAATGGCCCTCTACCTTGGCATTAAGAAGCTTGTGTATGTTCACCAGAGCCTTCGCGCACCGCTTGTGACAGACAGCCCCTATTTCTACATTGCCTTGACTGCGATGATTATCGGTACCCTGCTTTTCCTGACCGGATTCCTGGGAGAACTGATCAACAGGAATTCTCCTGAAAGAAATACATATTTGATCAAGGATAAGGTTAACGTTTAGGCGTTTACTTTCCCATAGATTTTATTATCTGACCCAGCAGGGTTTTAAGAAAGACCTCAGTAATGGCAGCCGTCATATTACCCCAGGAGAATCTCTCTTTTCCTTCTTTTACTCCCTTCGTAAAACTCTCTTTCATGTTGTTGTCAAAATAGTCATTCAGGGCGATGGCGATATCATGCGGACCGGGATTTACCACATAACCAGCCTGCATATCAGTAACTATTTCCCGCAATCCTCCGACATCGGTTACCAGCATCGGCACTTCGTAATGATATGCAATCTGGGTAACCCCGCTCTGCGTTGCGCTTCTGTATGGCTGGACGACAAGGTCGGCAGCGCTGAAAAACAACGGCACCTCGTTGTTGCCGATAAAACGGTCAAATATTATGACATCGTTCTCAATATTGTTTTTCCGGATTATTTCCAGGTAGGAAGTCTTATCGTCATAGAATTCGCCCGCAACAATAAGTTTAAGGTTCCGCTTCTTTAGCCTCTCATCTGCAAGAGCTTCAAGAAGGAGATCCAGCCCTTTGTAGGCTCTTATAAATCCGAAGAATAACAGGTAAGAATATTCCGGGTCGAGGTTAAGTTGTTTCAGGGCATCATCTTTTTTGATTTTCTCCCCGTAATTGTCAAAGAGGGGATGAGGATTAAGCACGACGGGAAAATCTTTCCGGAAATGCTCCAGCTCGTCGGATACCGTTTGCGACATTACCACGGCGCCGTCGATACTTCTGACAAAGTAGCGTGTAAAAAGCTTATCCCCTGCTCTCTTTTCGTGCGGGATCACGTTGTCGAAGATGCAGATAACCTTGGTGAACTGGTACCTGTTCCTTTTGGCTATGCGGGCGATAGTACCAAGACAGGGTGCCATGAATGGAAGCCAGTACCTGATCAGCAGGATGTCCGGACGCTCTCTTCTGATCCTGAATCCCGTGATGATCCAGTTAAAAGGATTTATAGAATTAACTAATCTTCTGATCCTTATGTTCTTAGGGGGAGGTGTGTCGGTGTACTGGGTCTTTCCCGGAAACAAAAAGCGGGGATACTGAAGCTTAAAGGTGCAGATATCGACATTGTGGCCCTCCCCGGTTAACTGCCGGGCGAGTCTGTTGCTGAATTCAGCAATTCCGCCGCGATAAGGGTGTGCAGGACCGAGGAGCGTGATTTTCATCAGTTTATTAGAATAATCGGTAAAAATATAAAATTATTGTATTAAACTTAAAGTGTGACAGATAAATTACTCCCCCTGGCGCGGATTTGGCTTCGCCGAGCTCGCGGATGCCGGCGCGGATTTACAATCCGTGCCTTGTTTATTCTTTGCAAGACCCCCCACCTGCATTACAACGATCCGGTTGGTAACTTCTACCGGATATTCGTTAGGCAAGACCCCCCGACACGCTTTCGCGTGTACCCCACTGGACAGGGGGGTTCTCTACCACTATTACAAATCATCTTAAGGCCAGAGGATTACCCCCCCTGGCAGGGGGGGCCGGGGGGGTGCAGGGGTATTACAACACCAGATGAATAGCGCAACCAAGTGGGAGGTTAACTACACCATCCGGTTGCTTTCCGAATTAATTTCTACCTTCTACTCCGTTTCCCTGTATTTCTCCTGAAACCTCCGGTAAAGCTGTTTATGCTTGTTGTCAAGGTCTATGCTTCGGCCGGTTATAAAGGCATATTCGATATTATTTGTTTTCATATCAAGTATGTCCCCCGTGGAAACGACAATATTTGCATCCTTGCCTTTTTCTATCGTGCCGGTTCTGTCATCTATGCCAAGGATCCTGGCATTGTTCAGCGTTATTGTCTGCAGGGCCTCCTCCCTGGTCAAACCGTAAGCGACGGTTTGTCCGGCAGCAAACGGCAGGTTGCCGTATGCCTGCGATGAATATGTCAGACCTGTCAGTATCCCCTCTTTCATGAACATCGAAGGCAGTTTAAACGGCATTTTTATATCACTGTAATCATAGGCAGGAAGGCTTAGCGGGTTAGCAAGGATAACCGGGATGTCATTCTCCTTAAGGAAATCCTTGACAGCCCAGGCAGTTTCATTCGCTCCAACCAGGACTATTCTTCTAACCCCATAACGTTTCGCAAAAGTAACTGCCGAAATAATGCCTTTCGCTTCCGGCGCACTGACAAACAATATCTTACTCCCGTCAAACAAGCCCTTCATGGCTTCAAGCCTCAGGTTGACATCTGCGGGTTTCTCTATTGCAGAATAGGCAACGGCATCTGTAAATATCTTTTCAAGAAGCTCGACGTTTCTGTTGTAAGCATCAGTACCTGAAGGAGCCGCCTGCATGAACATAGCCCCTCCTCCCCTTCCGCCGGCAGCTGATTTCCTCGGCCAGCCGAGCTGAATGCCATTATCAACCGCGTAACCGGCATCCTCCCAGTTCCAGGCATCGAGCTGGACAACGCTGGAGGTGCCCGGAAGAAGCGTGCCCTGGGGTACGATCTGAGCAAGGAGTATCCCGTTCGATCTTATGACCGGCATTACGTGAGAATCAGTGTTGTAGGCTGCTATTGCCCTGACATTCGGATTTAGATCACCCGTCTCCCTGTTATCGACAGTCACATCAACACCACTCCTTATTTCCACCAGTCCAAGGCTGGTATTTGGAAAAATAAGTCCGGGATAGATATGCTTTCCATCGGTATTAATAACCTCATAGACCTGCTCAACCGGCTTCGTATCGGAAGCTTTTCCAACAAAAGTTATCCTTCCGTCAGAAAATGTTACTGCTCCGTTTTCAATCACTTCACCTGTTCCGGTGTGAATGGTTCCGCCAATCAGCATCACGGCTTTTTTCTGGGGCGGCGCTACAACCGGACTCTGCGCTGTTGCCTGCGTTATGAATGCTGAGATAATAACGGATAATAATATTTTGTTCTTCATCGTCTTGCAGTATTAAGGGTGGGTGATGCAGCAGGTTGTGACTCTTTCAGGATATTTGCAATAATCCTGTTCCGCTCCCTGTCAATCTGATCTTTCATTTTCGCATCTGTTTCCTCATCATAATAGATTATGCCATCAACCATTGTTTTGCTGGCCCGGGCATATATCGAAAGCGGATGATCTGTCCATAAAACAAGGTCTGCATCCTTGCCGGTCTTTATGCTTCCCATCCTGTCGTCAAGATGCAGTATTTTTGCGGGATTAAGGGTTACCAGCTTTAGTGCTTCCGTCTCGGAAATACCTCCGTATTTTACTATCTTGCCGGCTTCCTGGTTAAGCCTCCGTCCCATCTCCGCGTCATCGGAATGAAGACAGGTCAGAACGCCCTGTTCCAGAAGCGTCGCGGCATTGTAGGCTATCCCCTCGTAGACTTCATACTTGTAATTCCACCAGTCGGAGAACACTGAGGCGGCAGTTCCATTCCTTTTTATCTGATCAGCTATCTTGTATCCCTCATTGAAATGTATGAGGGTATTCACTCTGAGCCCGAAGTCTTTTGCCAGGTTCATTATCATTGTCCCTTCAGACTGAACATATGTATGGCAGGTTATAAAGCTCCGTCCTTCGAGCACATCAACGATCGGGTCAAGCTCGAGATCGCGGCGCGGGGGAATCTTGCCTGTCCTTTCTGCAGGCTTTAAAGCATTCCACTGCTTCCACTGGTTATTATAATCAACCGCCCGCTGATAGGCATCCCTGATTATCTGCTCCGTACCCATGCGGGTGTTGGGGTAGCGGCTCGTGCTGCGCTTAACGTTTTCTCCAAGTGCATGTTTAAGGAAACCGGCCTGGTTTTCAACCAGCAATTCCCCTGCTGTTCGTCCCCAGCGGTGCTTGATAATCGCTGATTGTCCCCCGACCGGGTTGGCTGAGCCGTGCAGGAGATGTGCTGCAGTAACACCACCGGCAAGCTGCCTGTAAATGGAAATATTCTCGGGATTGATTACATCGCTGATCCTCACCTCTGACGTGATCGCCTGACCGGATTCATTTGTGGCATCGATGGCGATATGGGAATGTTCGTCGATGATACCCGGAGTGAGGTGCATCCCGGTCGCATCAATGATCCTTGCTTTCCCGGCCGCGAGATTCTTCCCGATCCCCGCGATCTTCCCTTTCTGTACAAGCACATCAGTATTCTCCAGGTTACCCTCTTTCTCGTTGGTCCATACCGTTGCATTTTTGAAAAGAACATCATGCTGCTCAGGGACTTCATCCCACCCGTAAGCAGAGAATGGGTAGGTCAATTTACCGGGTTCCGGAACCGGTGGGGCCGGCTTTTTCTGGCGGCTGTCTGCCTGGGCGGCATCGCCGGTCCTGACAGCTCTCCATGACATCCAGGAACCATCTTCCAGTTGTCCTCTTCCCTCCAGTCCATTCTCAGAAATATAGCCTGATAACCTGTACCTCGATCGTCCTCTTTCGAATGTAATGCTTGCAAGATCTTTCTCAAGAGAGAATGTTGCTCCCCGGATTTCGGTAGAATCATGTACAAGTCTTATTGAAGGTTTATCGAATGTGCCTGAGAGTGTCATCTTAAATACAGCAGTATCAGCATTAAGAGTATAAGTACCCCGCACATCCCGGATTCTCAGATCAGTGAACCTGTAAGGAACACCCTGGACCCAGTTCTCATGTATCACACAATCGTCATTGAAAATGTTTCCTGAGGTGATGAGAAGGTTTGCTACCATATCCCTCCTTATGGCGCCTACCAGGCCGGAAGCTCCGATCATAGCCGCGGGTGTGTAAGTCAAAGCTTTAAGGGCTTCCTTCTCAGATAAACCATATCTGACTGCTTTCCGGAGGTTTGCAAGAAAATCACTCTTCCGTCTGAGGTCCGAAGTTGTGATCGCAAAGGTCAGACCGGCTGATGAAAGTTTTGAAAGGTTTGAAGGGGCCATATCGTAATGCTTGAGAGTTGCAAAAGCAACATTGACAGCATCGTAGGGATCTTTCACATCGGGGGCTTCAGGAAAATTAAGCGGTATGATCAGACTACAGCCTGTTTTCGCGATTTCATTCAGGGCCTGATACTCATCCCCTGCACCTTTAACGATATATCTGATACCAAATTCCCGGCCTATCCTGTCGAGCCGCATTACCTGCAGTTTACTGGTGACCTCCATGATCTGGGGAAGAGAGAGGTTGGCATTATAAGCCTCAATCCCGTCATCGTGCATATAGCCTGCCGGCAGGCTCTTATACCACTGGGCATCATAATTGAGCTGACGCAAAAGGGCATAGATTCCAAACTGTGCAGAGGGATACATATCGGCTGAACGTCCCCTTGTCATAGAAAAGTTTGCCGATGTTTTATTCTTCAGAATGACATTATTGGCTTTCCCTTCACCGGTACTAACCAGGGCTGAAGTCCCCCGTGCAATGCCATCGGATTTGAAAGTGACCACTGCTCCAAAACCAATCTGCCGGTATTCCCCTGCTGTTCTCGTGTCAGGAATAAATTCAGACGAGATATCATACGAAGCATTTATCCCGTCGTTCCAGTAATCGGCCGGCCTGGGTTCTGGTGATGAAGAAAGCAACGCTCTTGCAGCCTGAGGAATATTCTGCAGTGCGGCAGAGGAGACAGCATCAGGTGTGGCTGTCTGGGTCCTTATTCCAAAGTTGCCGGTATACGCATCGACAAATGATGGATAGACTGTTTTTCCTGTCAGGTCGATGATAATAGTACCCTTCGGAAATGTAAGGCTCTGGCCGACTGCTGTTATCCTCCCTTCGGAGATCAGGATATCGGCCTTCTCAAGAGTGGTCTGGTAATCAACCACAACACGGGCGTTTTTAAACCCGTATACCTCTGTTCGTTTGTCACTTACGCCAACCACCGGAGCATTATCGGTCTGGGCGGAGAGTGTCACGGAAAGAATCAGAAGCAGAGATAAATAAATTGTTTCTTGCATGTTTGTTTACATTTATTTTCATTCAAGGTTCAAGGTTCAAGGTTCAAAGTTCAAAGTTCAGCCTGAATTCTGCAATTGAAATTTTTAATTCTGGTCAAGGTAATTCGCAAGGTAGGAAAATCCATCAGTCAACTTCCCTTCCGCCGTAATTGTGGCCCTCCTGATTTTAGGACTGTTTATGCCTGATAGCAAATCATTCAGTACACTCTGAATAAGCTGTTTACCAAAGTCCTGCGAAGCATCGCGGGGAAGTTCACCAGGGAGATTATCGATAGACATTACCGTGACGTTGCCCGGCCGTGTAAAGGCAGGTTCTTCCTTGCCGGTATTCGGATTATATCCGTAGAAGGGATCGGCGATAGTGGTTGCTCTGAGGGTGGAGGGAATGGGGCCGTTTATATCACAGCTTATATCGGCAATGACGGAGATCCTGAAGCCGGGCTTTTTCATGTCCTCCCTCGTAAAGAAAACAGGTGACCGGGGATCCCAGTAGTGACCTGTGATGAGAATATCCGTGGCTTTTGTGAAGGGAACGAATGACGATTCGAAGTTTTCCGGGTGAATAATAAATTCTTCAAAATCAAAAGGCAAACCTTTTGTGTGCTTTACATAATGTTCGGGGCCGATCTGGCAAACAACCGGAACATCAAATTCCCTGCTCAGAAATTCTTCGGGAGTAATTTTTTTTATGTTGCATATGCTTAGGGTCTCCATCGCACCACCCGACACGCGTCCTTTTCCGGTTACAAGGATCTTTAATCCCGGTCTGAGTTTTATTAGTCTCAACCCGGCCCACATCTCATCGAGATCGTGGCAATTATGAGCAGGTTTGAGTTTGAACCGGTTTGTCCTGATTCCCCTGGCTCTTAAGGCGTTGTATGCTCCGACAATGCCTGCGTAACGGCCGAAGGCGACTATCCTTTCACCGGTATCAGTTGTCAGGTACTCATAATCAATAAGCCTGATCTTCTTTTCAACGATCTGTCTGAACATCGCACGGTTATAAGGCTGTTGTTTTCCGACATGAGCGAAGAAAAGATAAGTCTTTCCGGGAATAAGAGTCTGTTTATCAACCTCTTTTACCCCCAGTAGTATATCACACGCGCTGAGGTCCTCTCTGAGGGGAATATCAAGATAATCGTATTCATCATCAGTATAACAGCGGATGTCGCCTGGCTGAACAAAGAATTCAACACCGGGGTAGAGTTCCCTTAAGACAGTGATCTGTGGAGGTGTGAGCGGGACTCTCCTGTCTGGAGGATTTTTCGTTTCCCGGAGTATTCCGACTTTAATTGGTTTGGTCATATGTAGCACCAGTAAATGAATAAAAGGTCCTTGGTCCTCGGTCTTTTTCGGCACCGATTACCGATTACCGATTACCGATTACCCGGTAAATATACCCATTTGACCCAAATTCTTTATACCCTAAAGCATCATTGGAACAATATTTGTATCTTTGCAGTGCATACAATATATGGGGCTGACATGGATTTGACAGCATGAGAGGAGGTATGTAAGCATGCAGTGTGTGGTGGCGCGTCACTTAAACAGTGTCACAAAACAACAAAAGGCGAAACAAATTACGCTCTCGCCGCGTAAGCGAATAACAGTAGCTTATGCTTTCCCGGCACAGGTGCCGGGACGAGACGTCTCCCGGGCGGTTCTGCCCTGATCCAACCCGATAGTGAGGCGCTCGCAATTCAGGGATAGTCTGAAGGATGTTCCGTCCCGATGGCGAAAACAACAGGAACTAAGGACCGGTTAGGTTGTTCTGCAGCTGACCGGCCACGAAAAACAAGCAGGACTAAGCATGTAGAAAGCCTATTGCCATTATGACTGGACCGGGGTTCGATCCCCCGCAGCTCCACCTCCGCAGGATCAAAGATCAAGCAGAAAACAATCACCCCCGTCAGGGGGTTTTGTTTTTATAAAGGCTCGAAGAAAGCACGCTTTCTGGAGAGTCGTTATAAAACAAAAATTACTCGTGAAGCGAGTGATTGTTTTCTATTTGCAGAACTGAATCCAAGGAGTCGCCGAACGTAGTGAGGCACCATTCTCCGCCCTCCGACTTCGTCGGACGAAGTCCGCTTCGTCGGACGGAGTCCGAAGTCCCGATTTATCGGGACGAAGGAGGGCTTTCCCTTTTATAGGTACTTTCCATACGCTATACTCTTTATGCCCTTTGCCCTTCGCTCCCTGCTCCCTGCCATAACGCCCCTGCGCCGCTGCGCCACTATGCCGTTACGCCGCAATGCCCTTATTCCGGATAAATATTGTGCGGCATAAAATACCTGAAAGCGTTTTTCCTGTATGAGATACCAAGTTTGAAATTTATATATGTCACCCGCGATAATGATGATCTGGACTGAACCATAAATCCGGCTGAAAAGTTGATCTCAAGTCTTGGAGATAGTGTACGGCTTACCCCGGCACCCGGATTTATGAATATTTTCGATTCATCATAAAAATCTGTTGGATCGATCAGGGCTCCCGCATCAGTATACAGAAATGGAGTAATGCCCATTAAATACATACTGTATTTATATTCAAGGTAAACCGGAACGAGAAGAGTATTCTCATAAATAAAGCATCCGGTTCCGGCTCCGCCAAAAAAATTCCTGTTTATCTGATAACCGAAAACATTGGTCAGTCCGAAGTAATATTTCGCGTTTCCCGTTATTGAATCCTCTGTTCCTATTGCTGCGTTTAATTCCGATATATTCACAAAACCGGGACTGGCAAAATATTTAAACGAAGGATTAACAGCAAATGTATTATACTGACTGTAAGATAGTATTGCAGATATTACTACCAAAAACCCTGTCAGAAGAGATCTTTTCACTGATTTAACCCTGATAATCAAAGTTACTATAAAAATAGAAAAAAGTCCTGTAAAAGCAAGAAGGTCCCGCACAGCAGGATTATTATTATACTATGTCATGTTATCAGATAAGTTATGTAAGTTTGCACTCAGGCAGGAATACAAATGGAATCAGATTTACATGCGAGAATCAGAGGTATGCTCTGGGATCTGCCCGAGAGCAAAAGACAAGAATTGACCAAACTGATTCTGGATAATCCGGCAGCTTTCTTCCATGAAAATGAGCAGGTTTTTCTTAAAGCTCTTAACAGTCTGAAATGGCATGAATTAATAAAGTTTGTAGGGAAACATGAATTATTTTCCCTGCTGACAGATACAACTATCAGGAAACTATTTCCTTCACAAAGGCGAACATACTATATCAATGCGCGCAGATTACTATCAAAATACTGTTTACCCGATTCAGGACAAGGTGCTTAAAATTGTCGGGGCTTTGCCTGTAGATTTTTATCTTACCGGTGGAACTGCACTTGCAAGGGCATATTTGCACCATCGTTATTCTGATGATCTTGATTTCTTTCTTAACGCATCAAAGGGTTTTAAACAACAGGTTGAAGCGATTATTGATTATTTCAATGCTTCAAAAGTCAGATTTGATCCGGCTGCGGCTGACGACAGTTATGCCAGGATTTTTGTTTATGAGGGAGAAGCCACTTTAAAACTTGATTTTGTCAATGATGTACCATTCCGGAAAGGATCACCGGTTATAACAGACATTTTCCCAAGAACGGATAATATTCTCAATATTTTGTCGAATAAACTGGCTGCTCTGAGCCGGTATGCTGTAAAGGATGTTGCAGACATTGTCTTTATTAGTCAGTCCATTCCTTTCAACTGGGAAGAAATGTTTATGGATGCATCCGAAAAAGATCTTTGGGCAAATCCGGTTAATGCTGCTGAAATTCTGGAAAAATTCCCTCCCGAGAAGTTAAATGAGATTGTCTGGGTTGATGAGATCCCTGATTATGAATGGTTTTCATCTCAAATCAATCATATTATCCCGGAAATGCTGGAAGGAAGTGATAATTCACTATTTAAAACGAGTTAATTTTTTACATTCAGGAAGTTTGTGTCCCTGATGCCTGGTCCCCTGTGAGTTAGCGGAAGCCGGCGCGGACCAGCTTACACATTGTGAAGCCGGATCCGCGCCTTTTCCCGCCCGTAAAACTCCATTCGCACGAAGAAATGCTACAACTGCGATAGTTGTTGCGAGATGGATGCAATATAAAATGTTGCACTCCGATTTTTTCGGAGTGAAGAATTTTTTTTCATTTTTTTTATTTTTTTTCTCTGGAGAAGAAAAGACTATTATTATCGGAGCCTTTTTACTCTGGAAGACCAGGAAAAACAACAGGCCGTTCGGAATCTCGAAAGTTACTTGCACGAAGGTGTTCTGTGGCACAGTTGCGTGGCGGGACGAAGCAATCTGGTAATATTTAACGATTGGATATTCTGGCTGGAGCGAACAATATGTTGACCTCATAAAAAAACTGCCAGGTTCCAGGCAGTTTTTTTCTCAAAGCCATAATCTTAAAAAATGATTATTTGTACCGGGGAGATTATTATCTGACTATTTTAATATCATATTAGAGGTCTCGAAGGAAATAGCCTCATATCCACCATCATTGTCTGTAATAGAGAATAAAATATCATTAAAATCACAATCCGTCTCGTTTTCCAATACGCTCATATCTTCAAAACCAAGAATAATATAATCAAAATGTTTACTTTTAAATAGAACATGTTGTTGTTTTCCTCCTGCATTAAACTCATAATTTGTATAATGTTTGGGTTTATTATAATTGATTTTACCATCTTCCCATCCATTAACTATCAGGAAGAAACCAATCACCGTACCGGCCGGGAATTTTCCTGTACCAAGCTGCACCGTAAATCCGGGTTCCAGGATTCCACCCTCATTTATTTTTGAGATATTCGGAAATAGAACATTACTCTGAATATCACCGATATTTAATGGAGGCTGAGAACTATTATAGGAATACCAGCAAAGGGAATTTCGATATTGTGCACCCTCATCGATAAATGTCAC
>JAHYJA010000040.1 GCA_019429325.1 Bacteroidales bacterium
CTACAGGAAGGCATGTTTCTGTCGTTATGGTTTCTATGGATTCGGTGACAAGCGTTTTATCCGATTCCCTCGAGAGCATGATTGTAAATCCAAGCTGTTCAAAGAATGTACGCCAGAAAGGGAACTGCTGGTAGTAAACCATAAGCGCCCTCGGGATGCCGATGGTTTTTCCACTGATCTTTTCTTTTTCCACAAAGCCCTCCATGAGCATCTCGGTTCTCTTTTTAAAGAGATTCGGGATATTGTTAAGAGCTTTTTTTCTTCCGTCGGTTTCATACTTCTCGCACCTTCCGCCGTAGAAGAGTGACTTCTTCTCTCCGGTTATTGTAACCCTTCTGATCTCGCAGTGGTTTGTACAGCTCTGGCAGACGAACCTGCTTACTTTATAGGTTGCATTGCGGACGCCGAAACCCTTGAAAGCGGTTTTTTGTCCTTCCGCCATCGAGCGCTGAGCCAGTATTGCCGCCCCTATTGCACCTGTAACGTCGAAATGCGGTGGTATGATGATCTTCTTTCCCAGTACCTGTTCAAAAGCAGCGACAACAGCCTTGTTGTTGGTCACTCCTCCCTGGAAGAAGATCTTGTCGCCGACTCGCCGGTCAGCAACTACTTTCTGAAGATAGTTGTAAACAATCGAGTAGGCAAGGCCCCCGACAAGATTGTCATTTTTTGCACCCTTCTGCATGAAGGAGTTCAGATCCGACTCCATAAAAACCGTGCACCTGTCGCCAAGACGCACAGGTGAGTCTGAGTTAAGGGCCATGTGCCCGAATTCCTCTACTATGTTGATGTTCAGTTTTTCTGCCTGTTCCTCGAGGAATGATCCTGTTCCGGCGGCACACACTTTATTCATCTCGAAATCGACAACAACACCGTTCTCGATACTGATGTATTTTGAATCCTGGCCGCCAATCTCAAAAATAGTATCTACTGTAGGATCATAATCTATAGCTGCAGTTGCCTGGGCAGTTATTTCGTTCTGGATAGTGTCAGCACCGATAAAATCACCGGTCAGGTACCTGCCTGAGCCTGTTGTTCCTGCTCCGATAACCTCCACATATTCACCAACTTCATCGTAGATCTCTGTCATCCCCTTCTGGATGGCTTCGAGAGGTTTGCCGGCCGTTGGCAGATATCTTCTCGCAATAACTCTGTGCTGTTCATCTATAAGTACTACGTTGGTACTGAGCGAGCCGATATCAAGACCAAGGTAAACAGGGATTTTTCCTTTCTCAGGTATGGCAAAATGGATCTCTTTTCTGTATTGAGCTTCTGATTCCGTAAGCTGCGGAAGACTTGCATATTCGGTGGTATCTGAAGCCAGGTATACTTCAAGCCGGTTCAGGTCACTGAAATGATTCATTCCAAGTTTATTGGAATGAGCATACATAACGGCTCCGATTGCACCCATAGATGCATGATATTCAGGTATTATCAGCTCCGGTTCACCAAGGTCGAGTATCTCCCTGAATGCCCTTACCATGCCGGTATTGGCTGCAACGCCTCCCGAGAATATCACCGGCGACTTTATCTCTTTGCTCCGGGCCACATTACTGCGGAAATTCCTTGCAAGCGCAAAACAGAGACCTGCAACAATATCGTGTAAGGGAGTTGCGATCTGCTGATGATGAATCATGTCGCTTTTTGCGAATACACTGCACCTGCCTGCAATCCTGGGGGGATCTGTTGATAACAGGGACATTGCTCCGAACTCATTTTCGATAGGAACACCTATTCGCCTGGCCTGCTGATCGAGAAACGAGCCGGTGCCTGCGGCACAAATGCTGTTCATTTCAAAATCGACCAGCCGGGAATGTCCGTTTGACGGATCTTTCTCAAGAATAATGAGCTTGGAATCTTCACCGCCGATCTCGATGACTGTTCTGGCTTCCGGAAAAAGAGTGCCGGCTGAGGTGGCCTGGGCAATAATCTCGTTGACGAAGATCCCGCCTATGAGTTCTGTGGCGAGCTTGCCGCCGGTGCCGGTAATTGCTATGCCTTTGATGGTCCCGACAGGATGTTCCGCTGTGACGGAAATCAGCCGTTTATGTAAAACTTCGAAAGGCTTGCCGTGGACATAATCATAATAATTCTCCAATACATGATAATCTTCATCCATGATCACTGTATTGAGTGACACAGATCCTATATCGAGGCCAAGAAGAATATCTGATGTATCAGGTGAGACCGCATCAGTGTTTTTTACCATATCCAGCTAATGATAAGATATTTTAAACGTAAATTTTTTGTTTGACGGGCTCAAATATAGAGTTTTCTTTTATCAGTTCAAATCGGACAAAGCTATTTGTGCCAAATATCAGTTTTTATACCCATTCTTCAGTCAGTACTTTTCCTGAGATGCTGATTATCATTGCTTTTACGGGAACTTTGCGGGATGCCCTGGCAGCAGCAGCTTTTACCATCTGCATCAATCCGCTGCAGCAGGGCACCTCCATTATCATTACGCTTATTGTGTTGATTTTTGCAGTGTCGATAAGGGCAACCAGTTTTTCCACATAAACTTCCGTGTTGTGATCCAGTTTTGGACAGGCAATAACAAGTGATTTACCCTTCAGGAAATTGCCGTGAAATCCGCCGATGCTGTAGGCAACACAATCTGCGGCAACCAGCAGGTCAGAGCCCCTGAAGTATGAAGCGCCCGGGTTGATGAGATGCATCTGGACAGGCCATTGCCGCAGTTCAGATTCTGATTCCGTATCTGAATGATGTACAGATGATGGTTTTTCAATGACCATCTCTCTTGAGCCGGGACATCCGCCGCCTGCATGGTTACGATGATGGTGGGACCCGCCCGGAGCATGAGGGTCAACTGCACCCTTCCCGTGGTTATGAACTGCTGACAATATCTCGTCAACATTGAATTTAAGATCACCCCGGTGCTCGGCCAGGTACCTTACACCTTCCTTCAGGAAACCTGTTTCATTGTGATCCTTAAGGTGTTTGAGATGAGCAATAATGGTGTTTTTCCCCTTGTCTTTCATTTGTTCGAGAACTTTCACTTCATCGTAGGGTTCTGCCTCTCTTGCCTCGATGGTTATTGCACCCTCGGGGCAATGACCGATACAAGCCCCCAGTCCGTCACACAGCAGATCGCTGATCAGCCTCACCTTCCCGTCAATTACCTGCAGAGCACCTTCATGACAGTTGGGCACACATAATCCGCACCCGTTGCACAACTCCTCGTCAATTTTTATTATATCCCGTGTCATAAGTTCTTTATTTTGTTTTTGATTATTGATTACGATGCAAAAATAGGCCGGCATTCAGGGATATTTTGTAACATTTGTTACAAAATCAAAAATATTTAATCCGCCTTCGCGTAAAGCTTCGGCGGACGCGAAAAATAGGTATAATTGGCTTCGCCGAGCTCACCCCGCTGATGCGGGGTTCGGTTCCTCGGTGCTTGCACCGTTCTTTGAGTCCAGAGCTTGCTCTGGGGTTCATACCATTTGATTGTCTGAGATTTTTTTATTTTTGACCTGAATATATTACTTCAATCGTATGGATTATTCCTTATTTCTGAAAATCCCCGTATTCAAAGGGCTCAGTGAAGAAGAAGCAGAAGCACTGTTTTCAACCATTCCGAAACGGATCAGAAAGATAAGGGCTGGTGCCGTTATTGCATTAAGCGGTGAAATTGTCAGATCGCTCATGATAGTAATGAGCGGCCTGGTGAAGGGTGAGATGGTCGATTATGCAGGCAGAACAATCAAGATAGAGAATATTCCCGCACCCGGAGCCCTTGCACCTGCTTTCATCTTCGGCGCCAGGAACCGGTTTCCGGTAAATGTTATCGCTGTTACTGACACCGAGCTGTTCGTGATTGACAAGCAGGATTTCCTGAAGCTCCTTGAAACCAATGAAAAGATCCTGGTAAATTTCCTCGATTTGATCTCGAACAGGTCCCAGTTTCTTTCGGAAAAGATTAAATTCCTGAGCTTTAAGACTATCAGGGGCAAGCTTGCTCAATATATCCTTCAGCAAGCGGGGGAGGGGGTATCTTCTGTGCGAATGGATATGACTCAGAATGACCTGGCTGAGTTTTTTGGCGTGGCGCGTCCCTCAATCTCGAGGGTCCTCAGGGAGCTTGAGGAAGAAGATTATGTTGAAGTCAGAGGGAAAGATATCAGGATCATCGACAAGAAAAAGCTTGCCATGCTTACAATGGATTAGAGTTATAATGGAAGGATGATTGAGAAGCAGGTCCCTTCACCTTCCCTGCTTTCGACCGTGATACTCCCTTTATTAATTTTCACCAGCTCCTGGCAGAGCTTGAGACCAAGCCCCGTACCCCTTTCATTCTCGGTTCCCGGGGTGCTCTCGATCTCGGTTGATGTGAAAAGATATTTTTGTTTTACCGGCGGTATGCCAATGCCGTTGTCGCATATCTTCAGCAGGATGGTTTCTCCATCAAGCGATTTGTCCCTGAGCAGAATGCTTATCCTGCCACCCCGCGGGGTGTATTTGACGGCGTTCGACAGCATATTCCTGATTATTATATCAAGTAAATCCTTATCCACATAAGCTTTGGAATTGCCAACCTGAGTGAAATTAAGGATTATCTCCTTCTTGTCGGCAGTCTCCTTGAAGATGCTCAGGTTTGTAAGGATAATGTCTGCAAGATCGTGTTTCCCGGGAGAGTATTTGATCTTGTCTTCCTGCCCTCGTCCCCATACCAGCATGTTTTCGAGCAGGTTGATCACCTGCTGGGCGTACTGTATCGACGAATTGGCAAACATATCATATTTTTCCTTGTACTCTTCCTCTTTGAGGAGGTTGAGCATATACAGGATATTAACTACCGGACTCCTCAGATCGTGGGCTATCACGGAAAATATTTTGTTCTTCAGATGTATGGTTTCAGACAGCTGTTTGTTTTGCTGGGCTATCATTGCATTCTGTTTTTCAATCTCCTCGCTTCTTTTCACCAGCTCATGAGCCCTCTCGTTGATCATGACGCCGAGGTTCCGGTTAAGGTACTCAAGCTCGGTACGGAGCTTTTCCTTTTCCGAATATACTTTTACCCATCTGTAAAGAAGCAGCGCGGCCTGAATGAAAACAAATACAACAATCAGGTATGTCAGGATATAGCCTGCGGAGGAATCTGATCTGCCAAGCGAAACGCTGACATCGTGATATGCTCCGGCCAGAAGAAGAATGAATGCTGAAAAGTATGCGATATCTATGGAATTCCTGCGGATAATGCCTCTCAGACTCATAAACAGGACATATCCAAGCAGGATAATAATTGTCGGATAGTATAAAAAAGTGCTGTAAGTGAATAACTTAACAGGGAGCAGCAGTGTAAGCACTGCTGCCAGCAGATAGACTGCCGTCATGGAATAAGAGGTTATCCTTATGAACCCTGAGGGATAGAGGTGAGCCGCAAACCAGGTCCAGCCGATTATTATAAGAAATAATCCAAGATACTCGCATCTTACGATCCAGTCCCAGTCGAGGTTTACTATGTTATGAATCAGGAAGTTTGATGTGAATAATGGCCTCAGGGCGAGGCCTATGGTCGCAATGCTGAAGAATGCTGTTATCTTGTCTTTCGGGTATATGGCATAGAAGAACATCAGGAAGAGTGAGAAGCTCAGCAGCATGCTTATCACAGCCCAGTCCATCGCCCAGTTTGCCGCCATTCTTTTTTGAAGTTCATTGAAGGTGCCTAATTTCACAGGAAGCCAGAAGCCTCCGCGGCGGTGATCAAAATTTGAGACGTTGATAATAATTTCAAGAGAATCCGAGACCGGATCAAATTTATAGAAGTTTCTCCTGTATTCAGGTGTTGTTTCGATTTCAGATCTCCCGGGTATGCCATTACCCCCCATGTACTTTCCGTTGATATATAGATCGTACGAAGAGTCGAAAACCGGCATGTCAAAAGCCAGGGCATTCCTGTAACTTCCAGGCAACAACACCCTCAACCGGTATGTTGCGAATCCTTCTTTCCGGGTTTTAATCTTATCCTGCGGATAATCAGTCCAGTAGCCGGGCACATTTCCGTAATAATCAGGTTTGTGCCGTCCGGGTTCTGAGAAATCGTAGGGATGAAGCATCTTCTCCCAGTAGAACTCCCACTCGCCGTTAAGTCTTATGATAAACCGGTCCGGCGTTTTAATATCACGGAGGTCTGTTATGCCATTTACAGCCCTGGGTGTCTGGCACGAAAGGGAGAAGGCAGGGCAGGCAATTAAAAAGACCAGGAGAGAAAGAATTTTACACATCAGTTTAGCGATGAGTGGATTATCTACTTCAGTCCCCTGTTTTTAAGCAGAGCATCGATACCGGGCTCCTTGCCCCTGAAAGCGATATACATTTCGAGGGGATCGGCTGTGCCCCCCCTGGAAAGGATCTCTTTCTCAAATCTGGCAGCGACCTCCCTGTTGAAAATATCACCGGTTTCCCTGAATGCCTGGAAAGCGTCTGAATCGAGTATCTCGCACCATATATAGCTGTAATAGCCTGCGGCATATCCCGATGACCAGATATGATTGAAATATGTTGATCTGTACCTTGGCTTGATTTCGGGAATAAGCCCGTATTTGTTCATTGCTTCTGTCTCAAAATCCCTGATGTTGATATCGACCGGCTCTCCAAGTGAATGGTACTCCATATCCAGAAGTGCTGCTGCAAGATATTCAACAGTAATGAATCCCATATTGAACTTGCTTGATCTGTCAAGTTTCTCAACTATCTCCGCAGGGATTTCCTCCTTTGTCTGATAGTGCCTGGCATACACCTTAAGTACTTCCGGCTCAAGAACCCAGTGTTCCATAATCTGCGACGGGAGCTCGACAAAATCCCTGGGGACTGAAGTCCCGGAGACGCCCGGATAAGTCGAGTTAGAGAGAAGCTGATGCAGGGCGTGCCCGAATTCATGGAACAATGTTTCAGCGTCATATGCAGTCAGGAGAGCCGGCTTGTCACCGGAGGGGGGTGTGGAATTGGTGACCATGGTAACAACCGGATGGATCATCTTTCCCCTGATATTACGGCTCTGGCCCCTGTAAGCACCACACCAGGCCCCTCCCCGTTTAGATACCCGGGGAAAGTTGTCAAGCATAAGAATCCCCACATGTTTTTTGTTACGGGTCACCTCATATGTCAGAACGTCGGGATGGTATTTTGGTATGTCAAACCTCTTCCTGAACTCAAGTCCATATAACTGATTTGCCACGTAGAACATTCCTGCGATAACATTGTCGATTGCAAAATAAGGACGAGTTATTTCGTCATCCAGATCGAACTTCTCCTTCCGGATCTTTTCGCTGTAATACCACCAGTCCCAGGGCTCGAGTCTGAAACCACCACCCTCCCTGTCAATGATTTCCTGCCGGGCAACAGCCTCTGCCGCTGCTATAGGAAGAGCCGCTTCCCATACCTGGCCGAGAAATTCGAAGACTTTTCCGGGTGTTTTTGCCATGTTCCTCTCAAGTACAAAATCGGCGTAGCTGTTGTAACCGAGAAGCCGGGACCTTTCAACCCTGAGTTTCGCGATCCTTGCAATAATCTCCTTGTTGTCCCTGGCATTGTCGTTGTCACCTTTCATAAAATAGGCGGTGAAGAGTTTTTCGCGCAGATCCCTTCTGTCGGAATACTGAAGAAAGGGAGTCATGCTCGGCACCTGAAGAGAGAAAACCCATTTGCCTTCCATTTTCAGACTGCCTGCAAGAGTTGCAGCCTGGGCAATTACTCCCTCGGGCAAGCCCGAGAGATCTTCCCTCTTATCGATGATAAGCTTGAAATCGTTCGTTTCGGCAAGAAGATTCTCACTGAACCGGACGGAAAGAAGTGACAGTTCTTCATTTATCCCGCGAAGCATCTCCTTGTCTTCAGGCGCGAGCGCTGCGCCGTTCCTTACGAAATTCTTGTAGGTATTTTCAAGCACCATTCTTTCTTCACCGGTAAGATCGAAACGCTCCATGTTATCATAAACACTTTTAATCCTGAGGAAAAGCTTTTCGTTCAGGTTGATATCGTCGCGGTGCTTTGCTGAAAGAGGAGCCAGCTCCTTGTTGATGGACTGAAGGGTGTCGTTGGTATTGGCTGAATTAAGTGAACTGAAGATCCGCGACACCTTCGTTAAAAGCTCGCCACTATACTCAAGCGCCTTGATGGTGTTTTCAAAAGTAGGTTCAGCCTGATTATTGATTATCTCGTTAACCTTAGTCATCTGTTCTTCAAATCCCTGGAGATATGCGGGCATAAAATGCTCAGCCCGGATTTTATCAAAAGGCGGAACCTCGAAAGGGGTTTTGAACTTGTTCAGAAGCGGATTGTCACTTTTTGTGGTTCTTTCACAGGAAGAGATCATAACTGCTGAAATGAGAATTAAGATCAGTGAGTTTTTCATAGCTGTGGTTTTAGGAGTCAGGTTTTATTAAAGCGCAAAATACAAAAAAATCTTTACTCATCCTTCTGCATAGGGTTTATACAAAAAAGAAGGAAAGACATTTGGGGATGTCTTTCCGTTCCAAACCTAAAACCTGATCGTAAGAATGGCCGGACGGCCTTATAGAATTTTGATACACTAACCATATAATAGACGTCCCTGTTCCCGTAATGTTGCAGGTTTTAATGTTAATGAATTGTTAATCAAAAGTTAAATACCGGTATGTCGCAGATATCCAGCAGTATAGGTTTTATTGAAGATTGGTTACCTTAATCTTATTACAAGCGAATCCAATGTATAGGAAGCGAAAATGCCAAGACCGCCGCTTATATTTGAAAAAAGCGGAGATGGTTCTGTGAATGGATTATCTCCGCCTGAATATTTCATCAGCGACATATGGTAATCGTAGTAGGCTTTATCGGTGCTCTGGTAATAGAAGACCAGGAAAGCGGAATCGATGTATTTGGGGTACGGAATGACATACGAGTTTGCCATGAACCGCTCACCATCTTTTCCCTTGTCATCGGCAAAATCGCTTGCCGTTCCCGAGATTCTCGTTATGTAAGGGTTGAAGTAATATTCCGGATCATACAATATCATTTTACATCCGAACCTGTAATAGTTGTCTTCTGCCGGGAAATCTGTCAGAAACACCCTTGTAACCAGAAGGTTCATGCTTCCCTGGTAAGCGTCGTAATAAACCTTCTTTGAAGTATCTGCTTCCGGAGAGAACTCCCTCTTTACAGGGACCGTACAGAAGGCTTCTGCCTGAAGCCCTTTATCGCCTGTAACACTGAGGTTGTATCTCTGTCCGGGCAGAACCTGCATTTCGTCAGAGCTGAGTTTAAAACCCTCAGCAACTTTTTCAAGCTCGTATTCGCGATTGCCATCGGATATATAAGCCTTCAGATTGCCCGGATCTTCAGCCTGACCGAGGTCACCATAAATGCGGTTGTTTATGGAAACGGATACAGACAAAACCGTATCGGACGGAGAGATAAAGGATGTGATCACAAGTTTCGGCCTGAATTCCGGAAGAATGATATTTTTTGCCTCTCTTTCACATGATATCAGGGCGAAAAACAACAGGAATGTGATTGGGGTTGCAACACCTTTCTTTATCATCTGCAAACACTTAAAATTTAAATGACCAGGTGAATGAAGGGATTACCGGGAAGAGGCTCACCTGCTTAAGTACCCCGGTCCTTCTTTCTCCTTCATATTTTACATCATTGTAATAAAAAAACGGATTAAGCCTGTTATAGGCGTTGTAAACTGAGATCTCCCATGTCCTCTCACCCCATTTCTTAACTTTGTGGAACTGAATTCCCAGATCAAGCCTGTGGTATGATCTCATCCTGAAATTATTCTTTTCTCCGAATTCATTAACCGTCCGGGGATATATCATTTCTGAAAAACCATTATAGTAATGGTAGGGATCATGGACATCCTTCAGGAGATCATGTGGTTCAGCATAATATTCCGAAAGAGGCAATGTAACTGCATTGCCTGTACCGTACACCCATGTGCCTGAGAGGTTTATCCTGTCATTGACCCTGAAGAATGCGACCAGGGAAATATCGTGGCGCCTGTCGTACCTGGCATAAAATTTCCGCCCGTAATTCAGCGAATCAAACTGCATCTGTGTCCAGGACAGGGTATAGCCAATCCAGCCGGTCACTCTTCCTTCCTTTTTCTGGAGCAGGAATTCCAGTCCGCATGACCATGATCGTCCCTCAGTTATTTTATCCTGCCAGTCAGTTTTTTCGACGTCGCCTGGTTCATTGAGTTCCAGAAAAGATGCTCCCTCTCTGTAGCCTATCACGTTATCCATTTTCTTATAGTAACCCTCGACCGAAAGGGAGAGCATAGTTTCGGGAAAGTCTCTGACACCGCCGACAGCCACCTGTTTTGATTGCTGTGGTTTTACCCTTTCGGTGGCCGGCACCCAAAGATCTGTTGGCAGACTGATCCCCGTGTTCGACAGCATGTGAATATACTGGCTCATTGAAGCGTATGAAGCCTTGATCGCCAGGTCGTCCCCGATACGCAATGCTGCTGATAATCTTGGCTCCGGATAAAAATAATTTTTCCCTGGCGCATTAAAATGGCTGAGCCGGATCCCTGCGTTTATTTTAAGGCTGTGAAGGGGATGCCAGGTGTCTTCCGCGTAAATACCCGCCTCAGTTCCATAAATATATTCTGCTTCTTTCTCACTTATCTGACCGGGTATGTCCTCCTCGATAAAGGCATGAGGATTGAACCTGTGGAGTATAGTGATCAGCCCTCCCTTGATCCAGTGTTTGGGATTAGGGAGATAATCCAGATCATATTTCATGGTAAGATCCCTGATGCCCGAATAATATTCAGCGTAGTAGTCTTTGTTTTCACTTACGACCTTATATTCATCGTAAATACCGAAGCTATAGCTGCTGAAAATTGCTGAAGCGTTTGCAAAGAGCTTATTATTGAATAAGTGGTTCCATCTTAATGTAGCCGTTGAGTTGCCCCAAAGGAACCCGACATTCTCCCTGACGCCGGTTGACCGGTATTTCATATAGAACTTATCCTTGCCAAAGTATCCGCTCAGGTAGAGCTTGTTCTTTCGTCCGAAATCATAGTTGACTTTTGCGTTGAAATCGTAAAAGAAATAACCGGTATTCTCTTCGTCCATCAGTTTGAGTATCGGGGAAATGATAAGATCAGCATAAGTTCTGCGTCCCGACAGGAGTATTGAGGATCTGTTTTTTTTCAGTGGCCCTTCAACGGTAATGTTCGATGAGATTAAACCTATTCCGCCCTCCCCGTGCCATTCTTCCCTGTTGCCGTCTTTCATGTTCATTTCAAGAACCGACGAGAGCCGTCCCCCGTACCTGGCCGGAAAGCCCCCCTTTGTCAGTTCGATATTTTTAAGGGCGTTCCCGTTGAACAGGGAGAAGAATCCGAAAAGATGGCTTGCGTTATAAACAATGGCATCATCCAGGATAATCAGGTTCTGATCAGGGCCCCCGCCTCTCACATAAAGGCCGCTTGATCCTTCCGAGCCTTTCTGGATCCCGGGCATCAGCTGCAGAACCTTAAGAACATCTTTCTCACCCAGCAGTGAAGGGATATTCCTGATCTGGGCACTCTGTACCTTCACAGTACTCATCCGGGCCGATTCGCTTAACCTTTCTGCCCTGTCAGCCGAAATGATCACCTCCCTGATAATGAGATCTGAGCGGAGTTCAATGCTCAGTTCAATGTTTTTTCTGAGGCTTATTTTCCTTATCTCCGGATTGAAACCTACATAGGATATTACCAGTTCAACGGAATCTGATTCAGGCAGGGTAAGGGAAAAAAATCCATAATTATTTGTTACGGTGCCTGTTTTACGGTCAGACAGATATACATTGACCCCTATCAGCGATTCTCCGCTTCCGGCCTCTTTAACATAACCGCTGATGGTGTAACGCTGATTCTGCTGGCCGTTTAACCCAACGATAAACCCTGAAAGAAAACAGCTTATGACAATAACTTCCTTGCATAAAAATTTAAGTGTGGAGTGCAGTCTCATTAAATGCAGCGTCATTTTGTTCTGATACGGGAGCGCTAATTTAGGAAAATTAATTATCTTGCAGCCGGTTATTAAGGATGTTACAGAAATTAAAATACCAGTTTATGATGCAGCGCCTCGGACGGAGGCTCTATCACTGCCTCATGTTCTATAATGGCTGACCTGCATTGCCCTCCCTTCCATCGGAAGGGTTGCCTGCCTTGATTTTACACCCAATCTTATTCTGTCATTTTCTTCATCAGGTATGAAAGGACTGATTTTCAGCGTTAAAAGATACTCGGTACACGATGGCCCCGGCATCAGGGTAACCTTCTTTATGAAGGGATGTCCATTGTCGTGCCGGTGGTGCCACAATCCTGAAGGATTATCTCCTGAGCCTGAAACCGTGACTCGCACCGACAGGATAGGAGATATGGAATTTTTTCAGAACGAGCAGGCAGGCAGGTATTATGCGGTCGGGGAGATACTTGAAATTGTGGAAAGAGAGCGGGTCTTTATTCAGCAGTCAGACGGGGGAGTCACTTTCTCAGGCGGGGAACCGCTTATGCAGACCCCGTTCCTTGCTGAAGCACTTAAAGCATGCATGAGCCACGGGTTCCATACTGCCGTTGATACATCGGGGTACAGCCCGGCTGACAATCTCACGAAGATAATCCCGTACACCGATCTCTTCCTGTTCGATATCAAGCATCTTGACGATGAGGTTCATCTTCAGCAGACATCGGTTTCTAATTCTCTTATTCTTGAAAATCTCAGGATTCTGATCGACAGCGGGAAGGATATAATTCTGAGGATACCGCTTATTCCTGGAATGAATGACGATCCCGGTCATCTCCTGCGGCTTAGGGAGTTTATTATTGAAACGCGGCGCGATAACGTGAAGCGGGTCAGCCTTCTCCCATACCATGCTATCGGATCGTCAAAATATAAAAGGTTTAATATTGATTACAGGATGAGTGGCATTCAACCGCCATCGCCCCGAAGGATGAGAGAACTGAAGGATTTTTTTTCCGAAACGGGCATAGAAGTAAAGACAGGAGGATAATAATATGATAATATCAGAAAGAGTTAAAAGGCTCAGGGAGCAGAGCCTGAATGCAGTTGAAACGATCAGCGCCGAAAGGGCCTTCCTGATCACTCAGTTTTATAAAAGCAATGAGGCAGGTGAGCTCTCCATTCCGGTTAAAAGGGCGAAAGCGTTTGAATACATACTTAAAAACAAGCAATTATGTATTAACGCTGATGAACTCATCGTCGGGGAGAGAGGCCCCGGCCCCAAAAAAACTCCCACTTATCCTGAGATCTGTCTTCATTCTCTGGAGGATCTTGAGATCCTGAGCTCGAGGGAGAAGGTTTCTTTTCAGGTTGATGAGGAAGTCAGGAAGATCTACAGAAACGAGGTCATCCCTTTCTGGACGGGAAAGAGCAACCGCGACCGTGTCATGGAGCTGATGACACCGGAATGGCTGAATGCCTACAACGCCGGAGTTTTTACAGAGTTTCAGGAGCAGAGGGCTCCCGGACATACAGTGCTGGGGTATAAGATGTTCAGATGCGGGTTTCTTCAGCTTAAGGAGGAGATAAGGGAAGCGAAATCAGCTCTCGATTATTATAATGATGGTCAGGCATTTGAGAAGAACGAACAGCTGAAGGCAATGGAGATAGCCTGCGATGCCATAATAATGTACGCGCATAGATACGCTGATGAGCTCGTGAGAATCGCGGAGGCTGAAAACGATCCCGTGAGGAGAACTGAACTGATGCAGATGGCAGCCGTTTGCCGGAAAGTACCTGCCCATCCTCCTGAAAGTATTCATGAAATGCTCCAGCATTACTGGTTCATTCATATCGGGGTTATCACAGAGCTTAACCCGTGGGATTCCTTCAATCCCGGCAGGCTTGACCAGCATCTTTACCCGGTTTATATGAAAGAGATGAAAGAGGGTACGCTGTCGAAGGAGCAACTTTATGATCTTCTGGGTAGCTTCTGGGTAAAATTCAATAATCACCCTTCTCCACCCAAGATGGGAGTAACTGCCAGTGAGAGCAATACATATACTGATTTTTGCCTCATCAATCTTGGAGGTGTAAAGGCCGACGGAAGCGATGCGGTTAACGAGATGTCATACATATTGCTCGATGTAATAAAGGATATGAGGATTCTTCAGCCCTCTTCCATGATTCAGATAAGTAAAAAAAGTCCTGATATCTTTATTCACAAAGCCCTCGACATAATAAGGACAGGGTTTGGCCAGCCTTCATGCTTTAACACTGAGGCTATTATACAGGAAATGCTGAGGCAGGGAAAAACCATTGAGGATGCACGCAACGGAGGTGCCTCAGGATGCGTTGAGACAGGAGCTTTCGGAACGGAAGCCTACTGGCTGTCAGGTTATTTCAACCTGCCGAAAGTGCTGGAGCTGACTCTGAATAACGGATACGACCGGAAGACAGGGGCTCAGGTAGGACTGAAAACCGGCAATGCAGAGGATTACCTGTCATTTGAGGATCTGATCAGGGCCTTCAGGTTACAGCTTAATTACCTTATTGATATTAAGATAAGGGGTAACAATGTGATTGAGAAGACATTTTCCGGATGGCTGCCCGTACCTTTTCTTTCCCTGCTGGTGGAGGACTGCATAAGCAACGGCAAGGATTACAACTCAGGAGGTGCAAGATATAATACCACGTATATTCAGGGTGTGGGGCTGGGTACAATAACCGATATGCTTACATCTCTAAGATATAATGTCTATGACAGGAGACTGGTGAAACCTGATGAGTTGCGGAAGGCCCTTGAGGCTGATTTCAAGGGGTATGAACAGTTACAGCACGATCTGGTCTATAACACGCCTAAATATGGCAACGATGATGATTACGCTGATCAGCATGCAGTTATGGTTTTTGAGATCTATTACGATGCAGTAAACGGGAAGCCTAATACCCGGGGAGGTGTTCACAGGATAAATATGCTTCCAACAACCTCCCATGTATATTTCGGGAGTGTTATCGGTGCCACCCCTGATGGCCGCAAAGCAGGGAAGCCACTTTCTGAAGGTATCTCTCCTGTCCAGGGAGCAGATAAGCAGGGACCCACATCGGTCCTTAAGTCGGCTTCAAAGATCGATCATATGCGAACAGGGGGCACACTGCTCAACCAAAAATTCTCACCTGCATTTTTTGAGGATGAGGATAGTTATAAATGCCTCACAGCCCTCATCAGAAGCTATTTCAGTCTCGACGGGCACCATATCCAGTTCAATGTGGTGGATGCAGAAACACTCAGGGATGCGCAGAAACATCCTGAATTACACCGCGACCTTATTGTAAGAGTGGCCGGTTACAGCGATTACTTTAACGACCTGGGGGAAGATCTTCAGAATGAGATTATTCTGAGAACTGAACACGGTGATGTGTGATCCTATTTCTTCTTGTCTTTGGTTTCGTTAAATACTGAAGTGGCAACGGCAACTATGCTTCCTATGTCGGTGAGGTTCGAGGGAAGGATCATAGTGTTGTTCTGGCTGGCAAGTTTGCCAAACTCAATGAGGTACTGTTCGGCAATACGCAGGTTAACTGCGTTGAGACCATTTTCTTCAGATATAGCTTTTGATATTGCACGGAGCCCGTTTGCAGTGGCATTTGCCAGCTGTTCAATTTCCGAAGCGCGTCCGGCCGCTTCGTTTATTCGCTTCTGCATTTCTCCTTCCGATTTCTTGATAAGTTCCTGCTTATCCCCGTCTGCCACATTAATCTTGGCCTGTTTGGTTCCTTCCGATTCGGCTATGGTGGCGCGCTTCTCCCTCTCGGCTCTCATCTGTTTCTCCATCGCATCCTTTATACTCTGCGGTGGCGAGATATTCTTGACTTCATAGCGGGTTACCTTGATACCCCACGGATCGCTGGCCTTGTCGACCGCATCAACAATGGCTCCGTTTATTGTCTCGCGCTCTTCAAATGTCCTGTCAAGCTCAAGCTTTCCGATCACGCTTCTCATAGTTGTCTGGGCGATCTGTATTGATGCAAAGCGGTAATTGTCGATACCATAGGAGGCTTTCTGCGGATCCAGTACCTGAAGGTACAGTATGCCATCCACTTCAACAGCAATATTGTCGCGGGTGATGCAGACCTGCGGGGCAACATCAATGGCCTGTTCCTTGAGTGTATGCCTGTACCTTATTTTATCAACGAATGGTATCAGTATCTGAAAACCGGCAGTAAATGTTGTTTTGTATTTGCCAAGTCTTTCAATAATTATGGCT
Source organism: Bacteroidales bacterium (assembly GCA_019429325.1). GTDB lineage: Bacteria > Bacteroidota > Bacteroidia > Bacteroidales > VadinHA17 > LD21. The sequence goes on from JAHYJA010000040.1 coordinate 16,238, forward strand.
GTTCTCTGCGGAACAACCTTAACCATTGAGGCAATAAGGATGAAACCAAGTATGATGACACCCACAAGAATAATAGTTGCGCTCGATCCTTCCATTTTGTTTATTTTTTTGGTTCAACAATTAATTTCACATTCTCTATTTTTTTTATTACAACCCTCTGGCCTTCGTTGATAGCCGCATCTGATTCTGCCCTCCATGTGGTGCCTTTGAATTCAACCTTGCCGGTGCCTCCTGCATCTATACTGGTTACGGCAACAGCCTCCTTGCCTGTGAACTCATCCTCCACACTCTCGGAGAGTTTGCTGTCGGTGTAAAAGAATCTTTTATGAAGCATTTTTCTGAGAGCTATCAGCGAGAGAACAGACGTCGATGCAAATACTATTGCCTGCAGGTTGAATCCCGGGTCAGCTACCAGACAGAGAAGGGCAGTTATCCATGCCCCTATGCCGAAGAAGATGATCACGAATCCCGGCATCACCAGTTCAAGCAATAACAGAACAAGACCAATTATGAACCAGAACAGTTCAGGTTTTGAAACAAAAAACTCGATCATGATGTTTAATTTAAGTTGTTAGGGAGGAATAATTTTTGCTTAAAGTAAAGGTATAATAAAAATCAATCGGATATCAAATACCTTACACGTTTTATTACTGCAACAAAAAATGGGAAATCCGGAAAGTGGAGATCAGTATATGTCGATGTTTTTAAGAATATCCTTCATCCAGCCGGTAACCTTCTTGGAGTAGAAGTTAAGGTTTTCAGCAGTGAAGTCGCCTTCCATTTTTATCAGATACCCCTTGTAAAGTCCTGTATTAGGGGAATATATATAGCATATAAATTCTGTCTTGCCTGCATCTGCCGCGACATTTTTAGGCGCTGTTACCTTGCTCATGGCAATATGGCGGATATAATTCGCGTATTTCTGCAATTCCTCCTCTTCAACTTTAATTCCGGCAGGAGCGCATTTTGTGAGGTTTTCCTCAATATCATTATCGCTTATTACAAGATCATTATCCGGAAAATTCCAATCCCCGGGATTATTATAGGTGAGAATGTTTCCCTCGTTGTCAATAACAAAGCCGTGGTGCTGATAGCCCCAGGCGTGGTTGACATGGTCGTACTGGAAAAAAAGTATCTGTTTTTCATTGATGATGAAACTTTTTCTGCAGGATGTCGCTGACAATAGCAGAACAGCTAACAATAATATTTTAAAAACAGAGAGTTTCATAATTAACTTCCAAGCACTTCACATCAAAAATCAGGCCAACCACCCGGTTCGTAAATGGCCTGACTGTAAATTTAGCATAAATATTTTTACCGGGAACAAGTATCGTTTAGTTCCTGAATTGATTTTTTTTTGTATATTGATTGAGTTATTGCAGTTGTTATTTGGCAAAAGAGATAAGGAGGGAGGCGTATGGCAAAAATCTTTGATTATTTTGATGGCAGGTACCGGGAGTCGGTTCTTAGCAAACCATCTGCTGAAGACGGTCCGGTTATTACTATATCGCGGCTGACGGGATGCGATGGCCGTGAAGTGGCTGACAACCTGGTGACCGAACTGAATAAAAGAGACCCTCAGAGCCGTTGGCGGTGGATAGACAAGGATATTATCTATGCTATTGCAAGGGAGCTGAACACGGACGCGGAGAGGGTTGAAAACTTTTACAAGGGCTATGAGCTTTCTGATCTTTCAGAGATGATCATGGCCTTCTCGGGCGCGTTTGTAAGTGATCTTAGAGTCAAGAAAGCGATCAGGGAGGTTGTTATGTCGATCTGCAAGGAGGGATATGCAGTACTCGTGGGTAGGGGAGGCGTATCCATAGCAAAAGACATTGTCGATGCCCTGCATATCAGGATAGTTGCACCTTTCTACTGGAGGGTTCAGAACGTCATGAAAAAGAGAGAGATGGATATTGAAACGGCCGAACAATATGTTATCGACACCGACCAGAAACGCTTCAACCTTATTAATGCATTCCTCGATAAAAAGCCGGTTAATCACGAATCGCTGTTTGATGCGACTGTAAATCGCGGATCTTTTACCATTCCCGAGACAGCCGATCTTATCGTGTCGATGTACGAAAAGAAGATTATCAGACAGATCCTGGAAAGGAAAAAACCGGGAATTTTTCATTAGAAGACGGAAGTGGGAAAGAGTTGGTAATCGGTAATCGGTAATCAGTAATCGGTGTTTTAGAATATTTTCTGGTTCTTGCTCCTTGCCCTTCGCTCCCTGCTCCCTGCTCCCTGCTCCCTGCTCCCTGCTCCCTGCTCCCTGCCTAAAAGCAGCTTATCTCTCCAATCTTCAGAATATGCTGGCTCAGCCTTCGGTCGAGACTGACCGCGTATGCATCCCAGTCAGTGATCGGTTGCCGGGCAACACCGGTCTCCATAGCAGCCCGGGCAACCGCCGATGCAACAGATGATATCAGCCTGTTGTCAAGCGGTTTGGGGATTATGTAATCTCTGCCGAATGACAATCTGTCAACACAGTATGCCTTCAATACAGGTTCCGGCACCGGTTCTTTTGCCAGGTCGGCCAGCGCTTTAGAGGCTGCCAGCTTCATCTCCTCATTAATTGTGGATGCTCTTACATCAAGAGCCCCTCTGAAGATGAAAGGGAAGCCGAGCACATTGTTTATCTGGTTCGGGTAATCGGATCTCCCGGTCGCAAATATCAGATCATCCCTTGTCGCCATCGCATCCTCATAAGAGATTTCGGGATTTGGATTTGCCATGGCAAAGACAATCGGATTAGCAGCCATCGATGCGAGCATCTCCTTAGTCAGGATATTTGCGGTCGAAAGGCCAAGGAAAAGATCAGCACCCCTTACTGCCTCCGCCAGGGTGTTGATATCCCTGTCGGTCATAAACTCCTGTTTATATCTGTTGATGTCGTTCCTTTTGCTGTTGACAACTCCTTTGCTGTCGACCATGACAATGTTCTCTTTCCTGACCCCCAGCGATAAATACAGCCTTGAACAGGATATTGCTGCCGCGCCTGCTCCGCAAACGACAAGTCTTATTTCATCGATCTTCTTCCCCGTTATCTCAAGCGCATTGATTAGTCCGGCACCGGAAATTATTGCCGTTCCGTGCTGATCATCGTGAAAAACAGGAATATCGAGCATCTCCTTCAGCCTGGTCTCCACCTCAAAGCATTCCGGGGCTTTTATGTCTTCAAGGTTTATACCTCCGAAGGTTGGTGCGATCCTGGCACAGATCTCAATAAGCTTCTCCGGATCCTTCTCATCTATCTCAATGTCAAAAACATCAACATCTGCAAACACCTTGAAGAGCAAGCCTTTTCCTTCCATCACAGGCTTCCCGGCCATTGCCCCTATATCTCCAAGCCCCAGCACGGCTGTGCCATTTGATATCACCGCCACAAGATTCCCCTTGGCAGTGTATGTGTAAACGTCATCGGGATTCTTCTGGATTTCGAGACACGGGAAAGCTACTCCCGGAGTGTAGGCAAGACTGAGATCAAACTGGGAATTGTAAGGTTTGGTGGGTATTACCTCAACCTTCCCGTGACGGCCCCTGCTGTGATAGAGAAGCGCGTCTTCCTTTGTTACTTTTGACATGGCTGCAGAGTTATTAATTTTCTGAGATTGTTAAACTACCTTTAAATTCCCAAGGTACAACATATTAAATTAAATAAATATGAAAATAATCAGGTTGTCCGGGTTGATTGGATGGAGAGGTCATATAATTCCGTTACTTTATGTTTTGGATTGATAACAATTTTGAATATTTTAAGCGGCATGTTCGCCTCAGGGTGCTGATGATATAAACCGGGGATCATGAAGAAGGGATCTGTTACTCTGTTTCACAAAAGCTTTTCAGCTCTGTTTAGAAGATACTTCACCATTCTCTTCATTTTGTCAGCTTCATTTTCTGGCACGAACCTCTATTGCCAGAATTTTCCTTTTCGTGAATACGCAGTAAGTGACGGTCTCCCTCAGAGTCAGATCCTGGACTTTTATCAGGACAGCAGGGGATATATCTGGGTAACGACAAGAAACGGCATTTCCTGCTTCGACGGGATCGAGTTCAGGAATTATTTCAGGAAAGACGGTCTGCCTTCAAATATTTTAAACAAATTTTTTGAGGACAGGGAAAAAAACCTGTGGGTCGTTTCACCTGAAGGATTTTCAAAATTCAATGGAAGAAGATTTGAAACCTTTCCCTTGCCTGATTCATGCAGATTATCACCGGTCACCGTTTTTGAGTGTCCGAACGATACCATACTCTTTTTACGGTCAGACCTTTTTACAGGAAAAAACAAACTGACAGGCTTCAGGGATGGGATCTGTTTTGATCTGCCAGGTTCCTCTTCTTCCCTTGATACCATCGATATCCGGTATTTTTTTTTCGATAATTACACCCGGAAATTAGTAATACTTTCAAAATCAGGTGATCTATGGTCGGGTAATAATAATTCTTATATCCGGCTTTCGGATAAGAAATTCTCCGGTGTTAATCTTTTGAGGGACAGGTATATTATAGTGGGTCAGAATGGAGAATTTGAGTTTGTTGAGGGCAGACTGTCACCACTTGACAAGGGCAGTTTTGACGTCTATGCACAGATGGTATTCAACCAGTCTGGAAGGGGGAATTACATAGATTATTATTCGGGTGGTAAGGAGTACAACATATCACTTCCCTTGTTAAATATAACAGGCTCCATTGTAGATAATGAGAATAATCTCTGGATCAAGGGTGAAAAGAACATTTACATGCTCGTTTCCACTGCTTTTTCCTGCCTTACCGAGAAAGAGGGCCTTGCCCAGAATATCTGGTCAATCGCTGCTGACAGATCCGGACACATATGGTTTGGTTCTCTGTACGGTGATTTGCAGGAATATGATGGAAAGGAGTTCCGGTTGAGGAATGAATACATGAAGTCATATGGATCCCGGACTTTCTTTTATAAGGGAAGCAGAACGATGTCCGACGGAACAATCTGGTTCTCAACCAACACTGGAGTGCTTATCAGGGACGGCAACTCTTTCACCAGGCTGAAGGATATTCCTGATAATCGTCAGATATGCATCATTTATGAAGATCCGGTTGATAAATCTGTGCTTATCGGTAGCGACAGCGGTTTGTACCACATAAAGAACAGGGAGGTTTTTACGTACCCTCAGTTCAACGGGGAGGACGCAGGTGTAGTTGAAGGTATAATAAGGGACGACAATGGTGTTTACTGGCTTTCCGGAGAGAAGGGTCTGACACTTTTTGACGGAACCAATTTTAAGAACGTAACAGATACCATCATTCCTGGTATTTATACTTTTACACTCGTTAAGGATCCCCGTGGCGGGATCTGGATCACCTCAGAAGAAGGGCTCTTTTTTCATCACAAAACTACAGAAAAATTCAGGCAGGTTCTTCCGGCATCCCTGAACAAACCTGCTAACAGCCTGATAATGATCGATACCACTCATGTGCTGGTTGGTAGAGTTACGGACCTGTGTCTTATCGATCTGCAAAAATTCTATAATAATGACCTGGATTACTTCCGCATTTATGATAAGTCTGACGGTTTTATGGGGAACGATTGTCTGGACAATGGAATCATACGGGATATCAACGGGTTTTTCTGGATTCTGACATCAGACAGGGTTGTCATGCTCGACCCGGAAAAATTGAAACAGAATCTTAGCCCCCCTAAGCTTCACTTCACAGGAATTGAATGCCGGACCGACTCACTTACATGGGAACCGGTGGCAGGACCAGATTTATTTTACGGAAGACAGAAATCCATCAGGATCAGGCATGACCAGAATACGATACGGTTTAGCTTTACAGGAATATCGATGACTAATCCTGAAAAAGTAACCTACCAGTGGAGGCTGGCCGGTTATGAAGAAAAATGGACAGATAAAAGCAGGGACAGGTCAGTTGTCTATGAGAAGTTACCGCCTGGAAACTATACCTTTTATATTAAAGCATTCAACGCCGATGGTATCCATACTCCTGATCCGGTTACAATGGGGTTCAGGGTGGTACCGGCCTTCTGGCAGAAAACCGGCTTCAGAGTGATCTTTGCAATGCTTGTCATTCTGCTGATATCATGGCTTGTATGGCTGATAATGAAAAGATATAACAAAAAGAGGGCAGAAGAGGAGCAGTTTAAGTCTCAGATGGCGAGACTGCAGATGAACGCCGTAATCAGGCAATTCGATCCTCATTTCACATTCAATGTGATCTCATCGGTCGGATCATTGATCCTCAAGGGAGAAAAGGAAGCCGCCTATGATTGCGTCCTTAAACTCTCAAACCTGCTGAGAAGTATCCTGAGTGACGGATCACTGATAATAAAACCCCTGAGCGAGGAACTGGATTTTGTCAGAAAGTATCTGGAATTGCAGAAGCTCAGGTTCCGCGAACGCTTTGATTATTCCATAAGTGTTGACGGGAATGTTGACCTGAAAAGGAACCTGCCCAAAATGACTATTCAGACCTTTGTCGATAATGCTGTCAAACACGGGATCGTAAACAGAAAGGAGGGGGGGATGGTTCATGTGAAACTGGAAGACAGGGGAGAAGGGATTTTGATTACCGTAACGGACAATGGTCCGGGAAGGGCTGTGGTTGATGAAAATAAATTCAGCGGCACTGGCCAGGGTCTTGGAATGATAACAAGTCTTTTTGAATTCATGGACAAGTTCAATGTACACAGATCATCAATTGAAATATCAGATATTAATGATGACGGACCCGATCCGGCAGGAACGGAAGTCCGGGTATACATCCCGGATGACTACCAGTTTATACCAAACACTCCCAAATGATTATATCCGATGAGAAATGAAATTCTGAAGGCAGTAATTGTGGAAGACGAACCGGAATCTCTTTTGCTGCTGAATAATCTTATTACGGTGAACGGACTTGCTGAAGTTGCCGGATCAACCTGCGACCCCGATAAGGCCCTGGGACTTATTCTGGAGTTGAAGCCTGATATCCTTTTCCTGGATATTCAGATGCCGGGAAAGAGCGGGTTTGAAATACTCGATGATCTCAGGAAGACAAGATCGGTAAACCCTTATATAGTTTTTACCACAGCATTTAATGAGTATGCAATCAAAGCATTTGAGTATGCAGCTTTTGACTATCTGTTAAAACCGGTTGAACCCCGAAGATTAAACGATACTATTATCAGGTGCGCGGAGGCAAAGAGCTCTGGCAGAGCCCAGAAGGCAGACCTTCTTCTGGATACTTATAATAAGCTCATGTTCCGGAACATTTCGGGAGTGGTTTTTCTCGACCCGGCTGAAGTAATATATATTGAGGCGGAAGGCAATTATTCAGTTTTCCACTTCAGCAAAAACAGGACTGAGACTGTGACGATCCTTCTCGGAAAACTTGCCGAAGAGCTTGAACGGGAAAACTTCTACAGGATCAGCCGTTCATTCCTTATTAACCTCAATTATCTTAAGAAGATAAATACCAAACAATTGCAATGCGTTCTGGTCAATAACGAAACTGAATACAAATGCAGCATTTCCCGTGAAAAGATCAGCGACCTTATAGCCCTGATGAAAAACCGTTAACTCCTGGTATGGTCTCCTGTCCATCAGGATCCCCTGTGCCGGATCCTGCTTTTCGGTCTTGGTATTTATGACTTATACAACATCTGCAACCCTCAGTACAATAACATCGGATCTTTATACAAACCAGCCTCCTGGGTATAACATTGACCAGACTTCCGCTTATTTTTGTAATGAATTGGATTGACAACGGAGTTTTAAACCCTCCATTCCCCGAAGCTCCGGTACAATTCTTAAACCCCCTTCAGGAGTGCAGCTCTGCATGATTTGGAGGGGGTTATTTATTAGGCGAAGGGCGCAGTGCGCAGGCTTTGCCAGCCATAGCTGGACGAAGGACAGCGACGGCTGGGCAAAAGGAGAGGGGCTAAGGGCAGGAAGCAGGGAGGTCACGGAGCAGGTTCCGCCGGCCGTATGACAGGGAAGGTCTGAAATGAGGCG
>JAHYJA010000232.1 GCA_019429325.1 Bacteroidales bacterium
ATTCGGGGTAATAGACCTCCTTTACAAAGGGATATCCCAGGATATACTTTTCTATCTGAGCCACGCTGTCGGGGCCGGTATATCCTGCAAACAGATAGACATCAATAGAAGGAGGAAGCGGATTATCTCCAAGGAAAGTGATAAAGTCCTCCCCGAGTTCTTCCTGCATCTTCAGTGCCGCCTGATCCCTGGAGACGTACTCGGTGGATTTGACAAAAAGCTTGGCATCCAGGTCCTTCTGCAACATCCTTATGTCAGCTTCCCTGGCATCATCGTCCAGTATAACGGAAAAGGAGAGGCTCTCACGGAAATAATCCGACAGCTCTTTGGCATTGATCAGCACCAGTCCGAGGATCCCAAGCAGAAACAGGACAAGCGACACGCTTATTACAAGAGTCACGTATGAGCTTCTCAGCTTTGTTTTTGTTGATCCGGTATCAGTTCTCTTCACAATATTGTTCTGGTATGCTCTTAGTCCACTATGGTTATCCACCCGAACTCATCCGGCTCATCGCCGCACTGTATCGCTACAAGCCTGTTATAAAGCCTCGTTGTTACGGGGCCCGCGGTGCAATCCTCGCAGTAAACATACACCTTATTGGTCTCAGGGTCAAAGATCTTTGCGATAGGGGTAATCACAGCAGCTGTTCCGCATGCTCCGGCTTCACTGAATTCAGAAAGCTCTTCAACGGGGACAGGGCGTCGTTCGGTTTTCATTCCCATGCTCTCTGCTATTGTTATCAGGCTCATGTTTGTAATGGAATTCAATATTGAGCCCGATTTCGGGGTCACATAAGTATTATCCTTAATGCCAAAGAAGTTGGCCGGTCCGCATTCATCAATATATTTCTTCTCTCTTGCATCGAGGAAGATTGAATTTGAATATCCCTTTTCCCTTGCTGCGTTGATCGCCCTGAGGCTTGCCGCATAGTTGCCGCCAACCTTGAAAGTACCCGTACCGAGAGGGGCAGCTCTGTCATATTCCCTGCATATCAGGGTATTGACAGGTTTGAACCCTGACTTGAAATATGGGCCGACCGGAGTAACAAAAAGAATGAATGTATATTCCGATGATGGCTTTACACCAACCTCCGGGCCGCTTCCGAAAAGAAATGGCCTGATATATAATGTAGCACCCGTTCCATGATCAGGTACGAACCTCCTGTTAAGCCGGATGGCCTCAAAAACGGCTTCCCCGAAAAGCTCAACCGGCAGAGCAGGCATACTGATGCCGGAAGCCGAGTAAATCAGCCTTCTTGCATTATCCTCCCACCTGAAGAGCCTTACTTTACCATCCTTACCCATATAAGCCTTAAGTCCTTCAAATGCCTCCTGCCCGTAATGTAATGCTGTTGCTGCTATGTGAATATCAATATATTCCGACTCAGACTTCTCGAGTTTGCCCCACTTGCCATCCTTGTAGAAACAGCGGATATTGTAATCTGTTTTGATATAACCAAAGGGAAGATTCTTCCAGTCGAAGGTATCCATGTCAGCTTATTTATATTATGGCGTAAAAGTACATTTTTAAAAATAATCCCTGAAGCTTTTCGTGCAACAAAATGGATTATTTGTCAAACAGCTCCAGTCCGGCTATCTGCTCCGCGGCTGACACGCTTCTCAGAAGGCGGGCCGTGCCGGTAAGGAACTCATGTTCGAGCAGAAGATCCCTTTGCATCATGATCCATGTTTTTTTGCTGACACTCCTTCCATATTCGGCTCTCTCCCTGAAGAGTTTTTCAGTCAGCTTCAGATAATCAACCCGGCCAAGGTAATCGTACCTTGCATCGTGAAGGATCTTGTCGGGCAGAGTGATCTGAAGATCATTATAGGAGTTCGATATCCGTTCTTTTACCGCTTCAATTACCGGTTGTTCAAATCCGTAGGCCGGAAGGATCTTTTCAACATGCAGAAGTGATGCCCCGGCAGGTTTTTCATAGTCATAGATATACCCTGTAAAAAGGAAGAGAGCTGCGCACTTCAGGATGATGAAATCCTCCGCAGGCAGTTTCTCGCCGGATGAGAGCAACTCAGCCTGGTTTACAATACTTTTCACATGGGCAGTGCTGTGAAAATAGAGGTTGGGAGGAGCCTCATCATCATACAGCTTTGTGATCAGCTCCTCAATATCCTGAAGCTTTATCATCTGAAGCTTTGTAAAGAATTCCCTGCCAGGCTCTCCGTTCGCATCCGACAGTTCAGGCACAATCCCGTTTACAAAATACATATCCAGTTCACCCTTGTATTTTACAGGCATTTTGCCACGGTGCTCACAGATAAAAAAATCTTTCACAAACTCATAGGTTGTTCCTGAGATATTTATTCTGCCTCCCTCCCCCGACGATTCCATCCTGCTCGCGGTATTGACGGTATCGCCCCAGATATCGTACGACAGTTTTTTCTGTCCGATCACTCCGGCTACCACAGTGCCGGTATGTATGCCGATCCTGATGTCCCAGTATTTCATCCCCTCCGCCTGCGAGCGTTCCTTCAGCTTCTGCATATAGTTCTGCATCTCTATGGCGGCCAGAATGACCTCCACCGGGTTGGTCCTGTTCTTCTCGGGGATCCCCCCGGCACACATGTAGGCATCACCAATTGTCTTGATCTTCTCAATCCTGTACTTCTCCACCACCGAATCGAAATGGAAAAAGAACCTGTCGAGCTCATCAATCAGAACTTCAGGGTTCATCTCTTCCGCGATCTGAGTAAATCCCTGAATATCTGAAAACAAAACCGTAACAAAATTATATTTGATCTTGGTGGCCTTCCCTTTCAGCATGATCTCATCGGCAGTATTTTTTGGAAGGACATTGGCAAGAAGGGTCTCCGACTTCTCCTTCTCAATTATAAGATCTTCAGTCCTTTTATTGATAATCTGTTCAAGCATATGCTGTGTCCGGGCAAACCTCAGGTTGAGCTGTTCATATAAAGCCCATATTAACAACAGGAAAAACAGAACGTAAAGGGCGACCGCCAGCTTCGAAAAGTACCACATGGGCTTTACCGTAAAAGCCAGGGGAGAAACTTCTGAGATGATTCCGTCACTGTTCCGGAACCTGGTCTTAAGCACATAATTGCGGGCAGGCAGGCTCGTATATTCCTTTCTGCTGACTTTTTGCCATGAGCTCCACTTCTTATCCAGGCCCTCCAGATAAAACTGAAATTCATACCCTTC
>JAHYJA010000041.1 GCA_019429325.1 Bacteroidales bacterium
GGTATGGCTTTTCAGGGAGAGCATTGCGTGATGCAATGCCCGATATCAGGCAGGGGGCTTTTCCCCTGGTGATTATATCTCACGGCTACGTGGGGTCCAGGCTTTTATTGACTTACCTTACGGAAAACCTGGCATCAAAAGGATATGTGGTTGTGGCAATAGATCATATGGAATCAACCTACAGCGATGCGGGAGGTTTCCAGAGCACTCTTCTAAACCGTTCAAAAGATATCCTTTTTGTTCTTAGCCAGATAGCGGACCTGAGCAAACCCGGAAGCAACAGTTTTCTGGCAGGACTGGCCGATGCAAACAACACTGCCCTTATAGGCTATTCGATGGGCGGATACGGTGTACTGAATGCAGCAGGCGCCGGATACAGCCAGAACCTTGCGGCAAGGTTCGCCACAATGGCCGGCGGCAGCAAAGCCATAGAAGCTCTCTGTATAAACAATCCCGCCTACCAAACCATTCATGATCCCAGGATAAAAGCCGTCGTAGCCTTTGCACCCTGGGGGATGCAGATAAATGCCTGGGATCAGGAGGGATTGAAAGGATTGAAAGTCCCGCTTCTTCTTGTCGCAGGAAGTCTGGATGATATCTCGGGCTACGAGAAAGGGACCAGGGCAATATACAACGAAGCGGTCAATGCCGACCGGTATCTGCTGACATATATCAATGCCAGGCATAATGTGGCTCCAAACCCGCCCCCCGCGGAGTCGCTGGAGCCGGGATTATTTTTTGATTTTTATTATCATTATGCCGAACCCGCATGGGACCAGCGCAGGATCAACAACATCAACCAGCATTTTGTTACTGCCTTTCTGGGTATTCATCTAAAGGATAAAGATTACCGGCAATACCTCGATCTGCCTGAAAGCTCAGATACCGGAAAATGGAATGGTTTCAGACCGCGCACAGCAGCAGGGCTGGAACTTTTACACTCCCCGGCTCCCATGCAGGAATAGTCTGACAGTACTTTAGGGATTAACTAATTTGAAATAATGAAACGGTGTTTTTACAAATAATGGAGGAACCAGAATATGATCATTGATGTTTCTGAGCTCAGAAAGAGCTATCGTACCGGAAATGTGGTAACAGAGGTTCTGAAAGGCGTCGGACTCAGGCTGGATGAAGGTGAGATCGGTGTTATACTCGGGCCTTCAGGTTCGGGAAAATCAACATTGATGAACCTGATCGGAGGTATCGACCGCTGCGACAGCGGGAAGATTACTGTTGACGGTATTGAAGTGACCCGGCTGACTGATGAAGAGTTGACCCTTTACAGGCGTGAGCGACTCGGTTTCGTCTTTCAGTTCTACAACCTGATTCCCAATCTCACTGTCGGTGAGAATATCGAAGTGGTCTCCAACATCAGCACATCACCCCTGAAAACTGATGAAGTGCTCGACGCAGTGGATATGCTGGATAAGAGAAACCGTTTCCCGCAGGAGCTTAGCGGTGGCGAGCAGCAGCGCACCTCTCTGGCCAGGGCTATAGTTAAAAATCCGGGACTCCTGTTATGTGATGAACCGACGGGAGCTCTTGATTATGATTCATCACTGAGCATCCTTAAACTCATGCAGGGGATCAACGTGAGGTTCAGAACGACTATTTTAATGATCACCCACAACTCAGCTATCGCCGGGTTGGCTCACAGGGTATTCAGGCTTCGGAGCGGTGAGATAACGGAAGAGCTGGTTAATAAATCCATATTGCCGGCGGAAGAAATAATATGGTAAATTTTACCGCTATGCTTAAAATGACAATAAACAGAAGGATAAGACGTATTCTGTCCGAAAACAGATCACAGTATATTGGTTCATTTATACTGATAGTTCTGAGCAGCTTCCTTTTCTCATTCATGGGCCAGTTTGCCTGTAACTTTAAAAGGCTCGCAGATAATTTCAGGATCAACAACATACAGGAAGATGCCTCTTTCGTGACCAGTGTCAGCCTGACCAGCCTTACGGAGCTGGAGTCAATGGCAGATGCTGTTATTGAGGAAGGCCTGAAATTTGACTACCAGCTGGCAGATGGACTTACACTGCGCATTTTCAGCATGAACGAAAAAATTAACCTGCCGGGAATTGTTGAAGGCCGCAATGTTATGGCCGATGGCGAAATTTTATTAAATCCGGTTTTTGCTGAATCCAATGGCTTCGGCATCGGTGATGAAATAAAGATCCATGGAAAATCATATACTATCACCGGATATCTGGCATTACCAAACTACATGTACCTCCTGCAATCTGAGGTTGATATGATGCCCAGACCGGGATTCGGGATTGCTGTTGTCAGCAGGAAAGATTTTGCAGGGTTTGGGATCGGCTCACCCTTTTACTCTGTGAAATTTAACCATTCCCCGGAGCCTCTGCGTGTCAGATCAGCCAGGCTTAGGGAATTGATAGTTGAAAAAGGTGTTGAGATTGCAGAATGGACAAATGCTGATGACAATAAACGAATCAATATCGTTGATGCCGAGGTGGAGATCATCAGCATGGTAAGCAAGGCTGTGCCAACAGCCATATTGCTCCTGGCTGTTATCATTGTCAGCAGAATAGTTTCCCGTCTGATAAAAAGAGACTCAACAATCATCGGCACACTATACGCTTTAGGATACAGGAAGCGGGAGATATATTTCCATTACCTGAGGCTTCCTCTTGCACTGGCAATAACCGGCAGCATAGCCGGAGCCCTGCCCGGACTATTACCCGTTAGAGCTATGGTATCCTTTATATTCGATGCGTTCAACATACCCCTTACGGAAATAGAGACCGATGCAGGCAGGATGGCCGCCAGCCTCATTATCCCCGTATTGATCATTGTCCTCAGCAGTTACATCGTAATCAGGAGCAGGCTGAGGCGCTCTCCCGCGGACCTTTTAAGAGGCCGGAAAGAGAAAACCGGAATCAATTTCCTCGAGCGTGCCCTTAACCTTGAAAAGGTAGGATTTACGGTCAAATTCCAGATAAGGGAACAATTGCGCAGCCTTTCCAGGGTCACATTCCTCCTTCTGGGTATCGCAGTGGCCACGGTAATGATGCAATGGGGCTTTTCCCTGAAAAAATCAACCGACTTCCTTCTTACCGGGGGCGTATCAGGTATCTATGAGTTCGGGTATGAGTATAAGTTTGACCGCTTGCGCGCTGACCCGTTACCCTACGGCGCGGAGCCTTTCTCGGCTGCCCTGTTCGTTCCTCCCGGTGCAGAGAAGAAGGATCTCTACGTTATGGGGGTGTTGCCCGCCTCCGGAATGTTAACATTAACTGGCAAATCAGGAGCCCTGCTCAGTACCGATATGGTAATTGCAACTATTCCGGCCGCCAAAATGCTTAATACAGCTGAGGGCGAGCCGATAAGAGTAATAAGAAAGATCGACGGGCGGGAGTTTACCATCCGGGTAGACGAAATAGCTGATACCTATGCAGGTAATTTCATTTTCATGCCGGTCGATGAATACAATAAGATGTTTGACATGCCGGAAGGAAGCTATAACGGGGCCTTCAGCAATGTGCTGCTTGATCTCCCTGCTGACGTCTCGCACAGCATGGTTACTATGGAGGAGAAGATGGCCGGCGTGGAAGAGTTGCTGGGACCTACAAAATCGATGATCGGATTTGTTGTTTTTATGGCAGCAATTATCGGGATGATAATTGTATATCTCGTTTCTTCCATGATAGTCGATGAGAACACTATCACCATTTCACTCATGAAAATATTCGGTTACCGCCGTAAGGAGGTCAGCAATCTGGTGTTGAACAGTTCTACGATGGTTGTCGTACTCGGCTACCTCCTTGGCATTCCCCTCACGATGTCGGCTATAGGGTCAATGATACAATCGCTTGAGGATAGCGTAGGACTGATAGTGCCGCCTGCGCGGATAAGCCTTCCTTATATCCTTATCGGATTCTTGGTTATAATGCTGGCTTATGAGGTATCAAAACGGTTAAGCAAAAGGAAAGTAAACGCAATACCCATGAGTGAAGCTCTTAAAGCAGGAATGGAATAAGTCTGATATTTAGCTATTTGCCATTACCGCTGTTCTGGCTGCCGAAACGAAGCTTCATCGATACTCCGCCATATCTGACACGAAGATCAAGGGCTGTAAGGTCGCGGAGAGGCAGCTGAAGGAATGGTTCAATAAGGAGTGTCCCTGTTTTTCCGTAGGGAAGGGAGTAACCGGCAGAAAAGTTGGCAAGTCCGAAATAGTCTGTCCGCCTGAAAGCACCATAAGTGTTCTCTACTGTAATTGTAGAGTATCGCGTCTCCGAATCCATCAGGCCGGAGGCTGTATTTAACTGCTTCTGGGTATATGCATTCACCAGATCACCGGAGAACTGCTGGCTGAAGTAGATCATTGTTGAGGCACCGGTTGAAAGATAGAGGCTCGAACCCTTCCTTTCAAGCACTCTGAAGACAAAATTGAGCGGTACTTCCATGGCAAACATGCTAAGCTGGCCGCTGTAGGAATCGGGTGTTCCGCTGTTGCCATTGTAAAGCGGGACCGAGTAGGAAAATTCCGAACCGGCGTTTCTGCCATCAACGCCAAGCGAATTGTAGGCGAGCGCAAGGCCGGGCCTGAGAGAGATCCTTTCCGTGATCTTCTGCTCCACATAGAAACCGACCGAGACTCCGGGTGCAGATGAGGTAGTCTCATCAACATGCGCCAGTAATCCCGACATTCCCACCATAAATGTGGTTCTGCCTGACCTCTTATCCGCCTCTTCAGTTACGGCAGTTGCAGGTTCATCTTCAAGAACCTCCTTCAGTGCCGCCTCAACGGCAAGGTTTACTGAATCGTCAGATACCGGTAACCTGTTTTCTGCTACCACGGGTTGCCTGTCCGTATCGGCAGGTACCGTGATCTCCTCCCGCATTAACTGTCTCTCCTCTTCCGGTTGTTCCGGTAATATTGCTGCTTTCAGGTTCACTTCACGAACCGCCTCCCTGCTTCCCGGTAAAAGCTCTGCCGTTTCCGCAACAGCCGGTGAGATGGCGGGGGCTGCTTCCGGTTGTGCAGAGGAAGGTGTTATTATTGCCGGTCCGGTTTTCCCTGCCACAAGAACCTCCTCTGAGTTATGACGGTTTAATGCAATATAAGTCAGGAACGCTCCTGCTCCTATGATCAGGATTACCGAGGCTGCTCTTGCCCACAGGGGTATTACTGCCCTGAGCCTTCTGCCTCCCCTCCTGGCTGCAACAAACGATTTCCATCCCGCATCGGCCAGATGGTCGGCGTTATAGCTGCTGAATGCCTTCTCAGCCTTTTCCCTGAATATGTCGTCAAACTGCTTCATTGTTCCTTTTCACAGGACTGAAATTCCTTGTATATAGTTCCCTGAGCATCTTCCTTGCCCGTGACAGGTTGGAGCGTGAGGTCGAAGCCGTAATACCGAGCATCTGTCCGATCTCATCATGTGTATAGCCCTCAATCTCAAACAGGTTGAAGTTAACCCTGTAGTTCTCGGGAAGCCGGCTGAAGAGGTAGATGATGTCGCCGGCTGAAATATCAGCTTCAATCTCAGGCCCGTGCTCCTCCGTTCCTTCTATCTCGCTTAGCTGAAGGTGGGATGAGTGCTTCGCATTCCTGCGGTAATTGTCAATGGCCGAATTGATCAGTATCCTGCAATACCATGACCGGAAAGGCCTTGTGAGGTCAAATTCGTTTATTTTATCAAGCACCTTCATGAAGCTGTCGTTTACTACATTCATCGCAGCGTCCTCATCTGCTGTGTATCTGACTGCTACCGACATGGCAAAGGAGAACCAGCGTTTATAAAGGAGTTCCTGTGCGCGGAGCTCCCCTTCCGAACAACGCCTGATAAGTTCCAGGTCTGATACCGTCTTTTCATCCTTTTCCCTTTTGCCCATTATCAGCATCCTGATTAAGTTCTTTCAAAATAACTTAATTAGGATGGTTTTATGATTGATTTTCTCATATTTCTTCACTTACCTGAAGATAAAGCCAAACTGCACCTCTACCCTGTTGAAGTGTGTAATAACCTCATTGTTTGATTCTCCACCCCACGGATACTCCTGTATGTATCTCATTTTCTGGTAGCGGTAACCTATACCGATATTAACCGCGTTGCGTCTCCATGAGTATAGAGCGATACCGGCACCCGTGTTGAACATCCCGCCTCCTTTCGCATCAGGGTAATAGCCATAGTAGTAATAACCCCCTTCGCCCTGGTCACCGACCGGAAAGCCGTAACCGCTTTTGACCCATATAAACGGCGACACTCTTGTTTTCAGCGGCTGGTACCTCAGATCAGCGTAAACAGGCATAACCACCGCGTCCAGTTCTTCAATCCCGGTTCCGAATCCAATGCTGATCCCGCTCCTGAACTGGTAACCGTTTGACAGATGAAAGCTCAGTCCGCCTGTTTTACCGTCGCTGTTACGGCCCGCAAGAACCGATGCTGACAGCCTTATGGAATAGCCTTGCTTGTCTTCAAACCCCTGCTCTGCCGGCTTTGCAATGTCTGCTGAATAAATCTGCGATTTTTTGAGCATGATCACCTGCGGTCTCTTAATCCTCATCATCAGGTAGTCTGACGAGTCGGCCACGATGGTACCGGTCAGAATGGTACCATCGTGGAGCACAACCGTCTGTCTTTCACCTTTCTGAGCCTGGGCAATCAGGGCGACTGCCAGTAAGAGAGCAGTAGATATTGACTTTATTATATTCATCTGTTTACTTTCCGTCATCAACTATGACAAGGTGGCTTATCTGCACTATGTTAAGCGGGTCTGAATAGTCGTACTGATAGATCCCGTCCTCACCCACCAGCATAAGTATGCCGTCCATCGGAATTACATCGAAGGTGTCGAAATCGGGATAGTGTGCAACCTGGTTGGTTATAATTGCCAGAGGATCCGACTTATCGTAAATCTTCAGTCCTGCTTTACCGTCGCATATGAAAAGCAGGTCACCGTCCACACCGAGTCCGTGCGGATTGAACATAGGGTACGATTTCACCAGGTAGGGATTGGTGATGGACGAAATATCAATAACCTCAAGCAGGTTCTGCCCGTTGGCGCACATATTCCCTGTCCGGAGTGTAACATAGGCGTATTGTCCGTCGACAACCACAGGGTCGCATGCGGTAATATGATCGTAGGAGGAGATCTGTCTGGGCTGTGTTGCATTGGCGATGTCGTAAATGAGCATGCCGGTTGTTGTTCCGACAAACAGTTTATCCTCAAGTTTGAAAAGCGTCTCCATGGTTCTGGGTACATTTACGCTGTCGATAACGCTCATCTTGTCAGCTTCTTCTGCATCGATGGTCTTGAGCATCCATGGATGTGCAATCAGATAGAGATAATCGTCATTGAGCATGAACCTTGCCATTGAGCCGCCCGTTCCGGCACCGGAAGACCATTGCTTTGCACCGTCGAATGAGGCCAGAAAAGTAAATTCTCCGCGGAAGATATGGCCTCCCGTGTAAGTGCCCGGCTCTAATTCTTCTGTCACGGTTCTCACCTCCCAGTCAACTATTACCCCTTTCTTTTTATCAACCATGGCATAGGGATACCACCTGTCACCCTCGGGCACCACCTCGGGGAAAATGTTCAATAGCCGGCCCACCTCTTTTGGATCGTTGATATCGGTTATATCAATTGCAACCAGGTCGATATAGCTGTCGGCATACAGGATATTACCCTTTATTGCCATGTCGATGTTTCCCACTATTTCGTAAAAGGCTACTTTTTCAGGATTGGCGGGATCGGAATTGTCAATGACATGTATCCCCTTGCCATATTCATTCACGAACAGATAGCTGTCCTTGAAATATATCTTACCAGGTTGATTAATCTCAACAGGTTCGCTTGCCTGGAAGCTGGTGCGGAAATCGCTGAATGCCATGTAAACAGGTACATTGGCCGTGTAGGTTATCCGTTCCACTGTCCTGTCCATGCAGCCGGTCAGGGCGGCGGTCAGGACGAGGAGGGTAATTGATGTTTTAATTAAGCTTTTCATATTATTTAAATAGGTTTATGGTTTATTTGTGTTGGTATTCGGTGATCAGTGATCGGTAATCGGTTATGGATTAATAACTTGTCCTATGAAGAGCAGGGTGTTGGTGGTGCGTTCGCGGATCGCGAAAACGAACGATTTATCGATCACGAACTGGGGTGGCTCAGCAGGCATACTGGTAAGGTTGATGCCTATTGTCGTTACAGCGGCGGCCTCGGTCCCCACCTCATCCACCTCCACGAAGGTGTTCTGCTTTACGAAGTCCACAAAAATCGGCAGGTCGGAAATTCCTGAAAGGTCTGCCTGGCCGTCAATAAAGGCATCGATCATTCCCAGGCTCTTAAGCTGGTCGTTAAGGTACTTCTCGTATGAAAATTTGAACTTCGGCATATAAACGATAAGTTTTCCGAACTCATCCTTCTCATCTAATCCTGAGGTTATCTCATCCCATACCTGCGGGGTCAATGATGCGTAGAATGATCCAAGCGTTTCTGCGGGAACAATCACGACCATTGTGAAATTGGTGCGCCCGTAGGGCATCTCCACTGCCCTGTAATTGCTGCCGTTATATACTCTCGTCCCTACCTCGCTTTTCATTGTGCTGACATTGACCGTTGAACTGCCATCGGGATGGAAGGGACGGTTCTGTGTTTCCGACTTGTCGAACTGGTAGCTCCAGTCGCCTTTGAAGTAAAGGGCATTCATGATGAACATGACAGCATCCCCGGAGATCTGGTCAAGGACTTTGGGGATCTTGCCGGCCGTATTGTCGTTTGCCCATTTGTTTATTGTCGTAAGGGCTGACGGGGCCTTGAAATCAAGCCCTTCAACCGTGGCCTTGTAGTCATTGCTCATGGTGGCAAGAAATGGGGGTTTGACTACAAAACCGTTACGATAGAAAATTGCGTTTGCCAGTGCGAGTTTTACTTTCGGGTCTGCTTTCAGCAGCTGGTCAACAAGGCTCTTGTAAGCTTCGTTGATATCGCCGATCGTCATGCCTGCAGGATAATTAAGTGTTCCCTGCAGCTGTGTATAGGTATCTCCCCCGCAGCCGTTAAGCAGCATTGTGAGAGCCGTGCTTGCACTCAGGGGAGAGAGCATGAGGTTCTGATTATCGGTTTCAGCAACCTTTTTAAAAAGTTCTATCCCGAATTCATTACTGCTCTGTATAGCCTGTGGCGCCGCATCGGTCAGGGTAAAACTTTTCGGTGTCAGGTCTGGTTCACCGGGTTGTTTTTCGCATGTACTGTGAATTCCCATCAATCCAATACATGCCATTGCCATAATTATCTTTCTCATATTCTAGTTACTTTTAATTTATAATCTGTTGTCCTTAATTGGATCAGGTTATACTTCTAATACGCAAACGAGAGGCCAAACGCTGCAAAGAATTCTTTTTTTCCCAAGAAAATTTAATTTGACTAATGTGATGTAAGATAAATCTCGAATGTTTGAAATCTTTTCTACTTCCATCAGACCCGTACAATCTCCGGGCGGGACCGGGGCTATTGGATGTTAATGCCTCACTGGGGCGGGGCAGGCTCTCCGGCATAGTAACCGTAGGAAATAAAATTGGTTTATGTTTTATTTGTGTCAGTATTCGGTGATCAGTGATCGGTAATCGGTGATCGGTTATGGATTAATAACTTGTCCTATGAAGAGCAGGGTGTTGGTGGTGCGTTCGCGGATCGCGAAAACGAACGATTTATCGATCACGAACTGCGGGGGCTCAGATGGCATGCTATCGTAGATGGCTATTGTCGTTACGGCGGCAGCTTCCGTTCCCTCCTCATCCACCTCCACGAAGGTGTCCTGCTTAACGAAGGAAACGTAAACCGACCCGTCTGTTATTCCGGAAAGGTTTGCCTGTGAAGGGCTAAAGGCATCAACCATTCCCGCCGTAAAAGACCCTTGTCCCTACATCGCTTTTCATTGTGCTGACATTGACCGTTGAACTGCCATCGGGATGGAAGGGACGGTTCTGTGTTTCCGACTTGTCGAACTGGTAGCTCCAGTCGCCCTTGAAGTAAAGGGCATTCATGATGAACATGACAGCATCTCCGGAGATCTGATCAAGGACTTTGGGGATCTTGCCGGCCGTATTGTCGTTTGCCCATTTGTTTATTGTGGTGAGGGCTGACGGGGCCGGGAAATCAAGTCCTTCAACCGTTGCCGCGTAGTCATTGCTCATGGTTGAAAGGAGCTTTGTATAGCCTGTGTTGCCTCTTCGGTCAGGGTGAAACTTTTTGGCATAAGATCAGGTTCTCCGGGCTGCTTTTCGCACGTGTTGTGAATTCCTATCAAGGCAACAGATGCCATTGCCACAATTAACTTTCTCATATTCTTATTGCTTATAATTATAAATCTGTCGTCCTTTATTAAACCAGGTTATATATCTAATACGCAACGGGGAGTCCAAACGCTGCAGGCAGGTCTTAAAAAATTAATTGTCACATCCTGCATCATTCCCGGGGAATCCACGGAAATGAAAGGATATTTTTTATTTTTGTGTAATCACCTCTTACAAAAATGGAATCGCAACTACCTGACAAGTATAAGAGATTGACTTACTCCTACCTGGCTCTCCGAAGAGCCGTGGGATGGATCGGCATTTTGCTTCCCTTTGTCCTTCTGCTTGGAAATAAATTAATCTTCGGTGGCAGTACCGGTCAGCCTTCCATAAGCCTTTATTACCACACCCCGATGAGGGATGTCCTTGTAGGCGGACTTTGTGCCGTTGCCCTTTTCCTGTTCTTCTACAGCGGCTATGACAGGTGGGACAATATTACGGCCAACCTGGCCGGTTTCTTTGCCTTGCTGATAGCTTTCTTCCCCGCCTCAGAGACAGGTCCGGCAGGATTTTCAGACTATATTCACTTCCCTGCTGCAGGGCTCTTTCTGAGCTGCCTGGCCGTATTTTCCCTCTTTCTCTTCACCAAAGATGACGGGGACCCCACTCCCCGGAAAGTCATCAGGAACAGGATCTACATGGCGTGTGGTGCAATAATGACAGCATCCCTGATATCCTTGTTACTCTATCTTATATTCAAACGCGCGGACCATATGTCAACTCCATTTATTTTCTGGGCTGAGACGGTTGCCCTGGTCGCCTTCGGCGTATCGTGGCTGACCAAGGGGGGTACACTCTATCCTGACAAAGAGGACCTGTAATATGAGTCATATCAGATCAGAACCAGGCTTTAGGGAAAGCCGTCAGATTTTCTCCATGATTTGTGACCCCTGAAAAACTTCCTACTTTATAATGTCCCCCTCGTAATTCCCCATATTGACCACGGTAAGGAACAGCAGTTTTGCCATATCCTCCATGATCTCAGGTTTAATAATATCGAGATTGTCCCCCGGAACATGGTAATAATTAACTGATCCTGAGGTGTAGAAGCTCAGGGCGGGAACCCCTGCTGTCATGAACCTGGCAGCATCGAGCCTCGGACGGCCGAGATTGGAGAAGAAGTTGGTATTCAGGGGCCTGTGAACGTATTTGTCATTGGCTTCTTCAACAAATTTCCATAACTCAGGATAGTTAAGGCCTGCATTGGCTCCAATCGAGTGTCCGATCCCTACTCCATCCATATTCAGAAGAATGCTCCTGTTGAGCGGAAAGTACGGATTTTCAAGATAGTGCTTTGAGCCCACGATACCCTGCTCCTCAGCGCCGAAGGCCAGGAAGAGCACCGAGCGTTTCAATTGTATGTTGTTTTCTGTCAGGGCTTTGGCAACACCCATCATAACCGCCACGGCAGAAGCATTGTCGTTTGCTCCGGGTATGATCTCATAGCAGCGGCCCATATGGTCGAGGTGGGCGCCGATAATTATCACCTCTTTGCTTAACTCAGGATCATTGCCTTTAAGCAAACCAATGATACTGGAGCCCCTGCCATCGGGGAAATGTTGGGTGCTCATCTTTAGGGTAACCTTTTTACCCGTTATGAAGGAGGCAGGCTTAAGCTTTTCACGGATAGATGCAAGCACCTGCTGATGATCTTTCCCGGTGCCGGCAAACATATCCTCCGTCACCGCGTTGCCTGCGTGTACATAGATAAAGTTCCCGTCCCATGCATTGTTCGGATTGGCTATGGGACCATAATTATATAACATGCCTGCAGCACCGTGTTTTACTGCATTTAAAAGCTTGGTCTGGTGAAAAGAGTGATGGTACCATGGTGTGAATTTTTCAGCTCCCGCGTTCGGTGAAACAGGGGCTTCAGGTTCAATAAGTATTATCTTACCTCTTACGTCTATCCCTGCATAATCATCGTAGCCCAGCTCCGGGGCTGTGATACCGTAACCTGCATAAACCACCTCAGCCGTAACCTCCCCGTTACCTGATGTTGATCCGGGCATGTATTCAGTCACATATTTGTAATCCTTTATTACCGAACCATTCTTTCCCGCGCTGAGATGCAGGCTTACTCCGCAGTCATGATAAACAAGCGTATAGGGTATGTCGAACCACTGGAACCACGTTCCGTTATCACCAGCAGGAGTAAGACCCCACCCTTCGAACATCGAAGCGAGCCATTCCGCACATGCCTGGTATTCAGGTGTCCCGGTCAGGCGGCCTGCATATTTATCGTCACACTGAATTGCAACCCACTCCAGCAGATCATGGCTCGAAATGGTGTGCATGGCGCTGATTACCGGATCGATGGTCTTTCTCTGCTGACCGTTCAGGGCAACCGTAAATATAATGGCAAGTAATAATGTTATTCTTATTTTCATATCATGTCAGTTTTTACATTCAATTATAATGTTTTTTTCCTAACTTTCATGCTAATCCGGTATTATCATGAACAGACTTAAGAAAAGCTTTAAGGAACCACTGGTTATCACTCTTGGAATTTTACTTGTCGGTTTGCTGCCCCTGCATGCCCAGCCAAAACCGAAGGAGCGTAACATACTTGCAAAAGAGGCAACGGCCATCGGACTGGAATCAGTATTGATCAATGATGCATCGTGGAACAAACTGCCCGGTTATAACGAGAGGGAGTTCTGGGAGAGTCTTCCTGCAAATTTACGGCAGGAGTATATCACCAGGGCTGAAGGTTATCTCGATTATGACTGGCCCGTTGTAAAGGCGACCGATTATCTTGAATTCATCCGGTCGGGCGACAGGCGGCAAAGTGTTTACGCGGAATGCAGCAATGCACTTATTTCACTGGTTATGGGAGAGCTGGTTGAAGGAAAAGGACGTTTCACCGATCAGTTAATAAATGCGGTATGGTATTATTGTGAACAGACCTGGTGGGGATGGTCGGCACATCTTGGTGCCCAGAAATCAGGATCGGGTCTGCCCGACGTTAACGAACCCTATGTCGATCTGGGCGTAGGGGAAGTGACAAGCAACCTGTCGATGACGTGGCATCTTTTTAAAGATGAGTTTGACAAGGTGCATCCCCTGATTTCACAACGTCTTAAGCAGGAGATCAGCCGTAAGGCGCTTGATCCTTATTTTGAAAGGGACGACTGGGGCTATATGGGCTTCAGGGGAGGACGTCCGAATAACTGGAACCCCTGGATCAATTATAATATGCTGACCAGCTATATGCTTCTGGAGACAGATCCGTTAAAAAGAACGCAACAGGTAATGAAGATCCTGAACTCGCTCGACAAGTTCCTGAACGGCTATTCCGACGACGGAGGCTGTGACGAGGGGCCTTCGTACTGGGGCGCCGCCGGAGCTCTACTCTACGAGAGCCTCGAAATCATGAAGAATCTCACAAACGGAAAGTTTGACGTTTTTAATGATCCTCTGATACAAAATATCGGCACCTATTTTCATAAGGTTAATATTCACGCGCCATACTTCATAAATTTTGCAGATGCTGACGCGACAACAGGCGGCAATCCCCCTGTCGTTTACAGGTACGGAAAGGCTATAAACGATCCTGTGATGCAAAGTTTCGGAGCATATCTTGCCAGGATCGGCAACTGGGGAGAAAGGGCAATGACAGGCAGGATCTTCGACCAGATAAGGAACCTTGGCCTTATTCATGAGATACGCACCACGGATGCTCAGGAAGCGCTTGTTGCCGACTTCTGGTTCCCCGACACGGAGGTTGCAGGAGCACGCGACAGGGAAGGCAGTTACTCAGGCTTCTTCTTCGGAGCAAAAGGCGGATTCAATGCCGAGAGCCATAACCATAACGACGCCGGCTCGTGCCTGATGTATTACGACGGAAAACCATGCCTTATCGATCTTGGCCGCGAGGAGTATGTCGCGAAGACTTTTGGCCCCCGGCGATATGAAATCTGGACAATGCAGTCGGGATACCATAACCTGCCGGTTATCAATGGATCCGATCAGATACAGGGGGCGGATTACAAGGCTGTAAACTCCAGGTTTACAGCCAATTCCAGATCTGCAACCTTCACGACTGAGATAGCCGGAGCATACCCCGAAAATGCAAGGGTAAAAAGCTGGATCCGAACCTACACCCTCAACCGAGGAAGGAATTTCATAATAAGCGATAAATACGAACTAAGCGAAGTGACCGGCGCTACAACCAGTTCCAACCTTATCACATACTGCCGGGTAACGCAGCTTAAACCCGGAATCCTGAAGTTTGAAGGCGACGGATTTTCACTGAATATGACATACAACCCGCGAAACATGACGCCGGAAATTGAATTTATTGAAGTTACCGACCGCACTCTCAGACGCTACTGGCCGGACGGAGTAACACGAATAAAACTCAAATTAATCAATCCTGGCCTGAAAGGGGAACAGAGAATTGTATTTTCAGGTACCTGACCTGATTATGCAGCTGCATTATAAACAGAGGTCAACCAGACAAGATTGTTATATCTGAAAAATTTTCCCCAAATTTATGCCCTGACTATTTCAGGACATATTTATCAAAACATTTGCATATAATGAATGCTGCCAGGGTTAAAGAACGACTGATTGCGCCGGGCAATCTTATTCCTTTTATTCTCATTACTTCCCTCTTTCTTCTTTGGGGACTTGCGAACAACATGACGGATACCCTGCTGGCTGCTTTCAAGAGGATCATGAGCATGACTGATGCCCGGACATCCCTTATTCAGATATCATGCTACGGGCTGGGCTACTTCATTTTTGCATTGCCTGCCGCTATCTACATAAAGAGATTCTCCTATAAGTCGGGAGTATTACTGGGACTGGGCCTGTATGTCATAGGTTGTCTAATGTTCTTTCCCGCGAAAATGACAGGTAATTATTTTCATTTTCTGGGAGCGCTCTGGATACTTTTCGGAGGACTCTCGATACTCGAGACTGCCGCCAACCCTTACATCATCGCGATGGGTGACGAGCATACCGGGACAAGGCGCCTCAACCTGGCGCAGTCGTTCAACCCGCTCGGTTCGATAATGGGAGTGGTGATAAGCCAGATCTTCATTCTGTCGGAATTAAACACCGCTTCAGCAGCTGAAAGGTCAGCCATGGCCTCCGCTGATCTGCAGACAATACAGACCGGTGAAATTAATGCTGTGACAATGACATACGTATCGATCGGTTTCCTTCTGCTTATACTGTGGCTCGTAATTTATTTCGTCAGAATGCCCAGGGCTTCCGATGCCGGGTCAGCTGTAAACCTGGGTCCGACACTGAAGCGGCTTCTCAGGAACAGGAATTATGTCCTTGGCGTGATTGCCCAGTTCTTTTATGTCGGCGCCCAGATAGGCGTATGGTCCTTTACGATCCGTTACGCTATGAGCAACCTGAATCTTGAAAAGATCGTACTTCCGGCCGGCAAGACCCCTGAGCAGGTTGCAGCTTCGTATTATATAGCAGCCCTGATCCTGTTTGCTTCATCAAGATTCATTTTTACCTATCTGATGAAATACTTCAAGCCTTTATCCCTGCTTACATTCTCAGCACTGATGGCAATAGTCTGTACTCTTATTGTGATACTGGGCAGCGGGATGATCGGGGTACTGGCCCTCGTTGCCATCTCCGGATTCATGTCGCTCATGTTCCCGACCATTTTCGGACAGGCTGTGATCGGTCTGGGCAATGACACCAAAATAGCCGGATCGGGACTTATAATGGCCATTGTGGGTGGTGCAGTCGTCACTTTCTTTCAGGGGAGAGTATCAGATATGACAGGAGTCATCAACTACTCGTACGTTGTCCCGCTCATCTGTTTTGCGGTCATAATCTATTACGCCCTGGCCAGCAGAAAAATTGTGGAATGACCCAAGCAACCGGATAAGGGTCCTGTCAGAGCCTGTGAATATTAAGTCCTCCGCTTATCTCGAATATCATACCGGTTGAAAAATCCCAGTCGCCCCGTGCAATGGAGGCTACAGCCTTTCCAATATCTTCCGGATAACCCCATCTCTTCTGGGGAACAAAACCTTTTTCGATCAGTCCGTCATATTTATCCTTAACCCTGGCTGTCATGCTGGTCTCAATAATTCCGGGGCGGATCTCGCAAACGAGGATCCCTTCCTTCGAAAACCTGTCGGCAAAGAGGGTAGATGCCATGCTGAGCCCTGCTTTTGAGATGCAGTATTCGGCCCTGTTGGTTGATGAGAGAACCGCTGAAACAGATGTAATAAAAACAACAACCGGTTTATAATCGGTTATCTGCTCTTTCATCCAGACCATCTCCCTGGCTATTTTCTGTGAGAAGAAAACGGGACCCTTCAGGTTGATATTCATTACCCTGTCGTAGCTCTCCTCGCTCATATCAGCCAGATCATTCCTGTTGAGTGGAGCGACACCCGCGTTATTTACCAGGAAATCGATCCTGCCGTACCTGTCAATGATATTCCTAACAGCCTCGTTATGACACGAGGTGCATGAGATGTCCAGTCCGATGGGGAAAAAGGCTCCGCCGCTTTTCTCAACAGCCGAAGCAAGGATTTCCATTCCTTCACTGTCAACAGAACGCGCTATCGCTGCAATATCGTACCCTTCGGCTGCCAGCGCTATTGCCACAGATCTCCCTATCCCTCTGCTGGCGCCTGTAATAACAGCCACAGGTTTACTATTCATACTGAAACAGTATTATTCAGGTTTTAGGGCAAATTCGGGGCTAAAGTTAGTAATTTGCCTGATATTGTCAACATCAGTAGTAATTATCTTCGAGATAATCCTTCCAGACCTTCTCGAACCAGAGGTCCTGAGGGGGTATCTTCCTGACTCCTTCAAGCCTGGTTGTTACCTTTCCGTCGGTGTAGTTTACCACCAGAATATCCTTTTCAACCGGGATGTCATACCTGCACAGCTCCCGAACAGATCCGACCGGATCACTTACAGGATCATCTTTATCTAACCCTTCTGTTATTAAATAAGATCCCCTGCTTCTCCCTCCCTTCTCAATATAAGCATTAATTGCCTCAAGGTAAATCAGATGTGTAAGACAATGCTCTGCTGCCGTATAGCAGGAGACCAGTTCGCTGACCGATGATGCTCCCGTTTCAGATAATATCCCGGCATTCAGTTCTGCCGCTTCGCGGAGAGCTTCCCTGACCTGTTCACGCCTGCGGATTATTCCGGCACCGGCCGACATTCTTTTACGGATGTTTTCGATAAGAAGGCTGGTCCTGTCTCTTTTCCCTGACGAGAGCCAGCAATCAGCCATTCCGAGCTTCCGGCTGATCCGGCTCCGTGCTTCAGCCAGAAATTCCTCCTTTGCAGGTGCAGACTGATGATATTTCTTTACGATGTATTGAGCTGCCCTGTAGCTGCCTACCTGGCCCGAGTTCAATGCCGAGCCTCCGGGCCTGTATACTCCGTGTGATCCGTTAACCTCACCGACCGGGAAGAGATGCAAGAGATCCGATTCCCACCAGATATTTCCTTTTAGTCCGCCATTGTTGTGCTGGGCGCAGACTGCTATCTCCAGGGGTTCCGATAAAAGATCGATACTGTGTTCCTTGTACAGGTTCACCGCAGGAGAATTCATTGCTGACAATCTTTCGGCAGGTCTTTCCTTCAGAGCTCCTGAACGGATAAGGTAATCTTTTGCATCAGGGTCGAGGCTCCCTGTCAGGAATTTATCATCACTCCTCCAAGACGGATTCCTTCTGTAATCAATCCAGACCCTGCGCCCTCTTACCTCTCTTTCCCTGAAAACCAGCAAGTCGATCAGCGATGATCCGAATCGTTCAACCTTTCGGGGATCGAAAGGCCACTGATAGCCTTTAAGGAAGATTGCCCCGGTAAGAGAGGTATAATCAGGGTAAGCATCGTTGAGGAATTCCTTTTCGTCAGAGCCGTCTACTTTTGTTGAATAATACCTTGGTATAACCTGCTGGTAGCTGCCGGAGAGGTTCCATCTGAACTTAACGGAGGCGATCCCGAATTGTGATTCCGTGAGGTTCTGCCCGGAAGCGCCGGCATCAAATGCGATGCCGGACGAACCACTCTGCGATAAAGGATAGACACTCGTTTCGTAGATCCCTCCTGGTCCTCCTGTTCCCATTACAGTATTAACCGAATTAAAAAGAACAAAGGCTTCAGAGGGAATCGTCTTTCCGGTATTGATGGCCAGTGCACCGGTTACTCTCGTTCTGTCCCTGTCGGTCAGCAGGGCAATGATGTGGTGTTTATCCAGTATCCTTATCCTGCGCTTCTTTACCTCTCCGGCAAGCGCTTCGAACATCATCCCGGAGGTGTACGGTCCGGCCGATGTTGCCCTTGAGCTTGGGTCATGGTCAGTCTTGTATCCGGCAAAGGCACCATACTTATCATGTGGAAAAGGGACTCCCAGCCTGACCAGATTCATGAAGGCCCGGACAGAGCCCTGGGCTTCACAGAGAGCAATATCCCCGTGCATGCACCTTCCGTTGAAGAGATCCCGGGCCATCTCCCGGACCGAGTCGGGCTGTTCGCCCGAGAGGGAAAGCTTGTAGTAGGTCTGTTTGTCGGAACCGGCGTTATTTGAAGTACCCCCTCCCCATTGCGAAGTGGCAATCAGAATATCCTCCTGACCCATGGAATGCAGGGTGACAGCTGCGTTGAGAGAGGCTGCGCCACTGCCGATTATGAGTGTGTTAAGGTTATAATATTCAATTGAATAACCATCAACCATTATTTTTTCACTTCCCATCGGCAATCAGTTTCTTCAGTTCTGCACCATAAATTGACCGGTCGCGTATCACACAACCACCCGGACGCATATTCCTTATCAGCCTGGTGCAACCCGAGCAGGCGATACAGACCTTGGCAGGATCAGCTCTGCCTGTTTTGAACAGTTCTGACGGCATTGAGGGGTAAGCGAATGAATTCCTTCCGAATCCGATAAGGGCGGCACTGCCGTTTTTAATGACGGCCGCACCGACGTTCGGAGCATAATGCCTCAGATAGGAATAGGCCGAACCGGTAAAAGATATTTCCGGGAATCTCGTCTGAAATAGTGCGGTACTATTAATCATTTTCATGACGCCTTCTACCGGGTGTTCACTCGGGACCGGCTGACCGGGGATCGGGGTGTCGAATGGCCTTGTAACATAAGCATTGTAATACGGGCTTCCCATACTGATGTTGATCAGGTGTACTCCCCGCAGTCGTAACTCTTCCACAAGCATGAGAGGCTCTGAAAAGTCAGAATTGCCTTTATCATCAACTCCAAAGCCTCCGGGGTACAGATCTGAAATATTCAGTCGTGTTGTCATTACAAGACCTGAGGCTTCGTCCTTCATCCTGTCGAATGTTTCCAGAAAGAAACGGAACCTCTTTTCAGGTTCTTCACCACCGTAGATGCTGTTGATCCTGCCTTTTGCGGCAAGCACGTCTATCATCAGGTAACCATGACACGCCTTCAGGTCAATTGCATTGAACCCTGAGCGGGAGGCAAGTTTCGCTGTCATCACATACTGATCCTGTATTCTTCTAAGATCGTCGTCGGTCAGAATATATGGCTTATCCCTGTCAAGGACGGGATTCGGGGCAGCCGCAAGCGGTTCTGCTTTTCCCTCCGGCTTGCTGTACCGGCCTGAATGAGTGAGCTGGATTATCAGGAGCGGATCAAACCCGAGCCTGCCTGCGGTTTTCCTTATATCATCATTCAGTCGTGCGAAATGATCCGTATTTTTCTTGTTTAGCCAGAGCTGATGCGGATTTGAACGTCCCTCGCGGGATACCGACACTGCCTCGAACCAGATGACCCCGCTTCCGCCTTCAGCAAAACGAAGGTAGCGCCTTTTTGTCATGTCAGAGGGAGAGCCTGGGTCGTCTGAATCGTAACCCTCCATCGGCTGCACGACCAGACGGTTTTGAGTTTTCAGGCCATCGAAAGAGAGGGGTTGAAGGAGTGGCGATATATCATCCGAAAAGGGGAGATCAAAACCCAGTTTCCCGGCTTTCAGTATCAGTTGGTTACTGCTCTTATACCTGAAACGTTCGTGCATCCGGATAAGTTTTTCCGGATAAATATAATATTTCCCTGCGGAGTAATCCAGATCCTGTGAACAAATATATATTAAAAGAATCCACCGCCGCCACCGCCGCCACCGCCGGTCCGGCCAAAACGGGGATTGACCACATTATTAAAAATCGAACCAAATGTATATGTGATGCTTAAGCCGCCGCCGATCTGAAATTTTGTTGCCTGTTCCTTGAGGCGCAGAAGCCTTTCAGCCTCGCTCAGATCGCCTTTTCTGAGATTAAGCTGGTTATTTATGTATCCTGCTTCCCCGTTAATCGAGAATGAAAGTCCTCTGATAATCCGTATTCTTACAGAACCATTTAACTGGAGGCTGTTTTTTGAAAAATCATTGAAATAATTTGATCCTGTAAGTGAAAGGTTTACTGATCCCCACCTTTCCTGTATCTGATAGGCCAGTCTTAACTCCTGTTTGAAAAGGTTTTCTCTGGTTACGTTGTAAATGGAAGTGTCGATATAGCTGCTATACTGATAACCCGCGCTGTACATAATTCTTAACTGCTTATGTGTGGAGAGCGAGTATGGATAAAGATCGTACTCAATGGATGGTAAGAATTCCTGGTTAAATTTATAATTGGATGACGTTGAAGCACCCATGTTCCATCTTAAACCGGCTGACCAGTGCTCTCCCAGACTTTTTACAAATAGAATATCCAGCGATTCACTACTCCTTACATAAGTGGTATCCCGATCTTCCTCGATGAACCTTTGTCTGTTAAGGTCCTGAGAAATATCGATCTCCAGTTTAATGTCGGGAGTAACTTTTGAAATTTCAACAGAATTCCTTACGAAAAGCCTCCGGTAGCTTTGTTCAGCATTGTATCTGGGACTAGTCTGAAGCTCAAAGATCCAGTTATTCCACCTGTCGATAACTTCCTCCGTTTCAAGCTCCCTGTTATGAGTTATTGTAATCTCACTCAAAAGAGGAGTTCTTGCAACATAACGCATCAATCCCATTTTAAAAAGATTGGTGCGCTGTTCCCTGATTATGGAACTTGTCAGATCCGGGTTACTGCTATAAACAAGAGTATCATTCATTCCGGCGTATTGTCCCATTCCCTGAAACCTGTAGGTATATTGCCTGCCGCCGTTGCCTGCACCCTGGTCTGTAACCAGGATAAAAACCTGCGCCTCTTTTACATCTCTTACATAATTGACATAAGGGATCTCCTGTTTTGTATAATTCATGTCGCATGAACGGCAATCGAGAAAGACCCTGACCGCCCTGCTTCTGGGAGTTTCCAGGGGAATGTCCACATCCTGCCCGGAAAGGGTAAACGGAGTATAAATAAGGCACAGAAGAAAACCGGTAAATATTATTATCCTATTCATGAACAACTTTTATTAATACTTCATATACACGGGAAGTTGCCATTCTCAGGCAAAATTTTCAAATCCGGTTACAAATATGTGTCTTAAATCTGTCAGTGAGAAATCTGAGGATGCAGGTGATAAACGAATTATATTTTTTTAACAATCTTGGGCTTGCTGATCAGGGATTTTCATCCCTTGTCTACCCCTCTCCCTCTCTCCCATTCTCCCCTTCCTCTTCTTCCTCCTCCTCCATCCACTCATACACCGGCGCCTGGGGGCCCTCCTTTCTGAACCAGACCGAAAGGAGCACCCCGGAGAAGAATCCAAGCATGTGAGATTCCCATGAAACATTTGTATAGATACCGGGGAATATGCCCCATACCATTGATCCGTAAAGGAAAACCACCAGCAGTGACAGGGCTATCAGCCTGAAATAGCGGCGGATTATTCCGCTGAAAAAGAGAAATGATGCCAGTCCGTACACCAGACCGCTGGCTCCGATATGCCATGCTTCGCGTCCCGCCAGCCAGACAAGCAGTCCGGTCAGAAGATATGTAAGTGAAAAAACCTTCAGTGCGACTTCGGAGTAAAAATAGAAGAGTGCAGTTGCCAGGAAGAAAAGAGGCAGGGAATTATTGAAAAGATGCCGGGTATCTGAATGTATAAAGGGAGAAAAGATGATTCCGGGAAGCCCCCTGAGAGCGAGCGGGTAAATCCCTCCCTGCGAGAAATCTGCGCTAAAAAGTATTTCTGCGATCCTGACGAGCCACATCAGGGCAATGAATAACACCGGAATTATTATGCTAAGGAGGAATTTCTTCCGGTAAAAGGCTCCTTCGCTTATGTGTGCAGGTTCTGACACAGGCTAAAGTTTAAAATGGTGCGACGGTCTGACGGTGCGACGGTTTGACGGTGCGGCGGTGCGACGGTCTGACGGTTCGACGGTTTTTTGCCCTTCGCTCTACGCTCTACGCTCACCTCTCACTCCTCATTCCTCATTCCTCATTCCTCACTCCTCGTTCACCCTGTCTCTTCCCGGAAAGACGATCCCTGCCTCTTCACGTACCTGGTCGAGTATCCTGATCAGATCCAGGCTGAAAGAGAGAGGTACGACGCTGCTTTCAGTTCTCCCCTCATCAAGGCATTTCATAACCTCTTCAGCTTCCCAGTGGTAGCCCATTGCCGGGGGACTGAAAACAAACTCATCCTGCTCTCCGCTATGGAGCCTCAGAGTCACTCTCTGGTTCATATCCCGGCCTCTGGAAGCGATCACGTTACCCTTTTCACAGAGTATATCGCATCCGATACCGACGTTTGTCCTGAATGAGCTGTAAAGGGTTGCCATACGTCCGTCGTTATACCTGAAAATAATGCTAATCGATTCTTCAGATCCTGTTGGTCCGAAAGCAGCTGAGGCTTTCACTTCATCGGGGATGCCAAAATAAGTAAGGGCATCGATAACCGGATAAATGCCTATATCAAGAAGTGAGCCACCACCCAGGGAAATGTTGAATTTACGGTCTTCGGCCTCAAACGGAGGTATGAATGAAAAGTACCCGTTAAGGTGTAGCGGTTTCCCCATTCTTCCTGATGCCAGTATCTCCCGGGCCTTCTGGTAGAATGGCTGAAAAGGGGGCCAGAGAGCTTCCATCAGAAAAGTGTTCTGTTTCTTTGATTCATATATCATCTCCTCCACCTCACCGCTGTTCAGCGAAAAAGCTTTCTCACAAAGCACTGCTTTTTTGTTTCGCAGACAAAGCATCGTGTGCTCATAGTGATAAGAGTGAGGTGATGCAATGTATATTACATCAACATCCGGGTCCCGGGCCAGTTCCTCGTAACTTCCATAGAACTTCATGAAACCATGCTGAACAGCAAAATTTTCTGCCCTGGCAGCATCGCGCGAACCAACAGCATATAATCCGGCATTCCCGAGCATCTTCAGACCGGCTGTAAACTTGCCTGACATTTTTCCCGGTGCCAGGATGCCCCATTTGTATATTTTCATGCGGATAATTTTTTGATAAATATAGGAAATCCCGACGCAAACTAAAATTGTTTCGCTGTCTGCCCCCCAACCCGGTAATGACGCCTGACCCCCCAACCCCCCTGAAAGGGGTGCTAATACACTGGCCTTAAGACAATTCGTAATTGCCGCAGAGGATTAACCCCCCTTTTCAGGGGGGTGCCCTGTGCCAGCAGGGCGGGGGGTTCAGCCTGACGACAACCCGGAAGAAGATTCCAGGGGGGTGCCCTGCGCCAGCAGGGCGGGGGGTTCAGCCTGACGACAACCCGGAAGAAGATTCCAGGGGGGTGCCCTG
>JAHYJA010000233.1 GCA_019429325.1 Bacteroidales bacterium
AGTGAGTCATTTGAGCTAGGAACTGACCTTGTTCTCGCCCTCTTTTTTGGTGATAATATGGAAGAAGAAACCGCCGGGTTCATAAACTGGTATGCTGACAGCAGACCTGCAGTATCCGCTATCCTGTTGTTTCACAGGTCGTATCCTGTCACGCCCGGGCAGCTTACCCTTTATATAATCCCGAAGTTACGGGATATCGATCCTGCGGTTGACATTGCCACAGGTACG
This sequence comes from Bacteroidales bacterium, assembly GCA_019429325.1. Classification (GTDB taxonomy): domain Bacteria; phylum Bacteroidota; class Bacteroidia; order Bacteroidales; family VadinHA17; genus LD21. The sequence goes on from JAHYJA010000233.1 coordinate 229, forward strand.
AATGCCGGTTTTGCCGAACTGAACCGAAACAGGCCCGGCGACACTGGTAACGATGAGATTTGCTATTCGATTCACCCTCAGGAGCATGCGTCAGATAACAGAACTCTGACCGAAAACCTGAAAGCCCAGGAGTATAGCGTAACGAGCGCTAAGGCATTCGCCGGGAAAAAAGGCATTTTTGTTTCGCCTGTAACAATTCAGAGAAGGTTTAACGCCAACAATACTTTTATTGAGCTGCCTTACAGCGGAAAGGAATTTCCTTCCCGGGCAGACAGCCGCCTTATGTCTTTGTTCGGAGCCTGCTGGAGCGTAGGGAGCCTTAAGTACCTGTGCGAATCGGGTGCTGACAGTGTAACTTATTTTGAAGCAGCAGGAGAAAGAGGTTTTATTCAGGGAGATGACGATTCAAGGTGGCCTGACCATTTCCCTGCTTTAAGGAAGATGATCTTTCCTGTTTATCACGTATTCAGATTCCTTCTCGGAAACAAGAACATGGATGCTGTGAAAAGCGTCAGTTCCGATCCCCTCCGGGCAGAATGCCTTGCTCTGACCGACGGGAAGCAGGCAAGAGCGATACTTGTTAACTTCACTTCTGCGAAACTGGATGCTGAGATTGAATGCTGTTCAGGTTTATTCAGGATAAAGAGCCTGAGTGAACGCAATTTTGCAGAAGCTGTATCAAATTATCAGTTGACAGGCATTTCTCACGAGGAGGTTGTCAGGTCACAAAGCCTCTTCACCATTGAGCCTTACTCAATAAATTTTATTGAAGGGTGGATCAGACACTGAAGAATAAATTATTTTTAACTTAACTAACCTTAACAAACCATGGTACTTGTACAAAACTATGCACTTGCAGTACTCCTTTGCGTTATAGCAATGATCTGCTGGGGTTCCTGGCAAAACACGAGAAACCTGATCGGACTTGAATGGCGCTTTGAGCTTTTCTATTGGGATTATACTATCGGGATAGTCCTGTTCTCTCTTCTGATGGCGTTTACGTTTGGCAGTTTCGGAAGCCAGGGACGAAGTTTCATTCCGGATCTCGCCCAGGCTGACCTGAAATATCTCCTTTCATCAGCTCTTGGCGGTTTTATCTGGAACATCGGAACGTTGCTGCTTGTAGCATCAATATCAGTGGCAGGCATGTCGGTCGCATTTCCGATCGGGGGAGGGATCGGATGGACACTTGGCATCTTTATTAACTATCTGGGCAAGCCTGAAGGAAATCCATACCTGCTGTTCGGGGGAACTGCCGTCATTATAGTGGCCATATTATTAAGCATGCAGTCCTACCGGAAACTGGCGAGTCACCAGAACAAACCCTCCTTCAAGGGCATCTTTCTGGCAATCCTTGCCGGACTGTGCATAGCATTCTTTTACAGGTTCGTCGCCGCATCCCTGGCGACTGACTTCACACCTGCGGAAGCAGGTAAGATAAGTTCCTACACTGCTGTGGTATTCTTCTCTTTCGGCGCGCTCCTCAGCACTGCCATAATCAACCCTTTCTTCATGGCAAGGCCTGTGGAAGGAAGACCTGTGAAGATCTCAGAGTGGTCGCAGGGATCAGCCCGGACTCACCTTCTGGGTTTGCTCGGCGGTGCTATATGGTGCCTGGGAAATTCGGTGAGCTTCATGTCAGTCGGAGCTGCCAGTCCGGCTATCTCTTACGGTCTCAGCAACGCCGCCCCTGTTGTGGCTGCCCTCTGGGGCATCTTCCTCTGGAAAGAATTCAAAGATGCCCCCAAAGGCACTAATACCCTGTTAAGCCTGATGTTTTTATTCTATCTTTTAGGACTGGTACTTATTGTCTGGTCCAGACTTGCATAATAATTCCTTTGTGTACCTTCATGTAATCCTTTGTGTACTTTGTGTTTAATATTATTCCCCTGATAATTAACAGCCTGACAATGAACAAATTTTTATTGCTATTTGCTTCCGTAATCTTCATCTGCATTACATCGACTGCGCAGGAAAATCCCTGGAAGGGATCATCAACTGACCTTTCCCGTGGAAAGCTGATGATTTCCGAAAACAAACGTTTCCTTGTCTTTGAAGACGGCACCCCCTTCTTTTACCTGGGCGACACCGGTTGGGAGCTCTTTCATCGCCTTAACAAGGAAGAGTCAGAAAGGTATCTCGAGAACCGGCGGGCAAAAGGTTTTACTGTCATTCAGGCTGTTGCCCTCGCAGAGCTTGACGGGCTTAACACACCAAATGATGAAGGAAACAGGCCGCTGACCGATAATGATCCTCTCAAACCCAATGAAGCCTATTGGGCACATGTTGACTGGGTAATTAAAAAAGCTGCTGAGAAAGGCATTTTCATCGGTCTTCTTCCCACATGGGGCGATAAGGTTGACAAGCGCTGGGGAGTCGGTCCGGTCATCTTTACCAAAGAGAACGCATTTGAATACGGACAATGGATCGGAAACCGCTACAAGGATTATCCTAATATTATATGGGTAAATGGCGGGGATCGTGACGGCGGGGGAGAGAATACACCAATCTGGAACGCACTCGGTGAAGGCATCAAATCGGTCGATAAAAACCATCTTATGACCTTCCATCCCTGGGGGGAGAGAAGTTCATCCGAATGGTTCCACAACACTTCGTGGCTCGATTTCAATATGTGCCAGACCGGTCATGGTCAGCGCAGTTATGCCATCTTCAAGCGACTTGTGGTGCGTGATTACAACCTGACTCCCGTTAAACCCTGTTTCGATGGTGAACCACGGTATGAGGACCACCCGGTCGGATGGAATCCTGAGGTTCTGGGATGGTTCAATGATGCTGATGTAAGGCAGGCGCTATACTGGAATCTCTTCAGTGGTGGACTGGGTCACACATACGGCTGCCACCCCATCTGGCAGATGAAAACACCCGAACGGGAGGCTGTGGGATTGGCGAGGAATAACTGGT
>JAHYJA010000234.1 GCA_019429325.1 Bacteroidales bacterium
GCAGCAGTTCCGGGGAATGGGGATCAGGCAGCTCACGCCGCAACTAAATCTCTGAAGTGATTAAAGGAAGCCCCCGCCGCAAGACGGGGGCTCTTCTTTTTCTGCAGCCGCGGTTACCCTGCCGGACTTACTGGCTTCCGTTTAACCATCAGGGCTTTGAGGAGAAGGCTCGGCGCTGGAATAAAAAAATCTTCATAAACAATTTGTATTCCCGGAAAATTAAATAATTTTGTGGGAATAATTGTTCAACTGTTCATATATACAGATGAGAAAAATGATTGCAGCCACGGCTGTATCGGCCGGTATAGAAAAGGAAAAGGTCAGATCGATGAAAAAGAGAATGAAACCTGATAGCTTTTTTCATAATCTGGCCGAGACATTCAAAGCGATGAGCGATCCCACAAGAACAAAAATCATTTATGCCCTCTGCAGGGAAAATGAGCTATGCGTACATGATATTGCTGCAATAATCGGAACAACTGATTCAGCTGTTTCCCACCAACTTAGGATATTACGAAACATGAAACTGGTCAGGTACAACAAAGTGGGCAAAGTGACTTTCTATTCCCTTGACGATATTCATATTAATAATCTGTTTGAGGAAGGCTTAAGACACGTGGAGGAAAAATGATTTTAAAATTCAGTTGATCACATGTTCAATTATCGTTAAGAAAATAAGATGCATTACGAAAATAATAACGGAAAAGACAACACACCCTTAACCGATCTGTCAGATGGTCAGACAGGAACCATTGTTTCAATAATAGGAGGAAAACACGCAGTGAAGAGGCTGGCCGATCTTGGATTGAAAACGGGAACGAGGGTAAAGGTTGTCAGGAAGACCCTGTTTTCAGGTCCCGTGCAGATTGAGGTTTCCGGTTCAAGACTGATCCTGGGAAGGGGATTGGCATCAAAAATAATCGTCGTGCTTCTATGACGAATGAAAAAAAGATCAATATTGTTCTGGCGGGTCAGGGTAACTCAGGAAAATCCGCTGTTTTTAATTTTTTAACAGGCCTCCATCAGCATATCGGCAACTGGGCCGGAAAGACCATCGAAAAACGCGAAGGCACACTTTTTTATAAGGGTCATACGATCGACGTCCTTGACCTTCCCGGAATTTACTCCCTTGCAACTTATTCAGTTGAGGAAGTTATATCCCGCGAACATATAATTCATCAGCAGCCGGACTGCGTAATAAATATAGCTGACTCGACAAACCTTGAGAGAAACCTGATCTTCACCCTTCAGCTTCTGGAACTTGATTGTCCGGTAATACTGGTTTTGAATATGATCGATCTGGCAAAAAAGAAGGGGATCACGATCGATACCCGAAAACTGCAGGAAATTCTAAACATTCCTGTGATACCCGCAATTGCTTCACGCGGATCAGGATTAACCAAAGTAATAGATAAAGTCATTGAGTTAAAAGGGAGAAAGACCGGTAACGGAATACTCACTTACGGGAAAGAAATTGAAAACTCTCTTGAAGAATTATCCCTTGAATTGCAGGATATTGACCTCCCATATCCGGTAAGATGGATAGCAATAAAGCTTCTTGAAAAAGATGCTGACATAACGCGACTTGTTCAGAAAAAAAGACCCGCAGTTCTCAAAAAGGCTATTGAACTCGGTGAAAACCTGGAGGAGATTCACGGTCACGACTCTTCAATCGTGATAGCGGACGAACGAAGCCATCTTGCTTCCCAGATAACGCGGGAAATAGTAAAGATCACCCCTCACAGGATATTATCACTGAACGACAGGCTTGATGCCGTAACCACACACAAGTTCACTGGCTATCTGGTGATGATTGTGATCCTTGGTGGAATGTTTTTAACAGTTTTCAGCTTCGGCAACTGGCTCTCCGGATGGTTCGATACACTTTTTAAAGGCTGGCACGAATGGTGGAATTATAATGTAGGAACCACTATCACTGCCGCCCTCGGATGGTCGGCAATCGAGGGTGTCCTTGCTCTTGTTCAGATTGCCCTTCCCTATATTCTGCCTTTTTATATCATTCTGTATCTGCTGGAGGACTGGGGTTATATATCCAGGATCTCTTTTCTTATGGATAATTTCATGCACAAGATGGGCATCCACGGGAAAGGGTGCATCTCTTTCATAATTGGATTAGGCTGTAATGTCCCGGGCTGTCTTTCCTGCCGTATCATGGAATCGAAACGAGAAAGGTTTATCACCGCAGTGCTGGTAACACTTGTCCCCTGCTCGGCTGTGTCAGTTATTGTTTTTGGCCTGGTGGGAAAATATGTCGGACTGGCCTGGGCTTTCGGATTGTACCTGTTTGCAATGATAGTTATCTTTCTTGCAGGGAAATTATCCTCGAGGTTTATGGTAGGTGAACCTGTGGAACTGATCATGCCAATATCTGATTATAAAACGCCACAGTTAAAAACAATAATCTACCAGACATGGGATGCAACGAAAGAGTTTATTTTTATTGCAGCTCCGATAGTCATAATTTCAGGGATATTAATTCAGGCTATTAACCTGGCAGGCTGGATGCCTGCAATCTCTTCGTTTTTAAGCCCGGTAACCGTTAACTGGCTTGGTCTGCCTGCAATCACAGGGATACTTCTTATTTTCGGGATTCTACGCAAAGAATTGATACTCATCATGCTGGCTGCTTATCTCGGTACCTCCGAATTTGCCGACGTGCTTAACCCACAACAGATGATAACCCTTGCTGTTGTCAGCATGTTCTATGTCCCCTGTGTTGCTACCATTTCCGTATTATGGAAGGAATACGGATGGAAAAAGGCCATGGCAGTCTGCATAATTGAGATCCTGTTTGCTATTATACTGGCTGGACTGGTTAAAAGAATACTTGACCTGGTTTTTTGATATTCATGTTACTCTAAAAAATAAAATCTTATGGACAGAAGGAAATTTATCAGCAAAACCCGTTGACGACCGCTGGCGCGGATTTGGCTTCGCCGAGCTCGCGGTTGCTGGCGCGGATTTGGCTTCGCCGAGCTCGCGGTTGCTGGCGCGGATTTGTAATCCGTGCCTTCTGTTCCTTGCTGGCGCGGATTTGTAATCCGTGCCTCCCCGAACGATTTTTTCCCGGGAATTCCCGGAAAGTTATATTTTTGCCCTTTCGATGAATCATAGAATTGTCATA
>JAHYJA010000235.1 GCA_019429325.1 Bacteroidales bacterium
AAGCGCTCGAGATGCTTGAAGCAGTTGAGAAGGCCGGTGTTCCGCACGGTTATCTTGAGGATCTTGTATATACTCCGAAGACTCTCAAAGCAATCGAATCGGTACGCTCCGGAACCCTGGGGCAGGTGACATGGGTGCGGTCGAGGGAGACTCATCCGGGACCTCACAGTGACTGGTTCTGGACCAAAGAGGTGTCAGGAGGTGGCGTATTGCTTGACATGGGTTGTCACTGTATTGAAATAGCAAGGAATTATATCGGCAAGGATATCAGGCCTGTCGAAGTCATTGCTGTTGCAGACACTCTGGTCAAGCCGATAGAAGCCGAGGATAATGCTCTCGGATGGGTAAGGTACGAGAATGGGGCCATCGGACAGTTTGAGGCAAGCTGGACATTCCGGGGGGGTATGGATCTGCGCGATGAGGTCATGGGGACTGAAGGGACCATTTGGGTCAATAATTTTCTCCGCACAGGTTTCGAGATGTTCACAGCAGGCGGTAAGAGCGGTTATGTTGCAGAAAAAGCTGAGACCGAAAATGGATGGATATTCCCTGTAGGAGATGAGATTGCCGAGCTGGGTTATTACCACATGTTCACTGACATGCTGACTGCACTCGACAATAAAACAGCACCGAAGGAGACTTTTTACGATGGCTATATCGTCAATGAGATCATGGATGCCTGTTACCGGTCGGCCAGGTCGAAGAAATGGGAACCGGTCGCGCTTAAAGTCTGGAGGGGAAAAGAGAAGGCAGATCCGATATCGGCGATAAGGGATTATGACAACGATCATTTCTTTGTGAAGGAGGAGAGAATGCCCGATGGCAGTATAAAGCTGATCCTTAAAAACAAGGGGACAGGGGGAATAATTCAGAAAATCAAAAAACAGGAATAGTATCATGAAATGGCAGGGACGACAGGGCAGCGGCAATGTTGAGGACCGCAGGGGAATGAGCACCGGCCGCATGGTTGCAGGCGGCGGGATAGGAACGATAGTAATAGTTCTGATAGTTTTACTGTTGGGAGGCGATCCCACGCCGCTTCTCGACACCATGCAGACTGGCACCGTCCAGTCGGGGCAGGTAACATCCACGCCTGAAGAGGAGGAGATGGTTCAGTTTGTTTCGGTTGTGCTGGAATATACTGAAGTTGTATGGGACAGGATATTTGCCGGATCGAATATGACGTACCGCCAGCCAAAGCTGGTATTGTTCAGGGGTCAGGTTCAGTCGGCCTGCGGGTTTGCCAGTGCGGCAAGCGGACCATTCTACTGTCCGGGTGATGAAAAAGTCTATATTGATCTCTCCTTCTGTGATCAGCTGAAGACCAAGTTCGGGGCCTACGGGGATTTTGCCGTTGCCTATGTTATTGCGCATGAGATCGGTCATCATGTACAGAATCTTCTGGGTATTCTTGATCAGGTTCAGAGTCAGAGGGCGAGGATGAACGAAAAGCAGGCCAATCAGCTGACTGTAAGGCTGGAGCTTCAGGCTGATTTCCTGTCGGGCATGTGGGCTCATCACGCGCAGAAAATGATGGACATCCTTGAGGATGGAGACATTGAGGAGGCTTTGAATGCGGCTGCAGCCGTGGGTGACGATAATCTGCAGATGAAGTATCAGGGGAGGGTTATCCCGGATGCTTTTACGCACGGCAGCTCTGCGCAGCGGAAGGAATGGTTCCGCAAGGGATGGGTGACCGGTGATTTCGGTCAGGGCGACACCTTCAAGGCAAATATTCAGTGATCCCTGCGGGGGGCAAAACATACAAGTGTGGTATTTCGTACGCGGAGGAGCCCAGGCCGGGAGACTTTGCGCAGGTTTATTGAATTCTTCAGGGTATAAAAACGCCTGGTTTTTATGCCTCTGTAAAAATTTCCGTAAAATTTTCCTCAAAAAGCTTGCATTTTAAAATAATAATATTTTATATTTGCAATATATAAAAAACTTATATATAATGAAAATATGATATCATCAGATCTGTTAAAAGGTTCCCTCAAAACAATTGTGCTCAAACTGCTAAAAGAAGAGGGACCAATGCACGGTTATGCAATTACCCGGAAAACAGAGGAGCTCTCAGGCGGGAAAATAAAACTTACTTATGGAGCTATCTACCCCCTCCTTCATAAACTTAAAAACGAGAAGATGCTCGTAACAGCCTCCGAAATCATTAATAACCGGGTAAGAATCTATTACGCACTGACACCAAAGGGCCATTCGCTCGTCGATGAGAAAATCAAGGAACTGAAAGAATTTATCGATTCAATCCAGCTTGTTATCGACCCCCCAAAAGGTATCAGCTATGCCTGAACTTACTCCCCGGGATGTCGAACGGATAAGCCGCGACATTGCCCGGCAGGAAATAATATTTTCTCATCTCCTTGAGGACCTGATAGATCACGTCTGCTGTGATGTGGAATCAGAAATGACCAGCGGAATACCATTCTCCGAAGCCTACCGCAGGGTGAAGGAGAAAATCGGGAAACGCAGACTTAAGGAAATACAGGAAGAAACACTTTTTGCAGTTGACACAAAATATCGGAAAATGAAAAAAACAATGAAAATCTCAGGCGTCGCGGGCACTATTATGCTAAGTCTTTCAGCATTGCTTAAGATATTGCATATACCTTACGCAGGCGCCCTTCTGACACTCGGAGCTCTGATGCTTGCCCTGCTCTTCCTCCCTTCAGCACTGGTGGTGCTCTGGAAAGAGACTCATAACACCAGGAAACTTTTTCTTTTTATCGTCACATTCCTCGCCGGATCTTCCTGGATAATCGGGATACTTTTTAAAATTCAGCACTGGACGGGTGCAGCCCTGCTGATCACCTTGTCCCTTGCAACCGTACTGCTTCTGCTGATCCCCATCCTCCTGATCAGTAAGATCAGGGAAAAAGAGAACCCTGAAAAAATTCCGGTATATGCCACCGGTACATTTGGTCTGGTCCTCTATTTTGCCGGCTTCCTTTTCAGGATCAATCACTGGCCACTGGCAGGTTTGCTGATGTCGGCGGGTGCCCTGATAATTTTCCTTGTTGTATTCCCGTGGTATGTATGGCTCACCTGGCGGCAGGAGAAAAACATTACGGTGAAGTACCTTTTTA
>JAHYJA010000236.1 GCA_019429325.1 Bacteroidales bacterium
TCCAATCGCATATTCATTTCGCTCTGTGTAAGCTTAATCTCCTGCATTCCATTGATAATGCTTATCAGCCTGGAATTGGATGAGGACATTTCCCGGAAGCGCTGATGATCGAGGCGGGCCCGGGGCTTGATAAAAAATGAGATCCACACTGTATAGAGAAGGGTTCCTGAAATGAAAATTACAAGGATCTTAATACTAAAGATTGCAAGGACTATTCCGAAGACAACCAGATTAAAGAAAGAAAAGAGTATGCTCAGGCTGGCCGAAGTCAGAAATTCCTCGATCCTGTTGTTATCATCAATTCTCTGAAGGATATCACCGGTAAGCTTGGTGTCAAAGAAGGCTATAGGCAATGCCATAAGCTTATGAAGAAATCCTGAGATGATTGCCACGTTGACCCTTGAACCAATATGCAGGAGCAGCCATCCCCTTATAAATTCGACAGATGTTCTGCCTAAAATGAGGGCCAGCTGGGCAAAAAGAATAAGGTAGATAAAGCCTATATCATTGTTATTCAATCCAATATCAATAACTGATTGTGTCAGGAAAGGAATTGCCAGTTGTATGATGCTGCCCAGAAGGAGTCCGAGGATCAGCTGTGAAAGGTATTTCCGGTAAAGCCTGAAATATTTGAAGAGGAATCTGAATCCCCGGGTTTTCTCCTGCTCGTCGTCAGCATCATATAATGCCGGTGAAGGCTCTATAATAAGTACAAGTCCCACCTGTTTGCCTCCGGACACTGATGATGACCAGTTATCAATGAATTCTTCGCGTGAATATTTCACAAGGCCGACGGCAGGGTCAGCAACCCAGACGGTATCCTTCCTTATTTTGTAAACGACAACAAAGTGCTTCTGCTTCCAGTGGACAATACATGGAAGGGGTACATTGCCCTCAAGCTTTTCAAAAGGTATCTTCACTCCTATAGTTCTGAAGCCAAGTGAGTCAGCTGCTTCGGATAGTCCAAGGAATGAGACGCCCTCCTTTGTAATGTGGCATTTTTTGCGGAGTGTTTCGAGTGTGAAATTCTTCCCGTGGAAGGCTGCCACCATCTTCAGGCAGGCAGGCCCGCAATCCATGGCATCTGGTTGTCGTACAAAGGGGAATGACATTCTGCTTGCAGGGAATAATGTGAAGTAAAGATATTCATATTTTATTTAGAAACAGCTCACGATTTATTTAAAATCACAACCTTCAATGACAGATCAATACTTTTCCTTTATGGAAATAGTATATTTGTCAATTCAATTGGTAATCAAAAGGGTTTGTTCCAAAGAATTTCTGATACAGCCATTATTGAAGGAGTGCGCCGCCAGGATGACAAGACGTTAAACTGGCTGTACGACAATTTCCTGCAGACTGTCAGGCATCATGTTCTCAAGAACAGCGGATCTGAGGCAGATGTTTCAGATGTATTTCAGGAGTCGATCATAACCCTCTACCGGCAGATCTCGGACAATACTCTTAGCCTGACTACTGATCTTAAGGGTTATTTTTTCGGCATTGCCAGGAACATCTGGAGCAGTCAGCTCAGGCTGAAAAGGAGAAATACGGAACTTAACACTGATTTTGCAGACGAGAGCTATAGCGAGGGGTTAACGGATGCGATTCTCGAAAAGATTATAAGCAGGGCTTTCAGTAAATTAAAACCGGATGCACAGAAAATACTGGTTCTTTTCTCAGAAGGGTATTCATATGAAGACATTGCATTTACGATGAACCTGAAAAATGAGACCTATGCCAGGCGTAAAAAATATCTCAGCAAAGAATCCTTGATGAGCCTGATGAAACAGGACCCTGAATACAGGGATTATCTTGATCTGCGAAAGTAGAACCAGCCCGGGACTGCTGCAAGAAGGAGGATAACCGCGGCCGATATGAGCACGCGTTTATGATACCAGAGCGGCGAATTATCACCATAAACAACCAGCGCAGCCCAGAAAGATGGATGCGAGCCGATCTGGCTGGCCTTTTTCAGATATTTTATTCTGGCTTTCTGAAGGGCATCTGTTTTTGATTTTCCCTTCCGCAGGTTATGATAGAAGTTCTTAATGATCTCTGTTCCTGATTTGTCTTCGATCTCCCAGAGTGACATGACCACCGACTGACTGCCTGAATAGATGAATCCCCGCGCAAGGCTCAGTACCCCCTCTCCCGAATTGAGTAGACCGGTCCCGGTGTTACAGGAGCTCAGTACCACCATCTTGGCTCTAAGGGGAATACCATACACCTCCCATGTGTTCAGGAAGCCATCTTCCTTTCCATCACGCTCCGGATAGAATACCATTGATGAGTGCATGGGTGACCTGTCGTTGAGCACAGTGTGCATGGCAAGATGGATAATATCGTAATTTCCCGATTCAGCCTTGAAAACCGATTCAAGTGCTCCGTTATTGATATAAAGCCTGCCCCGGGTAAGTGATGCAACATATTCAGCCTCCTGCCTGGCAAACGGGAGGTCTGTCAGTATCCTCCCTCCATTCTGCCTTATGTGGTTAAGCGAATCAATATTGATCGTGCCGGGGTAGACAGGGGCGAAGGCAATCAGCTTATTACCGGGCCTGAACAGCTTGCTCTGTGATTCTGACATGAATGTCAGGGAATAGGTGTATGATATTCTGAGATCATACATTAAATAACGGAGTTCACGATAAAGAATCCCGCTGCCCTGGTAATGCTCAGTGATCAGAGTCTCGAAGGGAAGGTATGAGAGAATATTATCGGGGGAGATTAACAGATTGTCTGATATAATATATTTCCGGGCAGGCTCCAGGAGAATTTTATACAGCCAGATACCAAGTTTTTGAAATTCCTCAAATTGCTCCCTGGCGTTTGCAGACCTTGAGGGAGCAAGAAGCAGGGCCCTGTAAGCCTTTATGTTGTCAAAAAATTCCGGTCCTGTTGAAACAGAGATTATCTCCTGGTACTTTCGGTTTGCAACAAAAATATAGAGCATGGTGTCAGAAACAATATAACTAAGATAATTCCCTCCTGATCCTGTCAGTTTAGGAATGTCGTTCAATTCAGCCACACGGGTGTTATACTTAATAAGGTAGTATTCGGGATACTGTTTTTCGAACAGTCTGATGAGGGAATCCCTTTCGTGTGAAGCTCTGAGAAGGTT
>JAHYJA010000042.1 GCA_019429325.1 Bacteroidales bacterium
GGGGGTTGGGGGCTCAGGATCCTGGGAATAATGTAAAAAGTAAATCGATAAAACATGGCGAAAATTCTGGTAATTGATGATGAGAGGGCTATAAGGAACACCCTGAAAGAGGTGCTGGAATATGAGAAGCATGAGGTTGACCTTGCAGAGGACGGACCCTCAGGGCTTGAACTGTTCAATTCAAACTCCTATGACATCGTGCTCTGCGACATCAAGATGGCCAAGATGGATGGCATTGAGGTCCTCCAGAAGATCTATGAGACCACTACCGACATTCCGGTCGTAATGATCTCCGGCCATGGGAATATCGACACAGCAGTGGAAGCAATAAAAAAGGGAGCCTTCGATTTCCTTGAAAAACCGCTGGACCTTAACCGGCTTCTCATCACCATACGCAACGCCACCGAAAAATCAACCCTTATTACCCAGACACAGGTTCTCAGGAACAAGGTCAGCAAAATGTACGAGATAGTCGGGGAATCAGAAGCTATCCGCAAGGTCAAGGAAATGATCGACAGGGTCGCTCCCACCGAGGCCCGCGTGCTGATTACAGGGGCCAACGGTACAGGAAAAGAACTTGTTGCACATCAGATACATGAAAAGAGCCAGAGAGCCAGGGCTCCGTTCGTTGAAGTCAATTGCGCGGCCATTCCTTCGGAACTTATTGAAAGTGAGTTGTTTGGTCATGAAAAGGGTTCCTTCACCTCGGCAATAAAGCAGAGGATAGGCAAGTTTGAACAGGCAAACGGAGGAACGCTGTTCCTCGATGAGATCGGAGACATGAGCCTCTCCGCACAGGCAAAAGTGCTGAGGGCCCTCCAGGAAAACAGGATAACAAGAGTAGGCTCCGACAAGGATATTCATGTTAACGTCAGAGTAATAACTGCAACGAACAAAAACATCAGGAAAGAGATCGAGAACAATACCTTCAGGGAAGATCTCTACCACAGGCTCAGTGTTATCCTGATACATGTCCCTACCCTTAACGAAAGAGAGGAGGACATACCTCTTCTGGCAGAGCATTTTAATACGGTTATATGCAATGAGTACGGAATGAGCAGAAAGAAAATAAGCGGCGAAGCCATCAGGGAACTCCAGAAGATTGAATGGACAGGCAACATAAGGGAGTTCAGGAATGTCCTTGAACGACTGATCATCCTTTGTAAGGATGAGATTACGGGAGCAGATGTGGTGGCATATGCAAGGCCGGTCTCAGGCTCAAATCCATAAACCTCCCTGCCTCGGAGTAAAGAATGCCCACATGTATCGCACAGAAAAAGACACACTTGGTGAAATACAGATCCCTTCAGAAGCCCTCTACGGGATTCATGCACTGAGAGCCTCCGGGAATTTCCCCGCGAAGACTCCCTTTCCGGTCGAATGGTACAGGGCTGTCGGGTTAACAAAACTTGCATGCTATAACACTTACAGGAAGTTCAGTGATGCCGCGCTGGAAAAATACGGGGAAGAACTAAATATACCCCTCATCAGCAATGATTTGGTGGATGCACTCGCCGGTTCGGCCAGTGAGGTGGCTGAGGGTAAATACTTCGAACATTTCATTGTACCGGCTGTCCAGGGAGGGGCGGGCACCAGCATCAATATGAACGTAAATGAGATAATCGCCAATGCAGCCCTGCTCAGGAGTGGAAGACCCTGCGGTGATTATAAATCGATCGATCCGACAGAACACGCAAACATCTACCAGTCGACAAATGATGTGATACCCACTGCCCTTACGCTTGCTGTCATGAAACTTCTGCAGGGGCTTGAAAGCCTTAACCTCCTGATCTCAGCAAATCTTACAACGGAAAATAACCTTATTGAAGGGCTGGTTATCAACGAAAGCTCCGGTTCCTGGTCCCTCCTTCACAGTCCGGCAATAACCACGGCACTAATCCCCTACATAGGATACCACCAATCGGCAAGATTATCAGGACTGATGAAAGAGAAAAACCATGATATCATTGAAGCCAACCGGATCCTGAAAATAATTGAAGATGAGAGACTGCGGGAGATCATCAAACCCGGCAACCTGCTGAAGCTGGGGTTTTCCCTCGATGATCCCGGTATAAATGAAAAATAGCGACATCATGGTTTCCAGAGGAAGAGAATCAAAACCCCATATCGGCATATACGGCCGCAGGAATAACGGGAAAAGCAGTCTGATCAATTCTCTTGCAGGGCAGGATATCGCTATAGTCTCCGATCATGCCGGCACCACTACCGATCCGGTAAAAAAATCTTTCGAGATCACAGGGTTCGGGCCTGTCATTCTGGTCGATACAGCCGGCATAGACGACTCTGGCGAACTGGGACAGAAACGGGTGGAAAGAACAGTCAGGACTCTCGATTTAATTGACCTGGCACTGTTGGTTGTCACAGAAAACACCTGGGGAGAGTACGAAGACGATCTGGTTGAAAGGTTCCGCAACCATGATATCCCGTTCATAATAATCCATAACAAATCTGATCTGAAGGAGCCGGCTGAGAGTTTCAGGAAAAAGATCAAAAGCTTAACCGGCAGTGATCTTTTTGAATTTTCAGTCGTCGACAGGCGCAACTATGAGGATCTGATAAACCTGATCGGCAAAACCATACCGGAGCACTCATACAGAACCCCTACCCTACTTGGCGATCTTATCAGTTACGGGGATATTGTAATACTTATAACCCCGATTGATGTCGAGGCACCCGCGGGCCGCCTGATACTGCCTCAGGTGCAGGCTATCAGGGACATTCTTGATAATGATGCAGTCGCAATAGTACTCAAGGAAAGGGAGGTTGATGAGTTCCTAAAACGGACAGGAATAAAGCCTGCCCTCGCCATTACCGATTCGCAGGTATTCAAAAAAGCAGATGCCTCCATACCCCCCGAAATACCGCTGACAAGCTTCAGCATATTGCTGGCAAGGTTCAAGGGCGATTTTGAAAATTACCTGAAGGGAACGCCCCGTATATCCGGACTCCGTGACGGAGACAGGGTTCTTCTGCTCGAATCGTGCACTCATCATGTAGCCTGCGATGATATAGGCAGGACTAAAATACCAAGATGGATCTCGAATTTCACCGGGAAAAAGATTGATTATGATGTTGTTGCAGGGCTTGACCTGCTTCCCCGGCCCGTGACTGATTATTCACTTGTGATTCAGTGCGGGGGTTGCATGATAACCGGAAAACAGCTTCTTAACAGGCTCCGGGCGGCCATAAAAGCAGGTGTGCCGGTCACCAACTATGGTATGGCCATAGCTTACGTCCAGGGTATCTACGATAGAGCAATAGCCCCTTTTACAAGTGCAGGCAAAGCCTCCTGGCTCTAAAATCTGAAATAAATAAAGGGCATTATATCAGCGGTCCTGATCTGGTATATTACAACAGCCATAAGCAGAACGGCCGCCAGCTGAACGGCCAGGGGAATCCTGATAAAAAGCCCGCGGTATGACTCCTTGACCTTTTCAGGAAGAAAGTGGATCAGGTATCCCGCAATGATCAGTGAAAATACCGTGCTGTACAGCGGAAGAACTGCCATATATGACCCGGGAGAGAAGTTCGCGGCAATCTGGTTTAACATTATAAATGCATGTTCCATATCCGGAGCCCTGAAAAAGATCCAGCAGAAACTGACGAACTGGAAAGTAAGAAAAACCATCAAAGCTCTCGTCAACTTGTTCCTGACGATGCGACTGCCAAACAAAAAATTCCATAACTTATTTATTATCAGACCTATTCCATGCAATCCTCCCCAGATAACAAACCTGAGGGCAGCTCCATGCCATAAACCACCCAGAAGCATGGTGATCATCAGATTAAAACCTGTCCGCACCTTTCCTTTCCTGTTTCCTCCCAGGGGAATATACAGATAATCCCTGAGCCATCTGGAAAGGGAAATATGCCACCTTTTCCAGAAATCAGAAACACCCATGGCCTTGTACGGAGAATTGAAATTGACCGGTATCCTGAAACCAAGAATCAGTCCCAGACCAATTGCGATATCCGTATATCCTGAGAAGTCACAATAGATCTGAAGCCCGTAACCGTAAACGGCCATAAGGTTTTCAAAGCCCGAATAGACAGCCGGAAGTTCAAAGACCCGGTCAACGAAGTTAACAGCAATAAAATCGGAGATGATAATCTTTTTGATCAGGCCCTTTGAGATCAGGAACAGTGCATGACTGAATTCCCTGCGGGCCAGATGAAACTCAGCATAAAGCTGGGGTATGAACTCTGAAGCCCTTACTATTGGTCCTGCAACAAGCTGGGGAAAAAAGGAGACATAAAATCCGAAGTCAACCATGTTCCTCACCGGTTCAAGCTTGCGAAGGTACACATCAAAAGTGTAGCTTAGCGACTGAAATGTAAAGAAAGATATCCCGACCGGAAGGATTATATTACTCACATTGAAGCTGCTGCCGAGATGGGTGTTCGAAAAGGCCGCCAGGTAATCATACACCTCAATGCTTGTTCCCAGAAGATTATTAAGTGTATCGACGAAGAAGCCGGTATACTTGAAATATGCGAGTATTCCGATATTGGACAGAATACTCAGAACAAGGAAAAAACGGCGGGAACGGACTGACTCCGACCGATAAATCAAAAGCCCGCAGAAATAGTCGATAAAGGTCACGATTATCAGAAGGATGAGGAACAACCCTCCTGTTTTGTAGTAGAAGAAGAGACTTACGACAAAAAGATACAGGTTCCTTCCGGACAGCTTTTTGTAAATAAGACTATAGCCTGCCAGTACCAACAGGAAAAAGACCCAGAATGCCGGTGCCGAAAAGATAAACGGTTTATCGGGATTGTATCTGAATAATCCGGAAAGGACGCCGGCAACAACCTCATCTTCTGAGTCACCCGGCAGGCCGGCAGAAACAGCCGGTACCGGCACAGGGAGGTCTGCGTATGAACCTGCAGGTCTGCCCGGCTCTGTCAGCGTGTCTGAAGAGCTGCCGGCGAAGAATGCCGTGAAAAGCATCCTGCCGAGGGTATCGGCCCCCGGATTGGTGAAATGTATGAAATCCTTCTGCGCAAGCGGCGGGATCCTTTCAGCCCAGCGGACAATTGATGATTCTCCTCCCATTTCCTGCCAGGTGTTCCAGAAGAGGGCGCCGGCCCTGGCCGCTGCATTCCTCTGGGCCTCAATTATCGCCGGAATATTAGGGTATGATATGATCCTGTCGCCCTCCCTGTAAGCCATATCCGTGAGGCCGACCACAATTACCGGAGTCTCCGGCGACACTTCCCTGAGCAAGGAAAGCTGGCGTAAAAGGCCTCTTTCATAATATGCGTATTCCTCCCTTACATTCTTCACTATGTTCAGACCGTAATGCAGTATAAACAGGTCAGGAGAGAGAATGCGGTAAAACTCCTTAAGCTGGTCACTCCCGACCATTGTAAACTCAAGCCCTGCACTGCCCCTCTGGGGAATATTGTCAATTATCATCCCCTCGCTGCTTTCAATGCTGATCCCGTAAATATCAGGACTCGTTCTTCCCTCAAACTCTATATAAATATTATGGGCATTATAGAGGAAGCAGCCTGCTTCATGAATTCCCGGTCCGTTCTTAAGAGTATCTGTATACAGCAGGTAATTGTTTGCCCGTACCAGGATCCTCACATTGCCGGATGAATTTCCGTAGAAGATCCTGAGGTTTTCAAATGTCGAATCTGTCCTGCCGGCGAAAGCCGAAGGCACTATCCTGACAGATGCCTTAACAGGCGACGCCGTTCTTACGCCTTCCGGCAGATACCGGCAGACAGTCATGAAGGGCCCCAGGTCGCGGTGAGATATCTCACCCTCTCTGTACGACAGGTAATTGTATCTTTTCCAGTTACCGGAGGCACGGAGCGAGACTGATTTGGTATACATCACCGGCATGAGGGGCAGAAAGAGTCCGGGACCGGTGCCGCCATGATCTTCCCTTAGCATCTGCCTCAGCGAAGATGTGACCCTGTCGCCCTCAATCTGCGAATCGCCATAGTACATTATCCTGATCTGCTCATCGGATCCTTCCATGCGATCAAAGAAGTGACCAGGAGGCCCGGCACTCTCCCCTGAAAGAGTGTCGGTTACAATTGCACCGGGCACGGGAAGCTCCTCAGGAGGCTGAAAAAGAGTGTCTGAAACAGGAATCTGAGGTTCACCGGCAACATAAGAATCCGCTGTTCTATCCTCCCCTTTCAGGTTCCATGGTATAAACTCATTGATCAAAGGGAGCTTGAGGTTACCGGGTGCAAGATAACCGAGTCCGGTCAGACAAGCCAGCAGGATCAGCAATATTAGGAATGACCTGAAAGGGCGCATATTTTGTTAATGGATCAGCTCTTTTTTCTGATCCTTAGTATCTGGCCGACCCGGATCTTTGATGGGTCCGAGATATTATTCAGCTTCAGGACCTCTGAAGCGCTTACATCGCCGAACATCCTGGCAATTTCCCAGACAGTATCGCCGTTCCGTACAGTATAGGTAATATATTCCCCGTCGCTGGCCGTTGCCAGGGTCTGAGTTGCTGTTGCTGAAGTGTTTGACGGGATACTCTTTCCTATCATTTTCTGCTTCTCTGCAAACGACATGGAATTGATCTTCTCATAATATTCTGATCTTGCCGGATCGACATACACCACCAGCCTCTGACCCACCAGGATCCTGTTGCTGTACACATTGTTCCAGTTGCGCAGGTCAGACAGCCCTACCCTGTACCATTCTGCAACAAAGCCAAGATTATCGCCTTCCTTTACCGTATAGGTAAGTCTTGTTTTACCCGTGATGTTGACCGGTGTGAAAGTAGTCCTTGAGGGATCATCAATTCTTGTTGTTTTGCTGAGATAGACGTCCGGCTTGTAATTCCTGATTGTATCGTTGAGATCTATAAAGTCTCCCAGGTGCGCCAGCGGCAGGGTAAGCGCCATCGGCTTTGAGGAGCCCGGAACAAGGCCGGTGCGATACTGGGGATTAAGCGCCCTGAGCTCCCCCGCCGGAATACCCATTACCTCCGATATCTGACTCAGATGGATATCCTTGGTGAACATTATTGTATCCGTGGATACCGGGATATTAAGCGGGAGGGGCCTTATCCTGTGTTCCGCAAAATAGTTTATCGCATATGCTGCCGCTATATATTGAGGAATATAACCTCGTGTTTCCCTTGGAAGCCTGTAATAAATCTCCCAGTAATCCTTTCTGTTGTCTGACCGGCGTATTGCTTTGTTCACATTTCCGGGGCCGCAGTTATAGGCAGCAATAACCAGAATCCAGTCGTTATAGATACTATAGAGATCTTTCATGAACCGTGCTGCCGCGTGAGTGGATTTTACAGGGTCCCTCCTTTCATCAATAACAGAGTTTATTGTAAGCCCGTATGATTTCCCCGTACTGTGCATAAACTGCCACATGCCCGTTGCCCCTACCCTTGAGACGGCATTTACGTTGAGAGCCGACTCGATTACTGCCATATGCTTAAGCTCCGTGGGAAGACCGTAGGAATCAAAGATGTCTTCTATCATCGGAAAGTAGTAGTTCATCAGTCCCAGAACGGCAGCAAACTTATCCCGCTGTTTGATTGTATAAACATGTATATGGTTACGGATAATGCTGTTGAACGGCAGGTTAATGACGGAATGAATCTGGCTGAGCCGCTTTTCGTAAACCGAATCGGGCAAAACTACCCCTGCCGAGTCGTGCTCAAAATCGAACGGGAAATCCCTGAGCGCCATCCTGACGTACCAGCTGCTGACAAGGCTGTCGAGATCGCGTGTGATCTTTTCCGTCTCAATATCCGTTCGCAGGATGATGGTGTCAACCGGGGAAGAAGTGTGACCGTTCAGAGCTGTAAAAAACGTCAGGAAAATTGCAGTAAATAAGAGTTTATTTATCATAATTTGCACATATTTAGAAAGTTAATTGCAGACTAATATTCAGGCCTGCTCCGGTAACGCCGGGCACAGGTAAGCGGGCAGGACCTACTTCAAGATCCAGATTATTGCTGATGTCAAAATTGAAAAGGCTTGCATCGACATTGGCATCGAGCACCGTTACAAGATACCACGCGGCTATGCCGATGAATGAAAGATCGCGGTATCTTTTATAATAATCCACCCCTTTCAGAAGCCTGTCCTCCACCCAGGAGGCAGTTGACCGGTTATATGTCTCGGGGTAAAGCACGGGATCATATTCCGAAGGATGAGCCCATTTTATCATTTCAATGTAACTGTCTGTCTCAGGGATTTTATCAGTAAAGTCCTGAAAGGCCTTCATGTATGTGTTATAGTTGCTTGTGTTGAACCCCAGTGTGTAGATAAGGCCTCCGAATCCTGCATAGACGAGAGGGATTTTCCAGTATTTACGGTTATAGACCTGCCCCATTCCGGGGAAGGCTACTGCAAGCATAGTGGCTTTAAGCGGTTCGGGGCTGAATTTACGGTATTTCCGTAATGGAACAGGTACTGTATCCTGCGCAATAGCTGTGTGCTGGGCACAAATCATTTGCAGGATAATCAGGATCGCTATTTTTTTTATCGCACCCAAAATAAACATTTACAGGCATTTTTCACCGGTACCTGCATATCAGCGCGACAAATATAATTATTTTCAGTAGTTCAAACGATCAAATATTCCTAAAATGCGCTCCATCTCCTCCGGATTCTCAAAGGGTATTACTATTCTGCCTTTTCCATGTTCGTTGATCCGGAAGTTTACATTGGCCGCGAATATCTTCTTAAGGTGTTCGGAAAGCTGAAGGAAATCCTCGTTAAGCTTTTTCTTCTTTTCGCTTTTTACCGGATCTTTTGCCTTTTCAGCCTGCAAGTGCCGTACAAGTTCTTCTGCCTGGCGCACTGAAAGGTCGCCGTCGATTATCCGGTAATAAATATTGATCTGTTTTTTAGGGTCCTCTATACTGATCAGTGTCCGGGCATGACCCATCATAAGGTTTTTGTTTCTTATACCGAGCTGTATTTCGGCAGGCAGTCTGAGCAGGCGCAGGTAGTTGGCGATGGTTGAACGCTGTTTACCCACCCTTTCACTCAGTTGTTCCTGGGTGAGTCTGCACTCTTCGGTAAGGCGCTGAAAGCTGATAGCCACCTCAATTGCGTCAAGATCTTCACGCTGAATGTTTTCAACCAGCGCAAGCTCAAGCATTGCCTGGTCATCAGCGGTCCTGATATATGCCGGCACATGTGTGAGCCCGGCAAGACGTGCTGCCCTTAGTCTTCTTTCGCCGGAAATGAGCTGGTACCTCCGGTTATCTGTTTCACGGACGGTAAGAGGCTGGACAATACCCAGCTTCCTGATGGATGTTGCCAGCTCTTCCAGTGCCTGCTCATCAAAATTGGTCCTTGGCTGAAAGGGATTCCCGTCAATCGAGTCGATGGCGATATTCAGGTCAGGCTCCACTTTCCTCTCCAGGATCTCTTTTTCCACTCCGTCAATCAGGGCGCCCAGTCCTCTTCCCAAAGCATTCTTTTTTGTCATTGTAAAAACTATTCCTTTACTCTTTCACTCCGTTGTCATGCTTATCAATCAGTTCCCTGGCCAGACTCAGGTAATTGACAGATCCCCTGGAGTCAGCGTCATAAAGTATAGCGGGCTGTCCGAAGCTGGGAGCTTCAGAGAGTTTAACATTCCTCTGGATTATGGTCCTGAAAACCATCTCCTGAAAATGCTTGTTAACCTCTTCAGCAACCTGATTTGACAACCTGAGCCTCGAATCATACATCGTAAGCAGGAATCCCTCAATCTCGAGTTCCATGTTGAGATTGTTCTGAATGATCCTGATGGTGTTCAGCAATTTGCCCAGGCCCTCGAGAGCAAAGTATTCGCACTGAACAGGGATAATCACCGAATGGGCAGCTGTAAGGGCATTTACTGTAAGAAGCCCGAGCGATGGAGAACAGTCGATGAATATATAATCATAATTTCCTGCTATCCTGGCAATGACATTCTTTAAAATCTTTTCCCTTTCCGGTCTTTCGAGCATTTCAATCTCAGCACCCACCAGATCAATATTGGAGGGGATGATCGAAAGATTGTCGATGCCGCAATCAAGCAGGGCATCCTGCGGCTCCTTCCCGTCAATAAGACAATCGTAGATGGTGCTTTTCAGCTGGCGCGTGTCGATGCCAATGCCCGAAGTGGCATTTGCCTGAGGATCGCTGTCAACTATCAGGACTCTTTTTTCCAGTGCAGCCAGACTTGCTGCGAGGTTGATCGCCGTTGTCGTCTTCCCGACCCCGCCCTTCTGGTTTGCTATTGCTATGATCCTGCCCATCTGTTGTACTTATGATTTTTCTCAGAATATTTTGAGCTTCAAATTTACGACTAATTGAGCCAGTGGTGCCGACAGACAATAATGTAATTGTAAACAATTTTTTTGCGGTTTTCAACATCTTATTAACATACTTATTGCCATATTTGCCGGGTAATAAACAGAATCTCAGATGACAAAGGGCCGTATCAGGGAGGAATGGTTCACAATCATAAATCCCAATGCCGGGAATGGCAAAGGTAAAAAGGACTGGTCGAGGATCTTAAGTCTTTTTGAAAGGGAAAGCATCCTCATTGTTTCGCGGTTCACACAGCAAAAAGGACAGGCCATGGAATTTGTCAGGGAAGCCGTCGGATCCGGCTTCAGGAAATTCATCTCAGTGGGCGGCGACGGTACACTGAATGAAGTCATTAACGGGATCTTCACCCAGGAGCTTTGCTCCCCGGACGAGATCGTTACAGCCATGATACCGGTCGGAACGGGCAACGACTGGGGAAGGATGTTCGGTATACCACTCGTCTATGAAGGTTCTGTTGGCATATTAAAGGAGAATAAACAGCTTCTTCATGACATTGGTGTTATCAGCTATCATGAAGGCAACCAGCAACATAAAAGGTATTTCATCAATATAGCCGGACTGGGATTTGAAGCCCTGGTGGTAAGCAGGACAAACAGGCAGAAGGAGAAGGGTAAAAGCAGTAAGGCTATATATTTTTACAACCTGTTGTCGAGCCTCATCTCCTACAGGAAAACAGAGTCTGATATAATTATCGACGGCAGGATATTGCACAGCAGGGTCTTTTCAGTCAATGTGGGCAACGGCAGGTATTGCGGTGGCGGGATGCGACAAACCCCTGATGCCCTGCCGGATGACGGACTGCTGGATATAACGGTCATAAAGGATATGAGCAGGTGGGAAATAATAAGAAGCCTGAAACTCCTGTATGACGGAACTATACTCTCCCATCCGAAAGTGGACGGCTTCAGGAGCGACAACCTGCATGTTGAGTCAGCCCAGCCAGTATACGCACAGGCTGACGGGGAATCGCTGGGCCATACACCAGTCACATTCAGTATTATTCCTGCAGGAACTAAAATCGTCTACGGAAAAAAACTTATTCAATAACCCTTATCTCATAAAGTTTCGGCCATCGCTTGCCTGTAACAAAGATCCTTCCTCCCTCTTCATCGTAAGCAATACCGTTCAGGACATCCGCGCCGGTCTCTCTTCTTTTCTGCTCAGGGAAAAGGGTGGAGAGATTCACCCAGGAATTCACCTTCCCGCTTGACGGGTCGATACGCGCGATCATATCTGTCATCCAGACATTGGCCCAGATCTCCCCGTTGATATATTCCAGTTCGTTAAGCTGGTCAACCTTTTTTTCATGATCGTAAACTTCAAGCCGTGAAACAACTGTAAACAATTCAGGCTCAAAAAAATAAAGGACATTTGACCCGTCACTCATAACGATCTGGTCTTTCACGGTTGTTAATCCCCAGCCCTCCGTCGCATAATAGATCCTGTTGATCAGTTTGAATGTGGCCCTGTCGTACACAAAACCGACCTTATTCTGCCATGTCACCTGGTAAATGCGATCGCGGCAGAGGGTTATTCCCTCACCGAAAAGAGATGATTCAAGGTTAAGCTGTCTTATGATCCTCCCTGTCTCAAGCTCCACCTCCCTCAGGGTCGAGCCGGCCTCCTGACCTGTGCCTTCATACAGAAATCCGCTGCTGTAAAAAAGTCCCTGTGTAAAGGCTTCAGTATCGTGCGGGTAGCTATGCAGGACCTTATATCCATATATCCGCGGCACCCTGTCTGAAAAGACCTCTATGAAGCGGGTGATCGTCTGAATGCTGTCATCCTTATAACCGACAGCTTTAAGCGATCTCCTTCCGGTCATGCCTGTGAAAGATGAAGGGACCGTATATTCCCAGGGTCCTGACCTTAAAACCGCGACCTGTATGCCATCGCAGAAGAGGACCACCGAATCGGGATACTGGTCGTTATCCAAAGCTGCAATTCTGATCCCAACCTCATCACCTGAAAGATACCTTGCATTTTCTTCCGGGGCACTCATCCTGAAAAGCGTCGCCTGCTGTACCGGACTGGTCATTGCTGAAGACCTGCTTCCATGTACCGGCGTTTTGCCTGTACGCCCCGAGCATGAGATTGTAAGCGCTGCCAGAAGCATCAGAAACATCATGACGCTGTTTACGCCCTTCCCGCCGGGTTGTTTAAACTTTTCAATAACCCTTTGAAAAATATTCTTCCTCAGCGAAGCCATGCGTTTTTCAACAGCCTGTTCATGCATTTCATAGGGGACAAGCAACTGCCATATCCCGCTCCATCCCGGGAAGCCTCCCACATTCTTGTCGTCGATAAAAATATCGGCATCTATTTTACGGCTTATGGTTTCATCGTAAATCTCTTCGGGGTAGTTTTTGTTGACGGCATAAAATTCAATGCCGTTCCTGCGGCAGTAGTCAACTGCCTCGTCAAGCTCCTTTCCTGCACGGAAGGTCCAGAGGATAAGGAGTGCTCCCATTTTCTCAAGTTCCTTCAGGGTCTGGAAGGCAAAAAGCTTCTCCTTGCCGATCTCAGGGTATTCATGGTCAACGATGGTGCCATCAAAGTCAACAGCAATCTTAACATTGGTGAAATCGATCATCAGAACCGTTTTTAATCCCGCAAATTTAAGAAAAAAGAAGATATGAGAGGATAAAGGGTCTCACCTGATCAACTGACAGGACAAAGTGCCGTTTTACCCTCCGGGAATCAAATCTGCGGACTTATGCAGACAGTAAGCAAAATTATTCTAATTTTACTCCCCTTCCGGATCTCCTTTTTCATATCAGAATGAAGAATATACCGAATATTATCACTTCGCTCAATCTTGCAGCAGGTTTTATTGCCATAATCTGTGCTGCCGGCGGAAATCTTGTTTCAGCTTCATGGTTTATACTCATTGCCATGATCCTTGATTTCCTTGACGGCTTTGCCGCAAGGCTTCTGAAGGCTTACTCCGCTTTGGGTAAAGAGCTCGACAGCCTTTCAGATATGGTAAGTTTCGGAATTGCCCCGTCACTTATCATGTACATGATGCTTTCCGGACTCGAACCGGTTATTTTCCCTGGTCTTTCCGCGTACCGCGATGCTCTGGTTACCATCATCATATTCATTCCCGTTTTAATGTCCGTATGCGCTGCCTTCCGTCTGGCAAAATTCAATCTCGATCCCTCCCAGGCTACATCCTTCAGCGGATTGCCCACCCCGGCCAGCGCCCTTGCGGTTATTTCCATTGTAATCGCCGGTCATTATTCGGGCTCCTCCCTTATCGGATCCTTTGTTTCGTCACCGCTGGCGCTCGGCATTTATACAATTATCATTTCTCTGCTGATGGTCAGCAAAATACCGATGCTTTCACTGAAGATAAAGGGTTTGGCTTTAAAAGGGAACGAGGGTAGGTACATGCTCGCCGGTTTGGTGCTCCTGTCTTTTATTATTTTCGGGATAAGCGCGGCGCCGCTCATCATCCCGCTCTATATAGTTGCCTCATTTCTTTCCCGTCTATTCTGACCAGTGCTCCCCGTTCGTTATGAGGTTATTAAGGATTGATGTCTGGATCCGGATTGATTCCTGGTGAAGCAACGTCAGCACTTTTTCCACAAAGGCAGGATCAAGCCCTTTCAGTGAACCATGTTCACCCCTGGTCCTTAATATCTCCAGCCATCTCTCCATCTGAAGCACTGCCACATTGTTCTTAAACTTGTACTCCCCCATTTTCTCAGAGACCCTCATACGCGCAGATAATAAATCAACCAGCTGATAATCAATAGAATCAATTTGATTGCGCAACTCCTCCAGCTGATTCAGAAAACCGATGTCATCGATTATGCTTTTACGGATTATAAGACCCGAGATAAGTGAGTTGAACTGTTCGAAGGTCAGCTGTTGCGTGGCATCACTGAGGGCTCCTGAAGGGTTGCTGTGCACTTCGATCATCAATCCGCTCATCGTGAGATCGAGAGCCCGCTGGGCTATCTCAGGGACATATTCTGCCTTGCCGGACATATGGCTGGGATCGCAGATCACCGGCAGGTTCGTTATTCTTTGTCTCAGCTCAATGGGTATTTCCCATTTAGGCATATTCCTGTAGAGCGTCCTTTCGAAGGGGGAGAATCCCCTGTGAACAGCCGCGATCCTTCTGATACCGGCAGAATAGACTCTTTCAACAGCGCCCTGCCAGAGATCTATATCAGGGCTAAGCGGGTTTTTAATCAGTACCGGAACATCCACACCTCTCAGTGCAGATGATATCTCCTCGACTGAGAACGGATTTGACACGCTCCGGGCGCCAATCCAGAAAGCATCAATTCCATGCTTCAGGCATGCTTCGACATGTGATGGATATGCTACCTCCACCACAACGCGGATCTTAAGTTCCTCCCTTACTCTCTCAAGCCAATGGAGAGCCCTGTGGCCTGCTCCGGTGAAGGTACCGGGACGTGTGCGGGGTTTCCATGCACCTGCCCTGAAAAGGCTCACCCTTCCCGTCGATGCTACAAATGAGGCAGTCGACATTACCTGCTCCTCGCTTTCAGCACTGCATGGCCCGGCAATTATAAAAGGGAAAGCGTCAGACCCTTCAAACCACGACTTTAAAGGAATAATATCCATTCAAATCAAAACGATTCGTTAAAGACTGCAAACGTAAAAGGATTTTTCGGAAGTTTACTCCTTTTCCGGAAATTTCCTCTCGTAATATGATAAAGCAAGTCTGACCGCAAACCAGCTGACAATAATAAACGCCGGCCAGATAAGGTATTGGAGGATTTCGCTGATATACATTATAAAAATATTTATTACTCAATTAATTATGTTGTTTCCGTGTCTTATGATGAGCGGCGCAGGGGCGCAGGGGCGTTACGGCGTTGCGGCGTTGCGGTGCCTTAATAAACTTTGCCTCCCTGAGTTCCCAGCTCCTCCCCGCTAATCCTCTTATTGCTTATTGATCTCCAGGCGTACCAGATATAACCGATAACGAAAGGTATGATGAACGAAACATACATCATTGTCCTGAGGGTGAAAAAACTTGAGGATGCGTTCCTGATAGTGAGGGAGCTGGCCAGGTTTACGGTTGACGGATAAAAGGAAGTTCCGTTGAAACCGGCCACCAGGAAGAGGGCAAAAACTGTCAGGAGAGTTCCGGCCCCGCTGTACCATATTCCCTTCCGGTATACTTTGAAAAGTGTTCTTCCGATCCCGTACAGAACACCAGCCACACCGGCAATAAAGATGATAAGCACGACCGGCATCTGAACAAGATTATGGAAATACTTGTATTTCTCCAATGTGACGGCTCCGTTGCTGTAATCGACTGCAAAGCCGGAAGAGAGCATGAGCGTTATCACGAAGAAGAGGAAGAATACGAGAAATGCTGCTGCATTGATTGCCAGTTTCCAAACAGAATTATGTACCAGTTCATCATCATCAACGGAGTTTATAATGTAGAGAAGGCCGTTTGACCTGGCAAGAAACAGGACTGCCAGACCAAGAGCGACATTCCTTCCATTGAGCAGGGCTTCGAGTCCATGCCATGAACTGGCCCATTTGATCTGATACAAAAAATCTATGGTGAATTGCGAACCGGTGAAAAAGGTCCCCACTGCCGTACCGATAAGGAACGGACCCAGCGACCCGTTTATCAGAAGAAGGATGTCGAAGGTTCTCCTGCCATATAAATTGGCAGGTTTTGACCTGTACTCATATGCAATGGCCTGTATAGTAAAAGAAAACAAGATCGCTATCCATACCCAGTAAGCACCGCCGAAACTTGTTGCATAGAACAGGGGGAATGAAGCAAAAAAGGCTCCTCCGAATGTTACCAGGGTTGTGAACGTGAATTCCCATTTCCGTCCCATTGTGTTTATTATCATCGTTTTATGCAGTTCATTCTTTGGCAGGGAAAAGATAAGCGATTGTCCTCCCTGTACAAACATGAGCAGAACAAGAAAACCCGCAAGCAGTGAGACTATTATCCACCAGTAGTGCTGCAGAAAGAGATGTGAAATCATGGTTGTCATAAGTATTTCCTCCTAAGGTTTGGGGCCGATTTTGATTTGTCTGATCATAATGGATATCTCAGCGAACAGCAGAACTGTGAAAAGGACTGCGAACAGCACAAAAGTTGTTTTCACTGCTCCCGGACTTATATTGGTAACTGCTGTGGTAACAGGCATAAGGTCCTGTATTATCCAGGGTTGCCGTCCCATTTCAGCGACTACCCACCCCAGCTCGCCGGCGATATAGGGAAGGGGCAATGAGAATAGTGCAACCCACAGGAACCACCTGTTGCTCTTCAGCCTGCCCCTGAAAAGGAAGAATAGGGCCAGGGCAAACAACAGGATAAAAAAGAAACCCAGCATAACCATCAGATGAAAACTATAGAAGGAGACAGGTACATTGGGTATTGCTTCCTCAGGTCTCTGCAGTGAGGCGTAACCAAAGTACCGGAAGTAATCATTGTGGAATTTTTCGTCGCGGAAGATCCCTTTCAGGGTTTCAACCTGTTCGGTATCATTAATGAGCCTGGCATTCTTGTAGTCTATCAGCAGGTCTTTTGCTAGAGTCCCCTTTGACATTTTTTCGCTTACTGAGAGCATCCCCCTTCCGGGATTTCCTTCAATAAGATCCCTTATACCCGGGACCCATGTATCCCTCGATCCTCCTGTCATCACCGAAAGGAATCCCGGTATTTCGACCCTGAAGGCAAATTCCTTTTCATTATGAGTCCGGATCTTATTATCCGACTCTTTCAGCAAGCCAACGGCAACAAGTCCGGCGTCCTGCTTACCCTCGTACAGGGCTTCGAATGCAGCAAATTTAACGGGTTGTACCTGTGCCAGGGTGCGTGCCGATGTATCGCCGGTGTAGACAACCAGAACTGAAGAGAGGAGTCCGAAGATACCGGCAATCAGGATGCTCCTTTTTGCCAGCCACTCCTCCCTGCCCTTCAGAAGATACCAGGCACTTATTGAAAGCACGAACATTGAGCCAAGAAGGAATCCGGATGTTATTGTATGCAAGAACTTATCAACCGCCACAGGGTTGAAAAGAACCTGCCAGAAACTGACCATTTCGTTCCTTGCGGTCTCGGGATTGAAAACCATTCCTACCGGGTTCTGCATCCAGGCATTGGCAACAAGGATCCAGAGGGCTGAAAGGCTGGCGCCGATGGCAACGAGCCATGTGGATGCGAGGTGAAATTTTTTGCCCACCTTGTTCCATCCGAAAAACATTACAGCAATAAATGTCGACTCAAGAAAGAATGCAAGTATCCCTTCGATGGCCAGCGGAGCTCCGAAGATATCCCCGACAAACCATGAATAACTTGCCCAGTTTGTGCCAAATTCAAATTCAAGGATTATCCCCGTGGCGACTCCAATGGCGAAATTGATTCCGAAAAGAGTCATCCAGAACCGTGTCATGCGCTTCCACTCTTCCCTGCCTGTCCTGACATAGATGGTCTCCATGATTGCCAGAATGAAGGCGAGGCCCAGGGTGAGGGGAACAAACAGCCAGTGGTACATCGCTGTAAGCGCGAACTGGCCGCGCGACCAGCCCACAAGTGTCATGTCAATATTTTCAATCATGTTAATTGTTTGATTTAATTAATTGTTCAATAACATATTCACTTCTCTGCTCATCGGTGCTGAATTCCTTTCTGAGAAAATCGGGAAAAAAGAAAAGCCTCAGAATGGCAAACATTATAAAAAGCTTAATGATAATTATGACCCAGACTCTCCTTCCCCACCACGACAAATCCCTGAAACCCTCATAGTAAAACCGCAGGACCTTTGAAGCAGCTGAGAGAATGGTCTTCATCCGGAATGTTATATTTTGTTTGAGCTTTAGTAATCAGTAATCCGGCAATACAAACCTGTCAGGGCTCAGTGCTTTTTCTTTTTTTTCTCCTGATACGCTGCACCTCCTTCTCAATATCTTCCTCAGGCAGGCTGGAGGTTATCTTCTGTACAGCCTTTAAATTATAAAAGAATTCCCTGGCAAATACCCTGAGCACCGTATACCCGGGTATCCCGAGTATCATCCCCGGTATTCCTGCTGCGAATCCTGCTGCAAGTATCACGACTAATATCTCAAGCGGATGTGCCCTGACACTGTTGGAAAAGATAACAGGCTGAAATACGATGTTGTCAATCAATTGTGTAATACCTACTACAACAGCCATCCAGGTTACCAGAGGGATAACCACGGTGGAAAAATCAAACTGCATATGAGAAGCCAGGCCCATCACAAGTGAAATGAAAAAACCAAGCCATGGCCCGACATAGGGTATTACATTCAGAATCCCGCAGATAAGACCCATTACCACCGCCTGCTGAAAACTGATACCGATAATCGTCATACCGATAGTGATCAGGGTCATAATGCATGTGCTCTGTATGATTATCCCGATGAAATATCTTGTAAGGAGATTCTTAATGGAGTTGAGGGCCCGGGTGACATTGTCGACATATTTATCGGGTATCCACATTAAGATCGATTCGAAAAACAGATGCTGGTCCTTCAGAAAGAAGAATGTAATGAAGCTGATTGAGAATATTGCAATTGCCACATTCCCCAGAATCCCGAACAATGATCCCAGGAAATTCTGTATCATGTTAATGTTCAGCACATCCGAGACTTTTGTAGCAAGATACTGCTTCATGGAAACATCATCCTCCATATCCTGGGCGAACGCTGAAAAGATATCTTCGATCTTCCTCAGGGGTTCATCCACAAGCTGCACGATCCTGTCGCTGTCGATGGTGGACAGGTAGTTGATCTGCCTGGTAACCAGCGGGACAAATATCAGCAGGAATGAAATAATCAGTCCCCATATCACCAGGAGGGTTATGAGGGCGGCAAGAGGACGGGGACAGACCAGCTTTCTTATCCTTATCCGGCAGAAGAGATCAACCAGCGGACGGCCCATGATCGACAGGACACCAGAAACAAGAATGTAAACCACGATACTCCGGAAGTACCATAAGGCAGCAAGAAAAAGCAGTATTCCGAGAAATATCAGGATGTTCCTTAATGTAGCGTTCATCATTAAGTTGTTTCGTAATACAAACCTAACTTATTTTTTCTTATTTCCCATAGTTACAAGCGACTATATTCCGGCCCTGCTTACAGCCTGTTGTCAGATCAAGCAGGACTGCCATATTGTCCTGAAAATATTTCAGAATTACGCCAATATGTCATCTTTTTTATTCTGGAACAGAAATTGAAAATATGTAGTCAAAGAACAATATTAATGTATAACTAAAATAATCAAGGAGGAAAAAGCCATGTTACCATCGATTACCAAAAGAAGTTTCGGGCCGTTTCTGATGCCCCGTCTGTTTGATGATGATGTTTTCCCTGTGTTCTCCGGCAGGGCCAATTCAATGCCGGCTGTCAATATAAGGGAAGATGAAAAGAGATTCACTCTCGAGCTTGCCGTTCCGGGAATTGACAAGAAAGATCTGAAGATTGATATCAGCGAGGATATCCTTACTATCAGCTCCGAGTCAAAAACCGAGTCGGAGGAGAACACCGACGGATACAAGAGGAAGGAGTTCAGCTACTCATCCTTCAGCAGGAGCTTTCAGATTCCCGAGAATGTGAACAAGGACAAGATCGACGCTAATTACAAGGATGGGATACTTTCGGTTGCCCTTCCTAAGACCGAGGTCGAGAAGAACAAATTATCGCGTCAGGTTAAGATCTCATGATCGGTGATCATGCTAAGAATCCCGGCTATCCGCCGGGATTTTTGTACTTGCAGTTTTCAAGTACGTGCCCTGCGAATTTTCTTCCGAACTCAACAAGGGCAGCCTCCTTATCTCCTCCCGGGGAAAATTTAAACTGAGCCTGTTCATCCATAACTTTCAGTTTCAGTGAGCGAAGGTTGCTGTTTATTATCCCGGGTGCCTCTCCGCTCCACCCGAACGATCCGAAAGCTCCGGCGCTCTTGCCCCTGTCCCTGACAGGGTTCAGCAGGGCAAAAAGTTTCCAGACCGGCAGCAGTGTATTCTGGTTTATAGTGGGCGAACCAATCAGAAGGGCATCAGACACGGCAAGTTTTCCGCTCAGATCATCCAGAGATATGTTTTCAATATCTGTGACATCCACCTCCAGGCCTTCCGATTCGCGCAAGCCTGATGCTATCAGTTCAGCAGCCTCTCCGGTATAACCATAAGCCGAGACATAAGCCACCAGTACCTTTATGGGAGAGCTCCGGGAAATTAGTTTCAGGTAATCCTCAGAATATTTCCTGGTGATGGCGATAACTTCTCTCAGGTTCTCGTGATGAACGGGGCCATGACCGGGGCAGATGTATTCAATGTCAAGCGGCTCTGCCTTTTCAATGGCTTTTAGCATGAATTTGCTGAAGGGCTTGAGAATCACATCAAAATAATACCTGAAAGTCCTGAGGTATTCATCGGTCAGTCTGCTGAAGATATCAGGGGTGCAGTAATGGGCGCCGAAGGAGTCGCAGGTGAACAGGATCCTGTCCTCATCGAGCCAGGTATAGATTGAATCGGGCCAGTGAAGGTTGGGCGCTGAAATGAACTTCAGGGTCTTGTTCCCAAGATCCAGAGTGTCGCCATCCTTCACAATCAGCGACCTGAAAGGTACATTGACAATATCTTCGAGATACCTTATGGCGTTTCCGCTTCCAACTACAGTTGCCTCCGGAGCCTGTTCAAGGAGGATCCTCAGACAACCGGAATGATCGGGTTCAGTATGATCAAGTACTATATAACTGATCTCGCGGGGGTCTGTTACTGACTTCAGGTTTTCGAGATATCTCCCGCTGAACTTCTCCTTGGCGACTTCTATCAGGGTCTTTTTTTCAGCATCGACGAAGAAGGAATTATACGTTGTGCCAAACTCTGTGGTCATCACAATATCAAAAGTTCTTATTTCATAATCGGTTATGCCTATCCATTTGACATCCTTTGTTATTTCAACTATCCCGGGATCAACTTTTTTCATATTAATTCCGTATTATCATATTCTGGCTATCACGCTTTTATTTGCTCTTACCTGCTGAAGTATGGGTATCTCTATCTCGGTGCCAAGGGGCAGGAAAACATCAACCCGCGATCCGAATTTGATAAACCCGAGTTCATCTCCCTGTTGCACCATCTGATCCTCTTTTGCGTAAGTCACTATTCTTCTGGCAACTGCGCCTGCTATCTGTCTTATGAGGATCTCCTTACCGCCTTCCGTCTCTATGACAACCGAGCTTCTCTCGTTCAGCTCTGAAGATTTAGGGTGCCAGGCGACCATATAGTGACCCGGGTGGTACCCAACGTATTTTATCCTCCCCGACACCGGGTATCTGTTGCTGTGCATGTTAAAGGGTGACATGAAGATTGAAACCTGCAGGCGCAGATCCCTGAAGTATTCCTTTTCTTCGGCCTCCTCTATAACAACCACTTTCCCATCCGCCGGGGCAAAGATAAGTCCGGGATCGGGTTCCAGCGACCTGGCAGGAAGGCGGAAAAAGAAAAGGATAAATACATAAACCATAAGGGAAAAGATCAGGAACGACCACCTGACAAACGGGTAACTGCTCCATATTATCCCTGCTATAACATTGAGAATAAGCAGTATCGCAAAACCTGCCATTAAGATCTTATATCCCTCTTTATGAATACCCATTTCCTTAGAATTCCGGATACAAAACTAAAAAATCCTCTCAATCATCCAAATACCAGAATAAAAAGGTAAACCAGGGGGAAAGAGAATACCGTACTGTCGAAACGGTCGAGGAATCCGCCATGTCCCGGCATGATGCTCCCCGAATCCTTCACTCCAAGGCTCCTTTTAAGCATTGATTCAACAAGGTCTCCGTAAGTTCCTGCCACCGAAATAATCACCGAAATCATTATCCATCCCCAGGTACCGGTTACACCAAGCCATCCTGTCAGAAGCCAGGCAACCAGGGCTGTTATTACCATTCCTCCTAAAAATCCTTCCCACGACTTTTTCGGAGACACCCTCTCGAGAAGCCTGTGACGCCCGAAAGTTATTCCGGTCAGGTACGCTGCAGTGTCGAAGGTCCATAGCAGTATAAAAAAACCGATAACTATTCCCGGGGAGAAGGCAATTGTGCCTGCCGGCAATAATGGTGCAAGGCCTGTTTTTGAAAAAGAGGCAAACGGAAAGAGGCAGAAGGGAACGATGTAGTAGAACAGCGGAAAAAAAGTATGGGCAAGCGCATCAAACGGTTTCTCATTCTTCCTGTAAAGCTCTGTTGCCATTATCAGCAACAGCAGGGGTATTACTGCAAGAAACCAGTCAGCGCCGATCCTGTCTGCAGCAACAAGTGTCGAAATAATGAACATGACGGAGCCGGCAATGATCCCGGTAACTGTCTGGGGATTGCTTCCTCCACCCCTGATCAACTGGTAATATTCATACTGCGATCCGGCAAGAATTATCAGTCCTGTAATAAAGAACGATACGGGATGAAGCCAGAAGCCTCCAAGTACAAAGAGTACTATCCAGAAGCCGGTGAGTGTCCTTCTCAAGAAACTGCTCAATTTGTTTTTCTTTTAGCTTTGACTTTAGGCTTTTTTTCCGGAATCTCTATTCCGGTTGCAGTCAGAGTAGCAGCCTCCCGTTGTTCTTTTAAGATATCCGCCAGTCTTTTACCGAAGATCCTCTCCAGGTCCTCGGTAAAGATTACCTCCTTATCGAGCAGCAGTTCAGCGAGTTCGACGAGTCCCTTCATATGGCCTTTAAGCACCTCGATAGCCCTTAGGTATGACTCTTCAATTATCTGCTTCACTTCCTGGTCGATAAGTTCCGCGGTCTTTTCGCTGTAAGGCTTGGTAAATCCGAAATCGCTTTGACCTGATGAGTCGTAGAAGCTGATGTTCCCGACCTTGTCGCTCATTCCAAAGAACGAGACCATGGCATATGCCTGTTTTGTAATTTTCTCAAGGTCGCTCAGGGCACCGGTCGATATTTTACCAAAGACCAGCTGTTCCGCTGCCCTTCCTCCCAGGGCATAGGCCATCTCGTCGAGGATCTGTTCACGCGTGGTTATCTGCCTCTCTTCCGGCAGATACCATGCAGCGCCGAGCGCCCTTCCGCGCGGAATGATAGTTACTTTAAGGAGCGGACTTGCATGTTCGAGCATCCAGCTTACCGTTGCATGTCCGGCTTCGTGATAGGCGATGGTCTTCTTTTCATCCATCGAGATGATCTTGTTCTTTCTTTCGAGCCCTCCT
>JAHYJA010000043.1 GCA_019429325.1 Bacteroidales bacterium
GGGGCCCCCTCTCCCGCTGCGCGGGATCTCCCCCGGAGGGGGAGAAAAATTCTGATTATAAAGATCATCCGTCTTAAGGCCAGTGTGTTGACCCCCTCTCCCGCTGCGCGGGATCTCCCCCGGAGGGGGAGAAAAAATCTAAATATAACCACAATCTGTATTAAGGCCAGCGTATTACCCCCCCTCCCAGGGGGGGCCGGGGGGGTAACAGACTAAACCAGTACTTTCCCGGTCATTTCTTCCGGTATATCAATCCCCATTATTGTAAGCAACGTAGGAGCAACATCAGCGAGGATCCCTTCCCTTATTTCTGTATAGTCGTCGCTTACCAGTATGCAGGGGACAGGATTAAGGGAATGTGCGGTATTAGGGGAGCCATCCTCATTAAGTACCTTGTCGGCATTGCCATGGTCTGAAATAACCAGTACATCATAGCCTTTCTTCCTTGCAGCAGCGATCACTTCTCCGGCACATTCATCGACGGTTGCCACCGCCTTTTGTATGGCTTCGTAAACTCCTGTATGACCTACCATATCCCCGTTGGCGAAATTCAGACAGATGAAATCGTACTTTTCAGTGTTGATAGCTTTAATAACAGCATCCCTCACACCATAAGCGCTCATCTCGGGCTGAAGATCATAGGTGGGCACCCTTGGTGACGGGATCAGTATCCTGTCTTCATTCTCAAAAATCTCCTCCCGTCCGCCGGAGAAAAAGAATGTCACATGGGCATATTTTTCTGTCTCCGCTATCCTCAGCTGGTGACGTCCGGAGGCCGATATCACCTCTCCAATGGTATTGTTGGCATTCTCTTTCGGATATATGACATGAAGCCCCCTGAAGGTGGCATCGTAAGGTGTCATTGTGCAGTAATGCAGGGGTATGGTCTTCATGCCGAACTCGGGCAGATCCTTCTGGGTCAGGGCAATTGTGAGTTCTTTGGCGCGGTCGTTCCTGAAATTAAAGAAAACAACAACGTCTCCTTCTTTTACTTTACCAATAGCTTCGCCTTCCTTATCAACCACAACTATCGGTTTCATGAATTCGTCGGTAACGCCATTGTCATAGGATTCCTGAATAGCTGAAACTATATCGGTCGCAGGTGTTCCTGTTCCGCTCACAAGCATATCCCAGGCTACCTTAATACGCTCCCATCTCTTGTCGCGGTCCATTGCATAATACCTTCCGATAAATGAAGCAACCCTGCCGTTCGATTTCTGAAGATGTTCAAGCAGGTTTACCATATAACCCTTTCCGCTACGGGGGTCGGTATCCCGCCCATCGCCAAAACCATGCACAAAAACATCCCTGAGACCGTAATCCCTGGTCATGTCACATAATGTATAGAGATGCTTATCAAGAGAATGGACACCGCCGTCGGACAGCAATCCGAAGAAATGTACCTGTTTGTTATTGTCCCTGGCGTAAGAAAACGCTGTTGTCAGAATACTGTTATTTTTTATCTCTCCCGTCTTGCATTCGATATTGATCTTAACCAGGTCCTGGTAGATGATCCTTCCGGCGCCTATGTTCAGGTGTCCGACTTCAGAATTACCCATCTGTCCGTCCGGCAATCCCACATCCTCGCCTGAAGCATGAAGCCTGGAGCCGGGATAACTGTTTCGGTAATGATCGAGGTTTGGTGTCGGCACAATGCTAATCACATCAGCAGATGTACCGTCTCCGATACCCCAGCCGTCGAGTATCATCAGTAATGTTTTTCTCTTTCCCATATTTCAATTAAAAATTCCCCAAATATATCATAATAAAACAATACGGAGAGGGAAGGGTTCACTCACCTTACCCTGTTTACCTTTATTCTGTACTCCGCTTCGGGGCATGTAGCTTCATATTCAATATCCCTGCCGACCCAGGCAAGCCATTCATCCGCAGAAAAATTTCTGGTCAGTGTGGCACAGACTCCGGATGCAAGCGAGTCGGCAAGGGTTGGCCGGCTGACAAGATTTTTAACCCCGCCCAGTGTTCCCGAGAGAAGAATTTGTCCGTCGGGACTGAATTCAACCGCCACAATCAGGCCTTCATTATCGTTAAATGAAACAGGAGGATTGGAAAGGTCACCTGTATCCCACATTTTCAGCGTGCCGTCCCTGGCGGAGGAAGCCATCTGCGACAGGGGCCTGTTGAAGCGGATAGCGCTGATCTCTGAAGCGTGAGCATTTACATTTGAAACTCTTTCCCCTGCAGAGATGTCCCATAATTCTATTGCTCCGTCAGAATATCCGACCGCCAGGATATCTTCCTCAGGTTTAAACTGCAGGCTGCTTATCTTTTTGTCCTTTGATCCGATGGTGAGTTTCCGTGTCGTCTCATCCGGGTTCCACACCAGAACCTCTCCCCCGTTTGTCAACCCGGCAATGAGTCGGTCGTCTGTGGAAAGCTCTATTGAGGTTATTGAGACCTCGCCAGTAGCAACATCAACAGATGTTCTGGCTGAGAGGTCCCATTTGAGCACCTTGCCGTCGAGGGCGGCAGAGTACAGGTAATTGCCGTCATAAGAAAAGATCAGTGAACTTACTTTGCCCGAATGGCCCTTCAGCTCATATCCTGTGCCGC
This sequence comes from Bacteroidales bacterium, assembly GCA_019429325.1. Classification (GTDB taxonomy): domain Bacteria; phylum Bacteroidota; class Bacteroidia; order Bacteroidales; family VadinHA17; genus LD21. The sequence continues at coordinate 2,575 of JAHYJA010000043.1, forward strand.
CCTCCCGTACCGGTATCATTCTGATGGCTGATCCGGCTCCTCCGGCTGCAAGCCAGTTTGCATCGCGGCTTACGGCAAGAACGTCAATGATATCCGAATCTGAATAGATGATCTGCAGATCCTGTTCCTTCCCGTCGAGATCCCATTTTATTATCCTGCCGTCGGAACCGGAGGTAAAAAATTCTCTTTTACCCGGCACAAAGGCGAGGCTCCTTATTTCGCTGTTATGCCCCGTGTAAGTTTTGAGGGCACTGTTTCCATACTGCTTTGCCACGTTATAAAGACCCTGATAGACATCAGCATCATTGTAGTGGCCGCTGTTCCTTTTATTGAACAGCCACGACTGATAGGCAAGAAGGCTCTGGAGGTCGCGTTGCCCGTTGTTTTGCAGGGAGCGAAGAGACATTGATTTTGCTATTGAGATCATTCTGAGCCGTTGTGTTTCAGCTTTCAATTCATCAGCCCTGATCTTCTGGTCCCTTGCTTCAGCAACACTCCTCCCGGCCTCTGTCACCTTCCTTTCAGCCATGATCCTCCTGTTCTCCGATAACTCTTTCACTCTCAAAGCCTCTTTTTCGCTTTGCATTGCGACTGTTGCTGTTGAATCCGCTTCAATCGCCTTATTGAGAACGACCACAGCATATTTTTCCGCAATGGCTCTCTGTTCCGAAGCCTCTTCTCTCTGCTGTTCAGCAATTTTTCTTCGGTTTTCTTCTGCCGATCTCTGAACAAATGCGATTATCATGAGCAAAGCAGTTACCAGGGCAAGACTGCCCAGGATCCTTGAAAAGAACCTGATCCTCCTCATTCTGGCTTTCTGCATGTTACTCTTGGCCTCTTCAGCCTCGAGAAATGCCTTTTCGCTAGTCCGGAGATATACCATAGCCCTCTCAAATGCCGGATCGTATCTCTTTGCCCATGCCACTGTTGGCTGGTTCTGATCCCTCCACTTGAGGGCAAGCTGGAGATCAGGATTTTTCAGCAACCCGGTCCTGCCCTGCTGAAACATTGCTGAAAGTTCCGACAGACGCAGGTACATCTTAACCGACTCAGCCTCTTCATCGACCCATTCACCAAGTCGCTTCCAGAGTGAAATAAGACTCTCGTGCGTCAGATCAACAATAATGTCATCTCCATAAGGTTCATTGTATTGCAGAGTAATAAACGCCCCTGAAGAATCCCTGAAATTGTCAATTACCTTTATCAGGCTCTCCCTTGAACAGCGAATGACCGGAATAAGGGAAGAGATCATTGCCGGTTTGCGGACTCCCTTGTTATCAGGGCCTTTGCCGGCTATGGATTTGAAAAGCTTTTCACATATCTTTTTTTCCTGATTGTCCAGCCTGTTGTACAGTTCATCGGCATGACGCGACATAATGTTCATCAGGGTTCCGGCACTGTTATAGTCAGAAATACCGACAGGACGATCGGACTGATCGAGTTGCTGCCACAGGGAGAAAGTCCTCATCAGTGCATGCTGGAGCACCGGCAGCTGATCGGGACGATCGGCCAGATCACCCAGAATGCTCTCCACCATCTCAGGTTCATAACTTATGCCTGCTGCTTTCATCGGCCCTTCAATAACCTCCCTGTAATTCTCCCTGCCCATTTGGGGTAAAAGATAATTACTGCCGTTGATCAGTCGTGTGAAATCCTTGAACTGCGAACATTCCGAGATAAGATCGGAACGCATGGCAATAACAAGATAAATACCGGAACCGGGTTGAGTGACCAGTCCGGTGAGAAGGTCCACGAAAACCTCCCTTTCGGTAACGGCGCCTGAAACATCTCCTGTTCTTTCCAATCTGAAGAGCTCTTCAAATTGATCAACAACAATAAGTACCTTTCTGCCTCCCCTGCCTGAAAGTGATTTTAATGCTTCAGAAATAATTCCGGGGTAATTCTCAGTCGAAGACACAATTTTATCCAGTCCTGCTTCCTTCTTCTCAGAACCAGACAGAATTCCCAGGCAGGCATTAGCCAGGTTGCGCAATGGATTACTGCCCGGTCTGAATGAGATCATCCTCCACTCCGAAGCTTCCTTCCGGGAATCCCCCCTGATCCCTGACAGCAGGCCACACCGGATCAGAGACGATTTGCCGCTGCCCGAAGCACCTGTAACAGCAACAAATCTGTTTTTAAGCAACTTGTCAAGGATCTCCCTGATTTCATTGTCCCGGCCGAAGAAAAACATGTTCTCTTCAGGAGCAAAGGCACGCAATCCGGGAAATGGATTTTTTATCTGACTTGTATTATTATCCGGAGCCATAAATAGTTAAAGATTATCCTTCATTAACATCAATAAATTCATATATCAATCTGGAACTTTCAGTAAAGTGATAATCAAACTCTTCAACTGCACTTAGGGGCAACAGGTAGCAGAATTCAGTATCACCCGGCAGATGAAGAGGTCCCGCCTGAGCGCCAGGGACCTCATATTCAACCATCATGTAAGGATCAGATTTATCCTTTCCGAATATCCAGAGAATAAAACCTTCTGCCGGCAGCTTAAGTCCGTCAATGTCACCGGTAAGATATCTCATTTTTGCAGCCAGTAAAAGCAATTCATCTTCCGGTATGTCCCCGAAGCAGGAACTCAGGAACAAGACCTTTTCAAACAGGAATTCGTTCTCACCGGTCCTGCCCGACACTATCCCTTCAAGCTTCTCTTGCTCAGCGGGAGGAACTCTCCCGATCGCATTCATATAAAAATCTTTCCCCGACCGTGCAATTAATCGGCCGGCTTCTTCTCTCAGAAGCTCCCCGGGACTGAAAAGCAGGGCAATGACCGATTCTGCCATATCATCATCACCAATTTCCCTTATATTACGCACTGCACAAGCTTTAGTCCAGATACTCAGGAGGTTATAATCACAATTGATAATATCCTCATGCAGAACATTATAATCAGGCACCCTCGATGGAAAGTAACCCGCAAGAAGTCGCAACAATTTCCTGAATGAAGGGTGGTCATGCTGTAAGTCAGGTTTGCCAGTACCAGAAGGGCCAAACGCCTTATTTACCCAGTCCGGCATTAATCCCTTTCTGCCTTTCTCATCGGTACGTTTTCCCGGTTCATCCATATAAGTAAGGGAGATCAGTCCGTCGAGAAATGTTTTCCATCTGTTGTATTCCTTTCCCAGCTCATTAACGAGCAATTCATCCCGGTTTCCGTCAAGGTTTATTTTTAATGAGAGGATCCGGGTAATTACCGCGCCGGTATCAGCGATAAGGTGATCAAGATGGTTTTTATCCTCCTCTCCTGCCTTAAACTGACACTCCGTGAGGTATCTCATTGTTAACTCCCTGATCTGCCGCGATGTTGTTCCAAGAAGGGAGAGGAGGAACGATTTGCCTTCCTCAATGCAGTCACTTCCCATCAGCCTGATGATGGTCTTGCTGGCAACAACATTCCCCGAGCTTGAGAAATAGAATTTCTGAAGGTATCTGACCGATTCGCTTCCGAACGACCGTAAAACGCTGAAAGCATCCCGGGCCAGAACAGGATTAATGAGGCACTCGCACACCTCTGCAGACATGTCGGTAAGCCTGAACTTGCCAATTATATAGAGCCCCATTCTTTTCTGTTCAGGGGATTTATCCCTCAGGAGCCTTAATATTTCGGAGGTTTGTGGCGACCTGGTCCCCGCAAGAAGTTGCATTGCATGAGCTTTCCGGCTCTCCTCAGAATCCTGAGGAAGCGGCAGGCTCTTTTTAATTGAGGCGGACCACTCTTCCTGAATTATTTCAACAGCCTCAGAAGCACGCTGACGGAGGCTCTCATCAGAATAAATATCAGCGGATAAACTTTTCAGTGCAGGTACGAGGTTCATATCCGTTTCATTTACGGAATGATCGATAATTAGTTCGGCGAGCCTTCTGTGGTCTTTGCTTTTAAGTACCGCACTCTCTCCTGTTATAAGACCATAATAATTGTCTCTCAGTAATTTCCTGGCAGAAAACCTGTCGCGCAATAACTGCCGGTCGCTTCTGACACCTTTTGCTGATCCTTCAGAACCTCTGGTTGTGTTATCAGGCAGCCATTTTTTCATAAACCCGGCAGTTTTATTAAGGGATACCCTAAAATTAGGAAAATTACATCAATAATCAGCTATTGAAGTGTTTCTTAACCAGTGATATTATAGTTTCGAAGTCAGTATAAGTACCGTCAACCGTGATTGCCGCTCTGCTGTAGTACTTTTCGCGTTGCGATAGTTTTTCCGAAATATAATCCGGCAGTTTTTCCTTGCTGATATTCTTTATCAGCGGCCTCTCCCCCTTTGATTCTGATAGGCGGACGCTGAGCTGCCGGGGTGTCAGCTTCAGGTATATGGCAAGGCCCGTGCCGAGCATAAAATCCATATTATCTCCGGAACAGGGAGCTCCTCCCCCTGTTGAGACCACAGTGCGCGAAACCGGCTCAAGTTCCCTGAGGAGCCTGGTTTCAGTTTCCCGGAAATATTGTTCCCCGTACCTTAAAAAAATCTCCGGTATGGTCAACCCGGTCTCCTGCTCGATCCTCTTATCAAGATCAATGAAATCCCAATCCAGTCCGGCAGCAAGCTTCTTTCCGGCGGTGGACTTGCCGCTTCCCATAAAACCAATAAGATATATTTTATCTGCCCTTTCCATCAGAGTTCGAGCTTCATCTGTGCAGAATCGATATGAACGGGAGGGCGTTCAGGTTCCTTATCGCCTTCCTCATCACGGGGCAGAGGTGTTTCTTTCCTGACCACCGGTTCAATCTCATTAATATTTTCAATCATAAAACTGGTCAGGCGTTTTCCTTTTGCCTTAAAGCTCTTGACCCCAATAAATTCTGCCACCTCGATAATCTCATTTTCGCGGTCCTTGTGTTTTCCCCCGAAATGCAGCTCAAACCGCGGGTATTCAACTTCTGTAATGCTTACGAGCCTTGAACCCGGATGCTCATTAATAAAACATTGCGGCTTTTCGGATTCCTCGATCGTAAATCTTTTTACATAATGGTAATTCTGTTCTGAATCCCAGTATATGGCTGAGAATACTTTCTCCGGCTTGAATTTTTCAATAATAAGGATATTATCTTCAAAGTGATTTGAAAGGTCAAATCCGGTAGTCCTGAAGTACGCGTTTTTTGTGATCACCAGTATCCTGTCGTCTGCAGCAAACTCTCCCAGGAACGATCCTCTCCCGTCAACGTTCAGTCTCGACACTGCGTCGTCGAACCAAATTTTCCGTCCTCCGAGGGTTGACAAACCCTTCTCTTTCAGGCTTATTTTTTGCACTGCATTTTTTGTGAGTATATTCCCCAGGGAGGATTTGCCCTTTATGCCGAGTTGGCCGAAATCAAATTCGAAGACAAGCTTTTTAAGACGGGCTTTCGGTCTGTGGTGTATCCTTATTACCTCAGCCTCGCCGTTGGGATTGGCGCTGAAGTAGGTTATTTTTGAACCGGGGGTTCCTCTTGTAAGATTGTATTCCTTATCGCGTGTCAGGCCGCTAATTGCACAGCGTTTGGCCAGCAGGGGCCCGTCTTTGCCATCTTGGTACACGATATTGTAGATGGTGCGTTCGTCGTTCTTCAGAAAAACACCGGCATAAATTATGTCGCACCCGACAAAGACCTTTTCTGCGACCCTGGTAATCATAAACGCGCCATTCTTTCTGATAACCAGTATATCGTCGATATCAGAACAGTCGCATACGAACTCATCCTTTTTAAGGTTGGTCCCTATAAATCCCTCCTTATAGTTTATATAGAGCCTGGCATTGTTCGCAACCACTTTCGAAGCCTGAATTGTATCGAAATTCCTTATCTCGGTCCTTCTTTCCCTGCCCTTGCCATATTTCTTCTTAATCTGCCTGAAGTAATTGATGCTGAAAGGGATCAGGTTATTAAGATGATTTTTTACTTCAGTCAGCTCCGTTTCAATTCCCTGGATATGTTCATCTGCTTTCCCCGAATCATATTTTGATATCCTCTTGATCTTTATTTCGGTAAGCTTTATGATGTCATCTCTTGTCACCTCTCTGAGCAGTCTGCTTCGGAATGGCTTGAGTCCGTTGTCAATAGCCTTTATCACTGCTTCCCAGGTTTCGCATTCTTCAATATCACGATATATTCTCTCCTCAATGAATATTTTCTCGAGCGAAGACATGTGCCATTCGTCAAGCAGTTCGTCCCTTCGTATCTCAAGTTCTCTCTTCAGCAGCTGAACCGTATTTGATGCTGAGTGACGCAACATATCGCTTACACCCATGAAGGAAGGTTTGTTGCCTGTGATCACACAGGTATTTGGTGAAATCGAGTACTCGCAGTCTGTAAATGCGTAGAGGGCATCAATAGTCTTATCAGGAGAGACACCGGGCATCAGGTGTATCATGATCTCCACATTTGCCGAGGTATTGTCGTCTATTTTCCTGATTTTGATCTTACCCTTTTCGCTCGCCCTGATAATGGAATCTATAAGGGTCCCCGTGGTTTTGCCGAATGGTATCTCGTTGATCATCAGGGTCTTCTTGTCTGCTTTTTCGATCTTTGCCCTTACCTTAATCACCCCGCCGCGTTGTCCGTCGTTGTACTTTGTAACGTCTATCAGTCCGCCGGTAGGGAAATCCGGATAAAGCACAAAGTTTTTACCCTGAAGATATTCTATTGTAGCATCGATAAGCTCGTTGAAATTGTGAGGCAGAATCTTGGAAGCAAGGCCGACCGCAATCCCCTCCACCCCCATCGCAAGCAGGAGCGGAAACTTGACCGGAAGGGTAACAGGCTCTTTGTTGCGCCCGTCATACGATTGTTTCCATTCAGTGGTTTTTGTGTTGAAAACCACCTCCAGGGCGAATTTTGAGAGTCTGGCCTCAATATATCTGGCTGCAGCAGCTCCATCGCCCGTCAGGAGGTTTCCCCAGTTTCCCTGGGTATCGATCAGCAGTTCTTTTTGTCCGAGCTGTACAAGGGCATCGCCAATTGAGGCATCGCCATGAGGGTGGAACTGCATGGTGTGGCCGATAATATTGGCGACCTTATTGAAACGGCCGTCATCCATTCTTTTCATTGAATGGAGTATCCTTCTCTGCACAGGCTTCAGGCCGTCATTGAGGTGCGGTACGGCACGCTCGAGAATAACATATGAGGCATAGTCCAGGAACCAGTCCTGATACATGCCTGACAAGGCTGTTACCGAATGAAGGGCTTCTGATCCGTCAGATGATTCCTCGCCGCCTTCCTGTCTGTCTGTCTCCAATTCCTGTTCTTCCATACACTATACTCCGGTCCCCTGTGCCATTTACTTTGCCTCCTCGATGATATCTTCCTCAATCCTCAGATTCTCAATTATAAAATCCTGTCTGTCGGGGGTGTTCTTGCCCATATAGAATTCAAGATAACCGTTCACTGCATCGTTCTTTTTCATACGGACAGGCTCCAGACGCATATCTTTCCCAATAAAATGCCTGAACTCGTCGGGAGATATCTCTCCCAGTCCCTTGAAGCGGGTTATTTCAGGATTCGGGCCAAGGGCGGCTATTGCCTTTGCTTTCTCCTCCGGGGTGTAACAATACCTTGTTTCCTTCTTGTTCCTTACCCTGAACAGGGGTGTCTGAAGGATATAGACATGTCCTTTTCTGACCAGCTCGGGGAAAAACTGAAGGAAAAAAGTAAGCAGAAGCAGTCGTATGTGCATTCCGTCAACATCGGCATCGGTGGCTATAACGACATTATTGTAGCGGAGGTTCTCTATTCCGTCTTCAATATTGAGGGCCGCCTGCAGGAGATTGAATTCCTCGTTTTCGTAAACGATCTTCTTTGTGAGGCCAAAGGAATTGAGTGGTTTGCCACGCAGGCTGAACACTGCCTGTGTTTCAACATCCCTCGATTTTGTTATTGAGCCGCTTGCCGAATCACCCTCGGTTATGAAGATCGTTGAATCGAGTTTTTTTGCATCATTGCTGCTGTAGTGTATCCGGCAATCCCTCAGTTTCTTGTTATGGAGACTTACCTTTTTGGCTCTCTCCCTCGCAAGCTTCTGGATTGACGAGATGGCTTTTCTTTCCTTCTCGGAATCAAGTATTTTCTTGAGCAGTATTTTTGAAGTCTCAGGGTTTTTGTGAAGATAGTCGTCCAGATGCTTTTTAATGAACTCGCTTATGAAGTACCTGATCGACTGGCCTCCCGGCGCCATATCTTTTGAGCCCAGCTTGGTCTTGGTTTGCGATTCAAAGATCGGTTCCTCAACCTTGATGCTGACCGCCGCGAATATGGATGACCTGATATCGGAAGGGTCATAATCCTTTTTGTAAAAATCCCTGATAGTCTTAACGATCGCCTCCCTGAATGAGATAAGATGCGTCCCTCCCTGTGTTGTGTGCTGTCCGTTGACAAACGAATAATAATCCTCTCCGTACTGTACTCCGTGAGTAAATGCTACTTCAATATCTCCGTTCTTAAGATGTATTATCGGGTAAAGGCCCTCCTTGCTCATGTTATCTGTCAGGAGATCTGCCAGTCCGTTCTTTGAGACAAATTTCGTTCCGTTAAAGGTTATTACCAGTCCCGCATTCAGATAGACATAGCTTTTAAGCATCGACTCCACGTACTCGGAAATGTAAAAATAGTTACCGAACAACTCCTCGTCAGGCTGGAAGATCACCTCAACGCCATTCTCTTCCTCAGTAGGTGCAAGAGGATGATCCTTCACGGCAATGCCATGCCCGAATTCGCTTACCTTCAGCTGGCCGTCACGGACCGAACGGATAATGAACCGGCCCGACAACGCGTTTACTGCCTTGACGCCAACCCCGTTCAAACCTACAGATTTCTTGAATGCCCGGGAGTCGTACTTGGCACCGGTATTCATTTTGGAAACGGCATCGTTTACCTTTCCCAGAGGGATCCCCCTTCCATAGTCACGAACCCTTACCTCCTTGCCTGCTATCGTCACATCTATCTTTCTGCCGAAGCCCATCATGTATTCATCAACGGCATTATCCATAACCTCTTTCAGAAGAACATAGATTCCGTCATCATGCGACGACCCGTCACCAAGCTTGCCGATATACATACCGGGCCTCAGCCGGATATGCTCTCTCCACTCCAGGGTCTTAATATGTTCTTCGGAATAACCAACAACTGTCATTTCCAGGAATTTTTGCGCAAATATAGTTAATTGCAAGGGGAGCCCGCCGCCAATTTTTCAACAATCATCTCAAATTTTCACCATACCGGCATTCCATGCATGTTCAAAGAGCTAAAATATTTATTTGACTGAGTGGCGGTTGCCTTTTAAGCAGTGCTGTTGAAAAAGAGGTTTCAGATAAGCAGTGCCACAACCCTGAAATCCGACCTCCTCGTATAATAATCTGACCTGGTCTTTTCAAAGTGCCAGGTCCATTCCTCCCTGTTTGTTGCCTCCGGCAGATCAACTATTAAAGAAGGTTCTTCAGTAATATCCCCTGATTTATCCTTAATAATCTCCACTGTATCAGTTATCAGGACTGATCTGTGCTTTTTCAGGAAATCAATATGCTTTTTCTGGACCTCCTGCCGGAACCGGAAGAGACTCTCCTCATCAATTGCTGACCTTTTCTTAATGAACATCAGAGGGAGCGATTCAAGCTGAGTCAGAATATTAAGCGAGAGAACCATGCCCGGATCGTCCATAGTCTGATACTCAGGCACCATGATATTATCAAGGGAACGCAGCCTGTTGAAAACTGATCTTCTCCCGGCCTTTGTCCATACCTCCTGTATGAGACCGCCGGTAATATCCTCCTCTGCCAGGCTGACATGTTCAAGAGCACCCGCCTGCTCCCTCACTTCCGGAGGATGAACGATATCTATCAGCCGGACCTCCTCTGCAAATTCCATGATCTCCCTGAGCGGAAGATCCAGGAGCCAGCCGCTTCCAAGAACAGTTACTTTCCGGGGTTTCCCAAGGCTGACTGCCTTCAGGATAAAATTTCTGCAGTTCTGCAGATGGCTGTTCCACCCTCCTTCCTGCTCAAGATGTCGGAATATCAGTCCCTGCTGGTAATTATAATACCCCATTTTCTGAAGGATCCTCCTGTATGCGGCGCTGTGTGTCATTATCAGATTTTTCGGTTGCGCAGGTCCCCGAGAGCAGACTTCATAAAGTTACTGAATTTCAGAGCAAGTTCATCGGGATTATCTGTTCCGAACGAGTCAGGACCGACGGGGTCAAGGACCCTGATCCTTATCCTGTTCCCTCCTCTGAAAACAAATCCGTGCTTTGGGAGCACACCTCCCGTACCGTCGATTATTACCGGCAGGATCGCCCGTCCTGATTGAATTGCCATCTGAAATGCACCTCTTTTGAAAAACCCGGTTTCGTTATTCAGCGACCGCGTACCCTCCGGGAAGATCATAATTGATATCCCGGCATTAAGGCATTCGAGCGACTTCTCAAGCATTACCGCCTTGCTCTCGTCGTTTCCCCTGTCGACAGTGATATAACCCGCCATCCTGAGGTACCATCCCAGAACCGGTACTTTTTCGTTTTCAATCTTGGATATCCATTTATAACGGTAACGCAGGCAATTCAAAAGCAATATGTCGAGTATCGACTGATGATTGGAGATGATGACATAAGTTGCCTTACCGTCTGCCTTGTTCCTTCCCTCAATTTCTAACTTCCATACCGGCATCAGCCTGCTCAGCAGAAGTCCCTGGTAAACCAGCATCCAGTGTGTCAAAGTCCGGTCGCGGTCAAAGGGGAGGGCAATGAACCAGACAAGAAGCGTCAGAGGGAACATTATTATCATAAATGTTACTCCGGCAAACCAGACAACTATCGATTTAACAATATCCATTCAGAAGAAATTATAAATTTCATTGTTATCCAAGATAATACCGTTTTCGTGAAAAGCCTTTCCCAGCTCATCAACCATGTGCCTGCAACCGGCCAGTCTCTTTGCGACGTCTGACATAAGCTCTGAACCTTCGATTTCAGATTCCTCTATGATCCCGTTCCTGACAGAGAGCCGGCAGGTATGAGGTATCCCTTTCAGTTTGAATGTATTGACGAATTGATACTCAGGCCCGTATGCATAGTTCCACTCCCACGTCCTGTATTTTGATGTTGCAAGTTCGCTAATAGCAGCCAGCTCCCCGGGCTGAAGACGATAAATCTCCGCATCTGGGTCATTCTGCAGGAAATATTCCATCATGGCTGATTTCAGTCCCGGCAATCCTTCCACCGAACTGATATGATCCTTCAAGTTAGTTACAGGTGATGGGTTTGAACCGACAGCCCTTGTGGTGTAGCATGCCCTGTTTCTGTTAATCGATCTCCTGAGATCCTCGAGGAGAGTATCGTACAGGAGGGTGCCATGGTGCAGAACCCTGTTCCTGTAAACATGTTCTGCATTTCCTGAAATTTTTAGTCCCTTGACCTTTAAATCATTTTTCCCTTCAAACTTTGCTTCAACGCCGAGCGATGACAAGAAACGTATCACCGGCAGGGTATGTCTCCTGAAATCGATCTGTTTGCCGGGTTCGCTGTTTCTGATGAATGTAAAATTCAGGTTCCCCCTGTCGTGAAAAACCGTACCTCCCCCCGAGATCCTTCTGATAACCGGAATGTTGTTCTCCGATACAAACCCTGCATCAGCCTCCCTGTTTGCCACCTGATGCTTTCCGATGATCATCGACCTGTCGTTGCAGCCCAGAATTAGGAAATCCTCTTCCCTGTTCTTCAGTAGGTACTCATCAGCAGAAAGGTTAAAGAAAGGATCATGGGTTTCAAGGCTGAGGCATTTCATATCTCTTTCTAAGAAATTTATTATCGGTGATCAGATAAAGCCTGTGGATCAGCCAGCCTATCGACGCCCCGAGCAGGGATCCGCATATCACATCTCCCGGATAGTGAACACCCAGGTAGATCCTGCTGTACCCTACAACTGCGGCCCAGATTAAAATGCTTATGGAGAACCATCTTCTTTTGATCAGAAGCAGGCTCAGAAGGGCTATGCTGAACGAATTGGCCGCATGCGAGGAAACAAATCCGAATTTTCCTCCGCAATGCCCCTTCACGAGATGCACCATGCCCTGCAACTCCTCAGCATGACATGGCCGGAGACGCTGGAATGAATTCTTAATGAAAACCGAAGTCTGGTCAGCCAGGACGACAGACAGTATAATGAACAACAGGATAAAAAACATTTTCCTTCCATATTTTCTTCCCAGGGCGTAGAAAATTGCGATATAGAGCGGAACCCAGATCAGCACCCGGCTCATGGAATACATTACGAAATCCAGGAACTCCGAATTACGGGAATTGATAAAATAAAAAAGCTGTTGATCAAGTTCTTCAAGCACTTGTTCTAGTATTTATTCAACTCTCTCCATATCAAATCCTTAAGCTCTGCCAATCCCTGGCCGGTAAAGGATGAGAAAAACACTGAAGGGACCGGGGGAAGATCTTTTTTTAATTCAGCGGTCAGTTCCTCATCCAGCATATCGGATTTTGAGACAGCCAGTATCCTCTTCTTGTCAAGAAGTTCGGGATTATACATTTTCAGCTCGCCTGTCAGAATCTCATATTCCTTTCTGATGTTACTGCTGTCGGCAGGTACCAGGAAGATCAGCATGGAGTTTCTTTCGATATGCCGTAAAAATCTTATTCCAAGCCCCTTGCCCTCATGAGCGCCTTCAATTATCCCGGGGATGTCAGCCATTACAAATGATTTGTTATCCCTGTAGCTTACGATCCCGAGGCTGGGAACCAGTGTGGTAAAAGGGTAATCGGCTATTTTAGGTTTTGCCGCCGAGACGACGGAAAGGAGTGTTGATTTGCCGGCATTCGGAAAACCGACAAGTCCGGCATCCGCGAGTATTTTCAGTTCGAGAATATAGGCTTCCTCTGTTCCGGTCTCTCCGGGCTGGGCATATCTTGGCGCCTGGTTGGTAGCTGATTTGAAGTGCACATTTCCCTGGCCCCCCCTTCCACCCCTGACCAGGATCTTCTGATCTCCGTGGCTTGTTATTTCGAACTTTATTTCGCCGGTCGCTTCATTTTTAGCTATTGTGCCAAGAGGCACATCAACGATCACATCAGCCCCGTCGGCGCCTGTTGACTGCTGTGATCCCCCTGCTTCTCCGTTGCCGGCAAAGATATGACGCTGATACTTCAGGTGCAGCAGTGTCCACATCTGGCTGTTGCCTCTCAGGATGATATCACCACCCCTTCCTCCGTCGCCGCCGTCGGGGCCTCCCCTGGGAACAAATTTCTCGCGCCGGAAATGCGCAGATCCGGCCCCTCCACTGCCCGAACGGCAATAGATCTTTACATAATCAATAAAATTGGATGAGGTCATAACAGTTGACCAAGCCTGTCGCTCAGCCTGCCAAAGATATCGTCGATAGTACCCATGCCATCCACTGCCTGGTACAATCCTCTTTCGCGGCAGTAATTTATGATCGGTTCGGTCTTCTCCCTGTAGACATCTATCCTGTTCTCGATCACGGCAGGGTCCATATCGTCGGGCCGTCCCGACAGCTCAGCCCTTCCTGTCAGGCGTTTAACGAGTTCGTCATGATCGACATCGAGAACAAGCATCGTGTCGATCTTCATTGCTCTCTCATTAAGCATTTCTTCTAGAGCTATGGTTTGTGCCACAGTGCGCGGGAAGCCGTCGAACAGGAATCCTGCCGTTCCGGTGCTGTTATCGATCTTATTTGCAATCATCTCGATCACCACTTCATCGGGTACAAGTTCCCCCTTCGACATGATCGTGCTCATCTTTTTCCCAAGCTCAGTTCCTGCAGAGATCTCGGCACGAAGCATATCGCCCGTGGAAAGGTGAAGAAGATTGAATTTCTCAGCCAGCTTAACCGATTGTGTCCCTTTTCCCGATCCGGGAGGTCCGAAAATTAAAATATTTACCATATTGAAAAAATTAAAATTAATTTCAGGTCAGGCAGAAATTGTGCCTGTTGTATAACCTCAATGCACTAAAGTATAAACAGATGTAAGGTGGCGGCCGTAACCGTTATAATCAAGGCCGCAGCCGACAACAAAATCATTGGGTATCTCAAATCCAACATAATTTATCGGGATATCCCTTTTGTAAGCGTCCGGCTTCAGCAGCATGGCAGCAACCCTGATATCAGCCACATCCCTGATGATCAGATTGTTGACAGTATGCTCCAGTGTGGCTCCCGAATCGACTATATCTTCAAGTATTATGACATTCATGTTCTTCAGATCCTCATTCCACCCGATCAGCTCCTTAATAACCCCGGAAGAACCTGTACCCTGATATGATGCGAGCTTGATAAATGTTATCCTGGATTTCAATGTAATTTTCTTAATCAAATCGGCGGCGAATATGAAAGCACCGTTCAGAATGCCGATAAAGACCACTTCCCTGCCGGAATAATCTGAGTTTATTTGTTCCGCCATCTCTCTGATCTTTTCCTGAACGGCATGTTCAGGTATCAGTTCCCTGAACTTTTTGTCAAGTATCTGCACTTCTTCCATGATATCGGTTTTGAATGGCCAGCCGCTGCGAAAATATGAAAATAATAGCTTAATTTTGTCCTCAACCTCAAGCGAATTAAAAAAATCCTTGCATATGGAGCCACTGGTAAGCATAATAATGGGCAGTACATCAGACCTTCCCGTAATGGAAAAGGCGGCGCAGGTACTCAATGATTTCGGAATACCTTTCGAGATGAGTGCCCTGTCGGCACACAGAACGCCTGAGGAGGTCGAGCGGTTCGCCAGGGGCGCCTCCGGCAGAGGGGTAAAAGTAATAATCGCAGCCGCCGGGATGGCCGCGCATCTGCCGGGAGTTATCGCCGCAATGACACCCTTGCCTGTTATCGGCGTTCCGGTTAAGGCATCTCTTGAAGGGCTCGATGCCGTACTCTCCATCCTCCAGATGCCTCCGGGCGTCCCCGTAGCCACTGTCGGCATCAATTCAGCGCAGAATGCGGGGATACTTGCTGCGCAGATAATAGGTGCCGGGGATGAAAAAATCCTCAGGGCGGTGATACAATACAAGGAGGACCTGAAGAAGAAGATCATAGAGGCGAATGAGGAGATGAAGAAGGTGAAATTTCCGTACAAAACCAACTAGGAGAATGAGGAGTGAGGAGTGAGGTGTGAGGAGTGAGTGATTTTTTTTGGAATTTAGGATCTTTCTTCATAGATTGGTGGATTATTTGAAACGGTCTTGAGCTCGCTGCAAAAAATACCTGTTTCAGTTTTTCTTTTATTCCTGTCATTATACGCCCGCGGCGGTGATCCTTATCGTCCCGCAGCCGGTGCCAGGGAAGCAGGAATGGGAAACGTGTGTGTTATGAACAACTCATTCTGGGGTTCGTTCCATAACCAGGCATCACTTGCGCTTAACGAGTCATCAGCTTTCGGGTTCAACTATGAGAGCAGGTTCAGCATCAGTGAGTTGGCAACACGCAGTGCCGGTTTGATTATACCCGCGGGAAGGGCGACGATAGGAGCTGTCTACTCCCGTTTCGGGTATCAGGATTTCAGGAGGGAAATGGCCGGACTTGCATGCGGGTTAAGGCTGGGAGAAAAGATAGTTGCCGGGGTGCAGGCAGACTGCTTTTCCGAAAGGACATTCGGAGAATACAGCAACACCATTTTTATTACATGCGAGGCAGGCCTCATTGTTACTCCTTCGGAGAATGTAAGGATAGGGCTTCATTTGTTCAATCCTGTACCCGGTTCATTAAGAAAAAACTTTTTGCCATCACGGTTACGGGCAGGGGCAGGTGTTGACCTGAACAGAGCCCTTTTTGCCGGGGCGGAGGCTGAAATGAGTTCAGGCGACCGGCTGATCATAAGGACAGGCTTTGATTATGAGGCTGTACAGAATTTCAGGCTAAGGGCAGGGTTCAGTACGGAGAATTCATCTTTCAGTTTCGGGCTCGGATATCTTCTGAAATCTTTTCAGCTCGACCTCGGCTTTGCAACCCACGATCGCCTTGGTGTAACCAGTTCTGCTTCATTGATCTTCATAATCAGATAATAATGAAATCCATTAACCGCAAAGGACGCGAAGAGGGAACCGCAAAGAGCGCAAAGGGAAACAAACAGATTAAGATGACAGACACATAAATGACAGAAAATGAGATTTCAAATAAAATCATAGGACTGGCTATTTCTGTCCATGATTCCTTAGGACCGGGATTACTTGAGAGTGCTTATAAGGAGTGTCTTTACTTTAAATTGCTTAAGGAAGGATTCTCTGTTGTTAAAGAAAAGCCTATGCCGCTGATTTTTGAAGAAGTGAAGCTGGAGTGTGGTTACAGAATTGATCTGCTGGTTGAAAACAAAGTGGTTATCGAGATAAAAAGTGTGGAAGCACTTAACGATGTTCATCTGGCTCAAACACTTACCTATATGAAACTAGGAAGTTTTAAGCTGGGTCTGCTGATAAACTTTAATGTCTATAGGTTAAAGGATGGCATCAGAAGAGTAGTAAATCATCTTTGATATGAGAAAATGAGGTCTGCAGGGAAATTCTTTGCGTTCTTTGCGATTCCTGATGAAAATCAGGACTTTGCGTTCTTTGCGGTTAAAAAGAAACCTTTCCGGTGTATCAGAATTCTAATGGTTATCTTTTTATTATGCCAAACAACTTTTGCATTCTGCCAGGAAGAAACCCTTTCGGAGACGATCGTCAGGGTTGCGGAGGAGATGGTTTCGGAAGATACAGAATCCGGAGAAGCAGAGCTTTATGTGGAACGCCTGCACGAGCTTGCGGAAAACCCTGTACATATAAACTCATCCGATGCGGAAGAAATCTCAAGACTCTTCTTCCTGACCGGTTTCCAGGTGAAGGCGCTTATGGATTATGTCCGGGTATCCGGCTCACTGGTCTCTGTCTACGAACTGGTAAACATACCGGGATTTGACAGAGCAACTGCAGAATCCATTATTCCGTTCATCACATTGCACACCGGAACAACCGGGGGCCCTTTGATCTCTTCCCTGAGAAACTCGCTCCTGACAAACTTTTCCCTCCGGTCGTCCAATATAGATGAGGCAGCTCCGGGATCCCCGTGGAAGTTCCTAACAAAATACAAATTCACAACGGGCAGACTCTCAGGAGGCTTTGTGCTTGAAAAAGACCCCGGAGAGAAGTTCCTTACCGGCCACCCTCCCCTTCCGGATTTCTTCTCTGCAAACCTGTCTTACTCCGGGCAGGGTCTCATAAGGAAGATCATCATCGGGGATTTCTCCGCCCGCTTTGGGCAGGGTACAGCTGTCAATACAGGATTCCGCATCGCAATCCCTCTTACCAATCCCGGCTTTATTGCAGGGAGAGATGAAATAAGACCATACACCTCTTCCGACGAAAACAGCTTCTTCAGGGGGATAGCTGCGGAGGCATCCATAAAAAAAATAGGGATAGTGGTTTTCGGTTCCCGCAATAAGATAGACGCAAGGGTGAGTTCTTCATCCGCAACAGATGACGGCTTTATTGAGAACTTCCAGACATCCGGCCTGCACAACACCGAAGCTCTCCTGTCAGGGAAAGATGCTGTCACCGAAACAGGCTTCGGGGTGAATCTGTCATATAACCTGAGGAATACAAGAATCGGCATCGTGTGGTCCGGAAACAGTTTTTCACTGCCGGTCATTCCAGCCTCATCAAAACCTGAAGATCTCCATGATTTTGAAGGTTACCGGAACAGTGTATACAGCATTTATTACAACCACCTTTTCAGGCGGGTGATATTTTCCGGTGAATACTCCCTCGATCATTATCTTGGACAAGCCTTTGTTCAGGCATTTTCTCTGAGACCTTCAGACAGGCTCACCATAAATATTCTTTACCGTGAATATGGGCCGGAGTACTTCAGCTTCCACGCAAAAGGGCCCGGCAGCAGCTCCGCAACAAAGAATGTGAAGGGTATCTACGGCAGTTTCACCTTTGAGATGGCAAAGCACCTGTTCCTGAGTGCCGGTTTCGATACGGAGCATTATCCCTGGCTCAGGTACAGGTGCAGTGCTCCGTCGCTCGGGAAGAGGCAGGAGGTAAGGCTTAAGTATATGCCCTTTAATAACCTTACTCTCGAGGGGATCTACGCATACAGGAAGTCGATGGTAAATAAAACGGGGGAAAACGGCATACCACAACAGGCTGAAAACTCCTACAGCACCCTGAAGGGTGTGATTGTCTGGTCACCTTCGGAAACCCTGACTCTCAGGACCCGGATCGACTCCAAAAGCACAGGATCGTCACAAAGCCGGGGCATGCTGTTCTTGCAGGATGTAAACTGCCGGCTGAAATCCATACCTCTCACCTTCTGGTTCCGTTTCTGCGTTTTCAACACGGGCGGATGGGAGTCGAGGCTCTGGACATACGAAAATGACCTCTTATACAGCTTCAGCATACCCGCGCTTTATGACAGGGGCACACGCAGCTACCTGATGTTGAAATGGAAGATTAAAGAGCATGCCGATCTGAGGGTCAAATACGGAATAACCACAAAAATTGGAAATGCCGGCCAGCCAGGTAATACTGAAGAGATCAAACTCCAGCTGGTGGTCAGAATTTAATGAAGTATCACCGGGTATGCCATGGTGTTATAACAGGGTGATTTCAAAAAAATCCGGCTATTGCAAACCAGGTGGTTACGAAAGAGAAAATAATTACGGCAACAAGACCAATGTTCATGCCAACAGAGGGTTGATGGGCATTCATAACCGCCTGCCGGTTCAAAAGGATAAAGACAGGAATTGCCACAGCCGGCAGAATGGTAGCCTGGAACGCCTGTGAAAAGACCATTATTATCGGTGGCGTATGTTCTATCAGTACTGAGCCAAAAGCAAACAGCAAACCGATGAAGATCAGAACCCTTGATAAGGGAGATTTGATATTACGCGGTCTGCCGGTATAATCCGATATGAGCCAGGGGGCGATGAGCACTATCGGAAAGACTGTTGACAGCCCTGCACCCGTTATGCCTATGATCAGCAGGAAGGCAGCGGCCCTCCCTCCTATTGGTTCGAAGAGGCTTATCATTTCAATAGTGTTATCCAGCCTGAGCCCCATTATGTGTAATGTGCCTGCCGCCACAGCCATTATTACCCCGCTCAGGAAAAGCATCATGAAAGCAGAGGCAAACGCGTCCTTCTTTTCAGTCTTCAGGTCTCTGATGGTCCAGCCCTTTTCAGCAACTACCGTACTGCGCATAATAAATACTGCAGCCGAGCATGTCGTGCCGGCCATTGCCGCCACCAGGCGAAAAGCTCCGGATGTTGCAGGAATTCCCGGCACCAGTCCTTCAAAAATTGCAGAAAATGAGGGCCTGACCATAAAGAATACTGCCAGGAAGCACAGGGCCATGATGATGACAAATACTGTCAGGATCTTTTCAAATACCCTGTACCTTCCGTACCACAATAAAAAATAGAGAAGTATCGCAAATACAAGAATGATCCAGAATGTATCGATTTTCAGGGTACGTGAGCCTGAAAGAAGCCTGATGCCTTCCTGAACAAGTTCCGATACTATCCCCATAATGCCCATAAGTGCAAGCAATTCACCAACGATCAGTGCGGCAATAATATAAATGGAGAGTATTTTGCCGGCCCTGAAGGATCTCCTGATATTAAACAGGGCCGTGTTTCCCGATACCAGGGTCATTTGTCCGTAGGCAACCATTAATATATATGTAAATATGCACGAAAGCAGAAGCGCCCAGAAGAGGGTCATACCGTACTCGGCTCCTGCCTTGGCCATAGTGGTTACGCTTCCGGTTCCTATGTTGTATCCGATCAAAAAGAGCCCCGGGCCGATTGCACTCAGGGCTATCAGTAGTTTCTTACCGGCTTTATTCTGCATTGGTCACGCTTGCTAGTTGTTATTTACGGGCATTATAAACAACCTCTCCTGCTACAATAGTCCTGATCACCTCCATCTGATATCCTTCAAGTGTAAAAAGAATAAGGTCGGCCCTCAACCCGGGCTTAATTTCTCCCCTGTCCTTCAAACCGTACAACCGGGCGGGATTGGTGCTCGCCATCTTTATTGCAGTTGCCAGGTCGCAGCCCGTAACTCTCATTATATGCCCGATACCCCTCGACAAAGGTAATCCGGATCCGCTTAAGACATTCTGTGCCGGATAGATCACTGCCCCCTCCCGTGTTAGCTCCAGGGTATCTCCAATGGCATTCAGGTAAAATCCCGGCTTCAGGCCACCGGGCGAACTGACATCAGAAGTCATGATTATCCTGTCCGGTCCCTTGGCCCTGTAAAACACCCTTATCTGTTCCGGAAGAAGATGGAACCCGTCGCAGATAATGCTGATGTTCAACCTGTCATCAGAGAGCTGGGGCCACAGAGGATTTCTGTGCCGGTTGATGGTATTGGCCAGACCGTTACCAAGGTGTGTGGCAATAACTGCTCCCCTGTCCAGTGCTTCAGTTATCTGAGCAGACGTGCCGTTGTGATGACCGAGGCCCACTATTATCCCAAGAGAACTGCATCTTGATATAAAATCCATGGCACCTTCAGTCTCCGGGGCAAGCGTAACCTGAAGGATATTTCTTCCGGAGGCATCATAAAGCTTCATAAACTCATCCCAGTCGGGTTTACGGACATGTTTCAAAGGGTGCGCTCCCCTGTAACCATCATCTGCTGATATATATGGCCCTTCGAGATGAAACCCGGCAATTGAACCACGCGACACGGGATCATTCTTCGCATTTGCCAGCAGAGCGAAGTTTTTCATGTAAATGGCATGATCGTCGGTGGTAAGGGTGGGCATATATGT
>JAHYJA010000044.1 GCA_019429325.1 Bacteroidales bacterium
TAGCAAAAATCAAGTAACAGAAAAACCTTTTATGGCACCGAAAACAATATTTGACAAGATATGGGATGAGCATGTGGTGCAGACAATTGAGGGCGGACCGGATGTACTGTATATCGAGCAGCACTATATCCACGAGGTAACCAGCCCCCAGGCATTCAACGGGCTTAGGGAAAGAGGAGCTCCTGTCTTCAGACCGGAGAGAACCCTGGCAACAGCCGACCACAATATTCCTACAGCTGACCAGGATCTTCCCATAAAGGACGAGGTATCAAGAAAGCAGGTGGAGACCCTGGCGGCGAACTGCAAGGAGTATGGTATCAGATATCTTGGTCTGAATCATCCTGAAAACGGCATAGTTCATGTTGTCGGTCCGGAACTGGGTTATACCCGCCCGGGAATGACGATTGTATGCGGCGACAGTCATACCTCCACCCACGGCGCATTTGGAACCATAGCCTTCGGTATCGGTACCAGCGAGGTTGAAATGGTCCTTGCCACACAATGCATACTCCAGACACGGCCCAAAAGGATGCGTATAACGGTAAATGGCAACCTTCAGAAAGGGGTGACTTCCAAGGATATAATAATGTACATTATTTCCCGGCTTTCAACCGGCGGGGCGACAGGCTATTTTATCGAGTACGCGGGATCGGCCATTAGGGAACTGAGCATGGAGGCAAGGATGACTGTCTGTAATATGAGCATAGAAATGGGTGCAAGAGGCGGACTGATTGCCCCGGATGAGACCACTTTCGAGTATCTCAGGAGAATCCGGAGGGAAAATGATGAAGATGACCTTTCATTACTTGCTGATCGCTGGAAAAATCTGAAAACAGATCCTGATGCCCAATTCGAAAAAGAACATGAGTTTAATGCAGATCTGATAAAACCCATGATTACTTACGGTACAAACCTGGGGATGGGCATGGCTGTCGATGAAAGCATCCCGCTTGTTGAGAGCCTTAACGGGGAATCAGCTGCAACCTGGCTAAAATCGCTGAATTACATGGGATTCAAGCCGGGAATGAAGATTATCGGACATCCTGTTGACTATGTTTTTCTGGGAAGCTGTACCAACGGGAGGATTGAAGATCTTAGAGCCTTTGCCCAACTGGTCAAAGGAAGAAGAAGAGCATCAAATGTATCTGCATTAATCGTCCCCGGCTCAAAAATGGTTGAAAAACAGGCAATTGAGGAGGGCATTGATGTTATCCTGCGTGATGCAGGCTTTAAGCTGCGACAGCCGGGCTGTTCTTCCTGTCTGGCAATGAATGAGGATAAGATCCCTCCCGGGAAATACGCCGTTTCAACGTCGAACAGAAACTTTGAGGGCAGACAGGGTCCGGGTGCTCGTACTTTGCTTGCAAGCCCGCTCACTGCTGCAGCCGCTGCCATTACAGGAAGAATAACAGATCCGAGGGAATTATTAAGTTAACGGAACAACGAAAGAAACAAAGAGATGTCAAAAGCAAAAATCAGGATCATTGAATCAACCTGTGTCCCCCTGCCATACGAAAACGTCGATACTGATCAGATCATTCCGGCAAGGTTCCTGACGGCAACTTCAAGGGAAGGATTCGGGGATAACCTGTTCCGCGACTGGAGGTATGACAAAAATGGCCTTAAGAACATGGATTTTGTCCTGAATGATCCGGGGTACAAGGGTGAAATTCTTGTTGCAGGTAAGAATTTCGGATGCGGCTCAAGCAGGGAACATGCTGTCTGGGCTGTTCAGGACTACGGATTTAAAGCAGTTGTTTCCAGTTACTTCGCGGATATATTCAGGAACAATGCCCTGAACAACGGACTTCTGCCGGTGGTGTTGCCTGGAAAGATTTTTGAAGAACTTCTTAACCTGGTAATGGCCGAACCCGAAACAAAAGTGAAGATCGATCTTCAGGAACAACTGTTCACCCTTCTCCCCATAGGATTGTCAATCAGGTTCGATATAAACCCATATAAGAAGGAGTGCCTGCTCAACGGGCTTGATGATATTGATTACCTTCTTGGTATTCAAAACCTTATTCTTGAATTTGAAAATAAGAAAAAAGTATTCGCATGAGAATAGAGATAATGGATACGACCCTGAGAGACGGGGAACAAATGCAGGGTGTCTCCTACTCCCCCCTCGAAAAACTCCATATAGCCAGGATACTCCTGGCCGATGTGAAGGTTGATCGTATCGAAGTAGCTTCCGCACGCGTCTCAGCCGGCGAGTTTGAAGCTACCCGCCGAATAACCGAATGGGCAACCCAGAATGATCTTCAAAGAAAGGTTGAAGTTCTTGGGTTTGTTGACGGGGATATTTCGCTCAACTGGATCAGCGATGCGGGCTGTAAAGTGGTTAACCTTCTCTGCAAGGGATCCCTGCGTCATCTCGAGAAACAGTTGCGCAAGACACCTTCCCGGCATGTCGCCGACATCCGGGATATACTAACCAGGGCCGCATCGCGCGATATGGAGGTCAACCTCTATTTCGAAGACTGGTCAAATGGCATGATACACTCAGAGGATTATGTATACTACATGATGGAATCCCTTAAGGATGAAAGGATCACAAGATTCATGCTTCCTGACACTCTGGGGATCCTCAATCCGGAACAGACTTACGAATTCTGCAGGAGAATGGTGCAAAAATATCCATCCCTTCACTTTGATTTTCACGCACACAACGATTACGATCTCGCCGTAGCGAACGTTTTTTCTGCATTAAAGGCAGGCATCAGGGGTATACATACCACAGTCAATGGCCTTGGGGAAAGAGCAGGCAACGCACCTCTCTCAAGCATAACAGGGGTGCTTCGCGATCAGCTTGAAGCAGAAACAGACATCGACGAATTTGAGATCACCAAAATCAGCAAGATCGTCGAGACTTTCAGCGGTGTAAGAATACCTGTAAACAAACCGATCGTCGGCGAGAATGTCTTTACCCAGACATCGGGTATTCATGCCGATGGTGACAACAAGGATAATCTTTATTATAATAACCTCCTCCCTGAACGGTTTGGGAGAAAGAGGAAGTATGCCATGGGAAAGCAGTCGGGCAAGGCGTCTGTCAAAAAGAACCTCGAAGAGTTCGGCCTCTTCCTCAACCCGGAATCGCTTGCCAAAGTAACTCAGAGAGTGATCGAGCTCGGAGATAAAAAAGAAAATGTCACAACCGAAGATCTTCCTTTTATTATAGCTGACGTTCTCGGAAACGACCGTACCGATTATAAGATCTTCATCAAGAATTATTCCCTGTCACTCTCGTACGGACTGAAACCGTTTGCAAGCGTTCAGATCGAGATTGACGGGAATCTTTATCAGGAGACATCATCGGGTGACGGGCAATATGATGCATTCATGAAGGCTCTGAGGGTTATTTACGACAGACTCGGGAAAGGTTATCCCCTTCTGACCGATTACCAGGTATCCATACCCCCGGGTGGCAGGACAGACGCCCTTGTGGAAACGATCATCACCTGGAATTTTAAGGGAAAAGAGTTTAAAACCAAAGGGCTGGATGCGGACCAGACTGAATCTGCAATCAAAGCCACTGAAAAAATGCTCAACATTATCGAAAGCCTGAACGGGAGGGATAAAGAAAAGGAGAATCTCCAGCTGGCGGTTGAGTTTCCTGCAGTATAACAATTATTAAAAACCATAAACCAAAAACAAAGAAATGAGCAGATCCTATAATATTGCGGTAATACCGGGCGATGGCACAGGGCCGGAAGTGGTAAGGGAGGGCAGAAAGGTCTTAAGTGCCGCAGCTTCTAAATTTGGATTCAGCCTTAACTTTGAGGAGTTTGATTTCGGGGGAGACCGTTTTCTCAGAACAGGGGAAGTACTCCCTGACTCAGCTGCAGAAGAGTTGAAAAAGTTTGATTCCATTTTCCTCGGTGCAATAGGCCATCCCGATGTTAAGCCGGGGATACTTGAAAAGGGAATTCTTCTCAGACTGCGGTTTGAGCTGGATCAGTACATAAACCTGCGCCCGGTCAAACTCTACCCCGGGGTGGAAACACCTTTGAAAGATAAGGGGCCCGAACATATCGATTATGTGGTTGTCAGGGAAAATACCGGTGATGTATATACAGGAATAGGAGGTGTTACATTAAAAGGGACACCGCATGAGGTAGCCGTACAGAATATGGTCTATAACCGTATGCAGGTTGAACGGTGCCTCCGCTATGCCTTTGAATATACAAGAAAGAGGAACAAAAAGAAGACCCTGGCGCTATGCGGTAAAACGAATGTCCTGACCTATGTCTTTGATCTCTGGGAGAGGGCGTTTCATGAGATTGGCAAAGCCGCCTACCCCGATATAACCCGTGAATATTATCATGTGGACGCCACCTGCATGTGGATGATCAAAAACCCGGAATGGTTCGACGTGATTGTTACCACAAATATGTTCGGAGATATCATAACCGACCTTGGAGCCATTACCCAGGGTGGAATGGGTATTGCCGCAGGTGGAAACATCAATCCTGAAGGGGTTTCGATGTTTGAACCAATTGGCGGTTCAGCCCCGAAATACACCGGCATGAATATTATTAATCCCCTGGCCTCTGTCTCATGCGGTGCGATGATGCTCGAACATCTGGGGGAAGAGGATGCCGCACATGCCATAGAAAATGCAGTTATGGACGTAACTGCCAATAAGCTGAAAGACATGGGAGCCGGCAGGATGGGTTATTCAACAACCGAAGTCGGTGACCTGGTCGCCGAAAGGGTTTAACACCGTAGGTGCGGCCTGTTTGTAGCACCGTAGGTGCGGCCTGTTTGTAGCACCGTAGGTGCGGCCTGTTTGTAGCACCGTAGGTGCGGCCTGTTTGTAGCTTGAAAGCCAAAAAAAAACTACCTTTAAAATGGAATAAATATGTTACTTGGACTATGGCTAATGTATACACCCAGATCTACCTTCAATTGGTGTTTTCGCCAATAAGGCATGAAAACGTAATTCCTCAGAAACATAAAGAAGAATTACATAAGTACACTACAGGAATCATTCAATACCGGAAGCATAAATTATTGGCAATTAATTTTATGCCTGATCATGTCCATATCTTTATCGGGTATAATCCTTCCCAGCCTTTGCCTGATTTACTGAGGGATA
Source organism: Bacteroidales bacterium (assembly GCA_019429325.1). Taxonomy (GTDB): domain Bacteria; phylum Bacteroidota; class Bacteroidia; order Bacteroidales; family VadinHA17; genus LD21. The sequence continues at coordinate 5,105 of JAHYJA010000044.1, forward strand.
TTAAAGCAAATTCATCGAAATTCATAAACGAAAAGAAATGGATGCCTGGTAAATTTCAATGGCAGGAAGGTTACGGCGCATTTTCTTATTCACGTTCACAGATAGACGATGTAATTCATTATATAAATAATCAGGAAGAACATCATAAAAGAGCTTCATTTAAAGAGGAATACCTGAAATTGTTAGATAAATTCGAGGTTGATTATGATCTGAGGTATCTGTTTGACTGGATATAATCGTTACAGGCCGCTCCTCCGGAGCTCTAAATTCTATTTGGATTACCCTTTCTACAAGCAGATCGCCGCTACGCGGCTCACAACCCGGGATGGAATACCGTTTCTACAAGCAGATCGCCGCTACGCGGCTCACAACCCGGGATGGAATACCGTTTCTACAAGCAGATCGCCGCTACGCGGCTCACAACCCCGTCAGGGACACAAGATGATGAGGCTGGAAACAGTTCGTTGAATCTTTAAAGTTAAATTTTGATAATTATTAATTTATCACTACCTTTGCTTTAATATTTTTTAAAAGTGTTGTCAAAAAGGTCACATCACCATCATTTTCATACTTGCTCTCAGGCGAGAAGAAAGTGATATGTAGTAACTTTAAAATATCCTTAACCCGTCTGAGCAGAACAGGCGGGTTTTTTAATTCCCGGCTGGCCGGCGCAGACACAAAAAAACGGAATGATGAATGAATTGAAGATCGCCATACAGAAAAGCGGCAGACTCAACGAAAGCTCCCGCAACCTGCTGGAAGAGTGTGGAATAAAAGTCTCAAACGGACCAGGAGTGCTCAAGACAAAAGCCATGAACTTCCCTGTGGAGGTCCTGTTCCTGAGAGACGATGATATACCCCAGTATGTTGAACAGCAGGTAGCCGACGTTGGAATACTTGGAGAAAACATGGTTTTTGAAAAAAGACGCAACGTGAAGATCCTCGAACAGCTCGGGTTTGCCCACTGCCGCCTTAGCCTGGCGATACCAAAAGAGAAACCTTACGAAGGCCCGGAATACTTCCGCAACAGGAAGGTGGCAACAAGCTATCCGAACCTTCTCTCAGATTATTTCTCACGCGAAAATATCTCTGCCGGAATAGAAGAGATAAGCGGCAGTGTCGAGATCGCCCCCGGAATAGGTCTTGCCGATGCTGTCTGCGACATTGTGAGCTCCGGAAGTACTCTTCTTACCAACGGCCTGCGTGAGGTGGAAACCATCATGAAAAGCCAGGCGGTGCTGATCTCAGGCCTTAATCTCAGCAGTGGGAAACAGGCAATCCTGGAACGCCTCCTCTTCAGGATCAGGGCTGTAAAGAATGCCCGGGAAAATAAATATATACTGCTGAATGCCCCTGAAGAGGCGATTCAGGATATCTGCAAGATCCTCCCGGGAATGAAGAGTCCCACTATTTTGCCACTTGCCGAAAAAGGATGGTGCAGTCTTCATTCAGTCGTTAAGGAAGATGAATTCTGGGAAAGGATAAACCAGCTTAAAAAGGCAGGTGCCGAGGGCATTCTTGTAATACCAATCGAAAAAATGATACTCTGATGAAAGTTGTACTGAATCCCCCGGAAAACGAATGGGAACTCCTCTTCAGACGTTCCGAAATGGAGAAAGCCTGGATTGAAGAGAAAGTCAGGAATATTCTCACCAGGGTAAGAAGCAGGGGAGATGATGCCCTGCTGGAGTTCTCTGAAAAATATGACGGGGTCCGGCCTGAGAATCTGAAGGTCTCTTCCGAAGAAATCTCAGAGTCTGCAAAGCTTATACCTCAGATACTTAAGGATGCTATCAGTGTGGCAAAAGAGAATATTGAGAAATTCCACTCCGCCCAGCTGTTTGAAGAACCCGTTACCGAGACATCCGGAGGAGTCAAATGCTGGAGGAAAAATGTTGCCATCGGGAGGGTCGGGATCTACGTACCCGGAGGAAGTGCGCCCCTCTTCTCGACAGTACTTATGCTTGCAGTACCTGCAAAAATAGCAGGCTGCCAGGAGATCATCATGTGTACCCCCCCGAACAGTGAAGGGAAGGTGAATCATTTGATGCTTTATACTGCCTTCATTACAGGGGTTACATCTGTTTACAGGTGCGGGGGTGCTCAGGCAATAGCCGCTATGGCCTTTGGTACAGAATCAATCCCCGGGGTTGACAAGATATTCGGGCCTGGCAATCAGTATGTCACGAAAGCCAAGGAGATGGTTCAGCTATACGGGGTTCCGGTGGACATGCCTGCCGGCCCGAGCGAGCTGCTGATTATAGCAGATGAAACGGGAGATCCGGAATTTATTGCAGCGGACCTCCTTTCTCAGGCAGAGCACGGCATTGACAGTCAGGTCTTTTTGCTGACTGATAGTGAAGCCATGACTGGTCGGGTAAGGGAAGAGGTTATTAAGCAGGTTCAACAACTTCCGAGAAAAGAAATCGCTTTAAAGGCACTCGGACAGAGTGCACTGATATTGCTCGGTTCGATATCTGATTGCATAAGATGCAGCAATCTCTATGCCCCCGAGCACCTGATAATCGCTACATCCGATCCGGCATCAGTCGCGGGTGATGTTGTGAATGCAGGTTCGGTCTTCCTTGGCAACTACAGTTGTGAGAGTGCAGGCGATTACGCAACAGGCACCAATCACACCCTCCCTACCAGCGGCTTTGCCAGGAACTTCAGCGGAGTCTCGGTGGAGAGCTTCATGAAAAAGATATCTTTCCAGGAGGTTAGCGCTGAAGGTATTAAAAATATTGGTCCCGCAGTTGAGCTTATGGCAGAAGCCGAGATGCTTGCCGGGCATAAAAATGCTGTCAGTGTACGGCTCAACAGACTTAAGAATGTTTGATCCCAGTAATATAGTCAGGGAGAATGTCAGATCGCTTGTCCCCTACTCATGCGCCAGAGATGAGTTCCAGGGCAATGAGGGCATTTTCATGGATGCAAATGAAAATCCTTTTGGCAATCTTAACAGGTATCCCGACCCTTATCAGAAGGAATTGAAGAATGCGATCAGTCTCGCCAAAGGTGTTCCCGCTGAAAAAATATTCCTCGGCAACGGCAGCGATGAGATAATCGACCTCTGCTACCGGGTCTTCTGCAGGCCCGCGACCGACAGGGCAATCGTATTCACACCAGGGTACGGGATGTATGAGGTTTCTGCCGCGGTAAACGATATTGAGGTAATAAGGATACCCCTGAATGAAAATTTTCAGATTGACCTGAAAAAAGTCAGTCCATTTCTTACCGACGATAGTGTCAAACTTATTTTCATCTGTTCACCCAACAATCCCACCGGCAATTGCATAAACACCTCCGATATTGAGTTTATTATCAGCAATTTCAATGGGATTACAGTTCTTGATGAGGCGTACAATGACTTCAGCGATTGCCCGTCTTTTATTGGCATGACAGACCGTTATCCCAACCTTATCGTTCTGCAGACTTTCAGCAAGGCTCACGGGCTTGCTGCAGCAAGGGTGGGAATGATGTTCTCTGACAGCAGGATCATTCATTACTTCAATAAAATGAAACCGCCTTACAATGTCAGCACTATAAACCAGAAAGCCGCGCTTCAGAAACTTAGTCGCCCCTCAGAGACAACTGAACAAATACAAAAAATAAAAAAGGAACGTGAACGGCTTAGCAAAAGTCTGCAGAAGATCGGGGGTGTTGAAAAGATTTACCCCACTGATGCCAATTTCCTTCTGGTTAAGGTCAATGATGCCGAACAGATCTATTCTGCACTTGTTGAAAGAAAGATTATTGTCAGGAACCGCGACAGGCTGGTCAGGGGCTGCATCAGGATAACTGTCGGGACAAGGAATGAAAACAACAAGCTGATAAATGCCTTAAAAGAAATTTCAAAATGAAACGGGTACTATTTATCGACAGGGACGGAACAATAATTGCCGAACCGGAAGATGAGCAGGTTGATAGTTTTGAAAAGCTTGAATTCATTCCCGGTGCAATATCGGGCCTTGCCAGAATAAGCAGGGAACTCGAGTTTGAGCTTGTAATGGTAACGAACCAGGATGGTCTCGGCACCAGCTCCTTTCCGGAAGAGACTTTCTGGCCTGTTCAACACAAGATGCTTCAGATACTGAGAGGTGAAGGAGTTATCTTCAAAGAAGTATTCATCGACAGAAGCCTTCCGGAAGATAAGGCTCCTTCAAGAAAACCGGGCACCGCGATGCTGACAGGATACCTTGCGGGAGGGGTGAACCTCTCTTCCTCGTATGTTATAGGGGACAGGCCGTCAGACATGAAACTGGCTGAGAATTTAGGATGTAATGGTATATTTTTCAGTAATGAAAAATACCCGGCTGCCCTGTTCAATACAACCAGCTGGAATGAGATCTGCAACTATCTCAAATCACTGCCAAGAAGAGCCAGAGTTGAACGAAGAACCTCCGAGACCTCGGTGGTTGTCGAACTTAATCTCGACGGAAGCGGTCAAAATCAAATCAGCACGGGAATTGGGTTCTTAGATCATATGCTGGAACAGATTTCCAGGCATGGTGAAATGGATCTTTCAGTCCATTCTCACGGTGATCTCGGAGTTGATGAGCATCACACTATCGAGGATGTTGCTATCTGTCTTGGAGAAGCAATCCGTATGGCCCTCGGTGCAAAGAAGGGAATTGAAAGATATGGTTTCACCCTTCCCATGGATGACTCCATTGCCAGTGTGGCAGTAGATTTCGGGAACAGGCCCTGGCTGGTCTGGAATGTTGACCTCAGGCGGGAAATGATAGGCGAAATGCCGTCGGAGATGTTTTTCCATTTCTTTAAATCGCTGAGCGACAGTGCAAGATGCAACCTGAACATAAAAGCCGAAGGAGAGAACGAACACCATAAGGTTGAAGCTGTTTTTAAGGCCTTCGCAAAAGCGATGAGGATGGCGGTCTCCCTTTCCGGTAATTATAGTCTCCCGTCAACGAAAGGATTATTATGATCGCTATACTGAAATATAACGCGGGTAACATAAGATCTGTCAGGAACGCACTGACGGGAATCGGTTATGAAAGCATCATAACCGATAACAAAGATGAACTGACCCGGGCTGAAAAAGTGATCATCCCGGGAGTTGGCGAAGCCCGCTCTGCGATGAATTACCTTAAGGAGAGAGGCCTCGACAAACTTATCCTCTCCTTAAAACAACCTGTCCTGGGGATATGCCTCGGGTTACAGCTTATGTGCCGGTTTTCTTATGAAAGGGATACCTTCTGCCTTGGGATATTCGATGCCATTGTCAACAGGTTCCCGCCGCACGATAAGGTGCCTCACATGGGATGGAACAATTTTACCATGATCAGGGGAGATCTTTTCAAAGGCATAAAAACCGAAGATGATGTCTATTACGTACACAGTTATTACGCTGAGATCTCGCCGGCTACCGTGGCAATCTGCGATTATATCCTGCCATTCAGTTCCGCTATGCAGAAAGATAATTTTTATGCCACACAGTTCCATCCCGAGAAATCTGCCGATATTGGCGTCAGGATACTTAAAAATTTTCTTGAGCTATGAGAATAATTGTCGCTATAGATATTATGGATGGGAAGTGTGTCCGCCTCACAAAAGGTGATTTTTCCACAAAAAAAATATATAACGAGGACCCTCTGGAGGTTGCAAAACAGATTGAGGAGAGCGGGCTGGAGTACCTGCACCTGGTTGATCTCGACGGAGCAAGAAACAAAAAGGTCACAAATCACCGGATACTTGAAAAAATCGCCCGTAATACCTCACTTAAGATCGATTTCGGAGGAGGGATAAGAACAGACGAGGATCTGAAGGTCTCATTCGGGAATGGTGCAACGCAGGTTACATGCGGCAGTGTGGCCGTGACTGATACGCTGTTATTTCTCGAATGGCTTGAAAAATGGGGAGCGGAAAGGATCATTCTCGGTGCGGATGCCAGGGATGGGAGGGTCTCTGCAGGGGGATGGCTCGAGGATTCCGGCATAGAGATAATCAGGTTTATCAGGGATTACCATTCAAAAGGTGTATTATACACAATATGTACTGATATCCAGAAAGATGGAATGCTTGATGGCCCTTCAATAAATCTCTACAAACAGATTCTCGGGATCAGGGGACTTAACCTGATCGCCAGCGGAGGAATATCATCGATTGAGGATATAAATGAACTGAATAAGATCGGATGTGAAGGTGCAATAATAGGGAAAGCTGTTTACGAGGGACGGATCACCTTAAAAGAACTATGCAGGTTATGCTGAAAAAGAGGATTATACCATGCCTCGATATAAAGGAGGGGCGCACCGTTAAAGGTATCAATTTTGTCGATATCAGGGATGCCGGCGATCCCGTGGAACTTGCCATAAGGTACGTTGAAGAGGGCGCTGATGAGCTGGTTTTCCTGGACATAACAGCTACAGTCGAAAACCGCAAAACCCTTGCTTCCCTTGTTGAAAGGATAGCAATTGAAATAAATATTCCTTTCACTGTGGGCGGCGGGATCAACACGGTGGAAGATGTTGGCGTACTCATTAGCGCTGGTGCCGACAAAGTATCGGTCAACTCTTCCGCTGTAAGGTCTCCCGGTCTCATCAGAAAGATAGCAGGGGAGTTCGGCAGTCAGTGTGTCGTGGTGGCCATCGATACCAGGTTTATTAATAATGAATGGATCGTCTATGTTGACGGAGGCAGAACCCCTACCCCACTGCATACAGTCACCTGGGCTGAAACGGCTGAGAGGATGGGAGCCGGAGAGATACTCCTCACTTCCATGAACACCGATGGCACGAAATCGGGCTTCTCAACAGGAATAACCGCAGATGTAAGTAAAAGGCTGAACATCCCTGTCATCGCTTCGGGCGGAGCGGGTACCCCGGAGCACTTCAGGGAGGTTTTTCTGAAGACTTCATGCAGCGCCGCACTGGCTGCAAGTATTTTTCACTACAAGGAGATCTCCATACCGGAACTGAAGAAATACCTTTCAGATAATAATATAAATGTAAGACGTTAAAGATCACATTATGGGAATAGATTTCAGTAAGGGTAACGGGCTGATACCAGCAGTTATTCAGGACAATGCAACTTTACAGGTACTGATGGTCGGTTTCATGAATGAGGAAGCCTTCAATAAAACCCTGGAAGAAGGAAAAGTCACTTTTTTCAGCCGGAGCAGGAACCGGCTCTGGACCAAAGGTGAAACATCCGGGAATTTCCTTTATGTTGCAGAAATAAAGACCGACTGCGATAATGATGCTTTGCTGATCAAGGTAAATCCAGCCGGCCCGGCTTGTCACACCGGAACATATTCGTGCTTTGGTGAAAAAAGTGTAAAAGGATTTATTTATCAACTGGAACAAATTGTAAATCAAAGAATTGACAGCAACTCGCAGGACTCATACACCAACAGGCTTTTCCACAAGGGAATTAACAGTATGGTGCAGAAAGTAGGTGAAGAGGCTGTGGAACTGCTGATTGAAGCCAAGGATGATAATCTTGCCCTCTTCAGGAACGAAACAGCCGATCTGCTTTACCACCTGCTGATCCTTTTAAAAGCAAAAGGAACAAGTTTAACGGATATTGAAGAAGTACTTGCAGCACGGCATAAAAGAGTGTAGACGGGGATTTCTGGTATCAACGCCGAATAACACTTTAACTTGATTAATTCACAGACTTTGTGAACCTTTGTGTAATCCTTTGAGTCCTTTGTGTTTAAGAGTTTTTTACCACAAAGTAACACAAAGGCAAACAATAGAGTAGTACTAACTATGAATAGGAAAGGTTGAAAAATCAACTATCTTTAAAAGAATTATTGTTTTTTACTTGCTATTTGGAAAATTAAACTACTTTTGTAAGCCGATAAAGCAACACAATGAATATTGTATACAACTATTTCGCTCCTTTCTTTTACTTCTTTTATTTTAAGAAAAGATAAGGGGATTTTTGTATACCAATGGAAAAAATGATAGCAAGGGTCCCTCAAAAGGGGCCTTTTTTTTTAATAAAAAGTGTAAAATGAAGGTATCAGTTCAGGGTGAGACGGGATGTTTCCACGAGGTTGCGGCCAGGCAGTATTTTAATAATAACTGCATTGAGATTGTCCCATGCTCCACCTTCGATATGACGATAGGCGCCGTCATCGACGGAGTGGCTGATGTTGCCATGATGGCGATCGAAAACGCACGCTCGGGAAGCCTCCTGTATAATTATACCCTCATCAGGGAATCAGGTATGAAGATCCTCGGAGAGATTAACCTGAGGATAAAGCAAAACCTTATGGCTCTGCCCGGACAGTCGATAAACGACATCAGGCAGATAAGATCTCATCCCATTGCGCTGGCCCAGTGCATGAATTTCCTGAACATGTATCCCTCGATCACGCTTGTCGAGACTGACGATACAGCAGGAAGTGCAAGGATTATAAGCGAGAACAGGCTCAAAAAGATCGCAACAATAGCTTCAACAAAAGCCTCTGAGATCTATGGTCTGGAAATACTGGCTCCCGGAATTGAGACCTACAAGAAGAATTACACCCGTTTTCTCGTTGTTGGCAGGGAAGAGGAAGGAAATGGAAAGGGCAACAAAATATCAATCTGTTTTGCTACAGGTCATAAACCAGGTTCACTGGCTGCCGTGCTGGTAATACTTGCAGATATGGAGATCAATCTTTCAAAGATCCAGTCAGTCCCCCGTCTCAATGGCGAATGGGAATATATGTTCTATCTCGATCTTGAGTTAAGCAACAACATAGGTATAGAGAGGATCTGCAAGGAACTTGGTAATTTTACCAGCAACCTTGAAGTGCTTGGCATTTACAATAAGGGGGATAAGCTATATGAAAGTTAAACCGGCAAAACGGACACAAAGCGTGCAGGAATACTACTTCTCGCAGAAGCTTAAACAGATTGACCGCATGCGAAAGGATGGAGCAGATATCATTAATCTGGGTATCGGCAGCCCTGACCAGGCGCCATCAGAGGCAACTATAGACAGGCTGATTGAATATGCCGGAAAGCCTGGTTCTCACGGATACCAGAGCTACATAGGGATCGCAGCACTGAGAGCCGCATTCGCTGACTGGTACAGAAAGTATTTCGGAGTGGTATTGAACCCCGATAATGAGATCCTTCCGCTGATCGGCAGTAAGGAAGGAATAATGCATATAAGCATGGCATTCGTTAATCCGGGCGATGAGGTACTGATCCCCGATCCGGGGTATCCTACCTATTCCTCGGTTACCAGTATCGTCGGAGGCATCCCCAGGTATTATGACCTTGATGAGACGACCGGCTGGCTTCCCGATCTGGACACTCTTGAATCTTCTGATCTTGACAGGGTGAAATTGATGTGGGTTAATTACCCGCATATGCCGACCGGAACAAAGGGATCGGCCAGACTTTTTGAGAGCCTGATATCCTTTGCAGACAAGCACTCCATTTTGATCTGCAATGACAACCCATACAGCTTCATTCTGAATAACGATTACCTCAGCCTTTTATCTGTGGATGGTTCAAAGGAGGTAGCCCTTGAACTTAATTCCCTGAGCAAGTCACATAATATGGCCGGCTGGCGCGTAGGTATGGTGGCAGGTCACAGCGAATATTTAACCAGCATACTCAGGGTGAAAAGCAATGTCGATTCAGGAATGTTTCTCCCCGTACAGATGGCTGCTGCTGAGGCACTTAATAATCCTCCGGAATGGTACGGGAAAATAAATGCAGTGTATCAGGAACGCCGCAGGAGGGCCGAAGAGATAATGGATGTCCTCAGGTGCAGATATGATAAAAACCAGGCCGGCCTCTTTGTCTGGGGCCGTATCCCCGATGAGATAATCAATTGTGAACTTTATGTTGAAGAAATATTGGATAACGCCGGAGTATTCATCACGCCAGGCTTTATCTTCGGCCGGAAAGGTGACCGGTATATCAGGATCTCCCTTTGCTCAGACATTAATGTCCTGGACGAAGCGAATAACAGAATTAGAAAATTTATCAACGGCTGAAATGGCGATCAGTAATCAGTAATCGGTGATCGGTGATCGGTGATCAGTAACCTGTAACTTGTAACAAATAACCAGCAACCAGTAACCAGAATATGACAATAGCAGTAGTAGGAACAGGCCTCATCGGAGGCTCAATGGTGATCGATCTCCGGAAACGGGCATTTGCCGACAGTTTCATCGGTGTAGATACAAACCTTCAGCACAGAAACATAGCCCGGTTATGCGGGCTGGTCGATGAAACAGACACTCTGGAGAATGCGGTTGAAAGAAGCGACCTGATAATACTGTGTACCCCCGTCGATGCAAACTGCGCCATGCTGCCAGGAATTCTTGACCGGATAAAAGGATCAGATAAGGTTGTGACAGACATGGGATCCACAAAAGCAAGCATCGCTAGAATTTCAGAGAATCATCCGGGACGTGGCCGTTATGTTGCAGCACATCCCATGGCAGGAACAGAATACTCAGGCCCTTTAGCTGCGATTGGCCGGCTCTTCGATTACAAACCCGCCATCATCTGCGACCCTGAAAAAAGCGACGTCGATGCTCTTGATCTGATCACAAGGATGTTTGGGGTCCTTAATATGAGGATCGTATATATGAATTCAGCCAGTCATGACGTTCACGTGGCCTATGTCTCCCATATCTCTCACATCACATCTTTTTCCCTTGCGCTCAGCGTGCTTGATAAGGAGAAGGAAGCTGACAACATCATGACGCTTGCCGGCGGAGGTTTTGAAAGTACGGTGCGTCTGGCCAAGAGCAGCGGTGATACATGGGCGCCGATCTTCCTGGAGAATTCGGAATTCATAATTGAAGTGATGGATACCTATATTGAAAAAATGAAGCAGTTCAGGAAAATGATTGCAGGGAAGGATCTGGAAGGATTGAAGAATCTTATGGATGAGGCTAACAAGATCATGAAGATATTGCATTAATCTAAAAGAAAATATGGAAAAGAAAGTGAATATTTCGCCAATTAAGGAATGGAGAGGCTATAAAGGCAGGCCGTTTCTGATATCAGGACCCTGCAGTGCCGAGACGGAAGAACAGGTCATGGCGACCGCAAAGGAGCTCTCACAAATAAAAGAAGTCTCTGTTTTCCGCGCCGGGATATGGAAACCCCGGACAAGACCCGATTCGTTTGAAGGTGTCGGGGCGGACGGGCTCAGATGGCTGAGAAGTGTCAAGCAGGAAACCGGGCTTATGGTATGTACCGAGGTTGCCAATCAGAAGCATGTTTATGAAGCCCTGAAATACGGTGTGGACATGCTGTGGATTGGCGCCCGGACATCTGTTAATCCGTTCACCGTGCAGGAGATCTCCGATGCACTTAACGGTGTCGATGTGATGGTGCTGGTCAAGAATCCCGTGAACCCGGATATTGACCTGTGGATGGGTGCCATTGAACGTATTGCCAGGGCAGGGATAACACGCCTGGGGGCAATCCACAGGGGCTTCTCCACTTACGAGAGAACAAGTTACCGGAACCAGCCAAACTGGCAGCTGCCCATCGAACTCCGCAGAAGGATGCCCGACCTGCCGATCATCTGCGACCCCAGCCATATAGCAGGATCGAGGGAATACCTCCACGAGATATCACAGAAAGCCATGGATCTCAATTTCGACGGTCTTATGCTCGAGTCACACATCGACCCGGATAATGCCCTGAGCGATTCGGCACAACAGGTGACACCCGACGAGCTTAAAGAGCTGTTGAGCAGACTGATCATGCGTAACCCTGTTGCATCCGACCCCAGATTGCTTGACGTGCTGGGAGAATTGCGGCAACAAATTGATGTCTTTGACGATCACCTCATCGACCTTCTCGAAAAGCGGATGAAAGTTGCTGAAACCATCGGCCAGTACAAGAAAGAAAACAATATCACCATACTTCAGACAAGCCGCTGGAACGATATCGTAAAAAAGGTGATGCGCAAGGGTCAGTCAAAAGGCCTGAGCTCTGAACTTATCGACACGGTATTCAAGGCAATCCATCAGGAATCGATCAACCACCAGATGAGGATAATGAATAACGGGGAGATAAACCCGCCTGTTTTAAAGGGAAACACATAACATCAGATGAACAGATCGGTTGAGCCCTCTTTCATTAAGGGAGATATAAAAGCACCTCCTTCAAAAAGCATGACCCAGAGAGCGATTGCCGCCGCCCTCCTGGCAGATGGCACCTCTGTTGTAACCAATCCGTCAGGATGCGATGATTCCCTTGCTGCCATGAGCATTGCCACCGGCCTGGGTGCGGAGATCATTCGCGGAGATAAGGGACTACAGATTACCGGTTCGGGAAAGCTCCGGTCCAAACATCTGAATTGCGGTGAATCAGGTCTGGCAATAAGAATGTTTTCTCCGATCGCTGCCTTATGCGGTGAAGAGATAATAATCTCAGGAACAGGCTCCCTCAGGAAAAGGCCTATGTCGATGATCACAGATGCCCTTGATCAGCTCGGGGTTAACTGTAAAAGCACGGATGGTTATCTCCCGCTGACGATCAGAGGTCCGGTAAGAGGCGGGAATATTGAGATCGACGGATCGGTCAGCTCGCAGCTCCTGACAGGATTACTTATGGCTTTGCCTGTCGCAGGAAATGATTCTGCGATCAGGGTTCGTAATCTCAAAAGCAAGCCCTATATCGACATGACCATCGGGATCCTCGGAAAGTTCGGGATCAGGGTCTATAATGACAACTATGCCAGTTTCCTTGTTCCCGGGAATCAGAAGTATCTTCCCGTAAATTACGAAGTGGAAGGGGACTGGAGCGGCGGGGCATTCCTGCTTGTTGCGGCAGCCATCAACGGCAATCTGTCAATCTACGGACTTGACCCCCAGAGCAGTCAGAGCGACAAATCCATCCTTAACGCCCTCGAAAATGCGGGAGCCAGGGTAATGATCCGGCACGGGAGGATAGATATTTCAAAATCTGCAATAAAGGCATTTGAGTTTGATGCTACAGAATCGCCGGATCTCTTTCCTCCTCTGGTGGCTCTGGCATCGTACTCTGACGGGACCAGTGCAATAAAAGGAGTCTCAAGGCTTATCTATAAGGAGAGTGACAGAGCTTATGCCCTTCAGCAGGAGTTCGGCAAGATGGGCATCAAAACGGAAATAAAAGGTGATCTGATGTATATAACAGGAGGAACTGTGAAGGGAGCAGTTGTGGATTCGCACGGTGATCACCGAATAGCTATGGCAGCAGCGGTGGCTGCATTGGGATCCTCCGGCAGGGTGGTAATTACCGGGGCAGAAGCCGTCGCTAAATCATATCCCGGATTTTTTGATGATCTCTGCAGTATCGGTGCAATGGTAACGTAATGATCTGAACGGGACTGTATATGTCAATCTGACACTGAAATATATTTTTCTCTGACAGACGTCAAAAAAAATTGATTTTTCTGCATCAGATTAAAAACTTTTGTTAGTTTTGCTTCATGAAAGTTAGAACGTTATATAACTGGTGGTGGCGCAGCTCATGAATTGATGCTGTGAATCACGCTTTTATGTAACCATCATAAGATATTTATACAGAGAGGCACGCTGATCACAGCGTGCCTCTCTTATTAAACAACTTTTATAACATAATTAACCTAAATCAAAAAAAAAATGGAAAAGATCAGAAAAATTTTATTAAGCGACGATGAAATGCCGAGGCAATGGTATAACATTCAGGCTGATATGCCCAACAAACCCTTGCCGCCCCTTAATCCGGCAACGAAGGAACCGATCGGCCCGGAAGCCCTTGCTCCTGTTTTTCCCATGGAACTAATAAAACAGGAAGTTTCACAGGAAAGGTACATTGAGATCCCGGACGAAGTACGCGATCTTTACATCACCTATCGTCCCTCTCCCATTTTCAGGGCTGTTAACCTCGAAAAAGCCCTGGGAACAAAAAGCAAGATCTACTATAAATATGAAGGCGGTAATTACTCAGGTTCGCACAAAGCCAATACAGCGATAGCCCAGGCTTACTACAACAAAAAAGAGGGAGTAATGAGAATGACCACCGAAACCGGTGCCGGACAGTGGGGAAGCGCAATGAGCTTCGCATGCCATCACTTCGGGCTCGATCTTCTCGTATTTATGGTCAGGGTAAGCTACGACAGCAAACCTGGAAGAAAGATCCTCATGAATACCTATAATGCCAAGGTGATCCCATCCCCGTCGACGATGACGGCTGCAGGCAGGCAAATTCTTGAGATGGACCCCGATTCACCCGGAAGCCTGGGTATAGCAATATCAGAAGCAATGGAGATCGCTGTACAGGATCCCTATACCAAGTACTCTCTTGGCAGTGTTCTTAATCATGTTATTCTGCATCAGACTATTATAGGCGAGGAAGCGTTGCTCCAGATGGAAAAGTCGGGCGATTATCCTGATGTGGTGATAGGTTGCTTTGGCGGAGGGTCAAACTTCTCCGGAATAGCCTTCCCATTCCTGAGGGAGAACCTGGTAAATGGCAGAAAAACAAGGTTACTGACTGTTGAACCGTCATCATGCCCCAAGCTTACAAAAGGAAAATTCATGTACGATTTTGGGGATTCTGCAGGTATGACCCCTCTCCTTCCCATGTACACGCTGGGACATAACTTTATCCCGGCAGGGATCCATGCAGGCGGATTAAGGTACCATGGAGCCGGTGTTCTTGTCAGCCAGCTGCTCAAGGACGGATTTATCGAGGCAAAGGCAAAGATGCAGAGGGAGTGCTTTGAAGGCGGGATACTATTCGCCAGGAACGAAGGCATCCTGCCTGCCCCCGAATCAACCTACGCCATTGCCGGGGCTCTTGACGAAGCCCGCAAAGCTGATATCGAAGGAGTTTCAAGAACCATACTGTTCAATCTCAGCGGCCACGGCCATCTTGATATCTCAGCATATGAGAAGTATTTCGAGAATAATCTTCCCGATCACGAACTCACTGATGATGAGGTCGAAACGGCTCTTTCAAAACTTGATTTCCCCGATTAGAAATCTGAATAGGATGTCGGGTGCAGGAAGAAGTATTTAACCTTCGATACAGTGTTCCTGTACTCTTCCAGCCCCGACATTTTTTTCCACTCCGGGTCGTTCCTGAAAGTTGTCCAGTGCTCCTCGCGCGATGCCTGGTTCGGGAAGGTGATCATGTACATCAGATTGGGCATTTTACTTCCTGTCAGCACTTCACCATAAAATACCGCGTTGAAACCCAGCCGTTCAAACAGCTTTATTTCGCCGCCCTGGTTAAACATATGTATCTTCTTCACAGCCTTTGAATTGGTCGCACTTTCATAATCGCGCAATTCATAAATCCTTTCGGAAGGAGGTGTGGGATGGGAAGGAGCTTTGAACTGCGGCATAAAAGCAAATGCCTTCAGCAGAATGCTTTCATACCTTGAGAAAGGCGGACTGTTATAGGGAGCATCAATGAAATCTTTCGAAGCCTGGGTGTATACCTGGTCCTTGTCAAGAACTCCCTGAAGCTTCAGGAACTGATCCATTTTTTTGAACGGTATGAAAAGATAGACCCTTTTACCGAACGCGGTGTCACTTTCAACCGGTTTGAAGACTCCGACCTTCGCAATACCGGCACGGTGAAGGGCAGGCAGGTAAGCATCCTTCAGATAGCTGTCAATCAGGTTCTCCTGAGCCTTCTGGGAAAGATGGTAAACCCTTATCTCGTAGAATTCCTGCTTCCCTTTCTGGGCGGTCAGAGTGGTTGCCGAAAGGAAAAGCATTAGGATCATCAGGGAGACCGATCCTGTTTTCATTATTTGTGATTTTTTCATCTGATCAATTATACTTGGATTATTTGGTTTGATACAGGTACCGTAGAGGCGTTGCATGCAACGCCTTTACCACATTATTAATATGTCTTAGTAAATTTTTTGAATATCGAATTAGCCTTTTGGGGAGTGAGTTCCGGGCCCGACTGAACATAGAACCTGTGAACAAGCTTCATTGACTCTCCTTTTGCCAGATTATAAACCTTCTTCTCTGTTTTCGGATCATAGGAGTTTTCCCCGAGGTTGTTAACCGAGAACAGGCCGTATCCCCGGGCATGGGCGTAAGCCGGGTATCCCGGATTTTTCGGATGGTCAAATATTCCAAATGTTATTCTGACATTATCCTTAATCCCCGACAGGTAAACCCAGTCGTTCCTTGTACCCCATACTGCATCACCCTTCAGACCCTGGCTCGAGGTGTACATCCCTGTCACTCCTTCGTTGCTTGTGGCCTTCACGGTGGTCGGGTTGCCCTTTTCATCCGTGAAGATCAGCGATTCATTCGAGGGCATTTCAAAAGCCCTGTCAACCCTGAGTGCAAAAAGACCCTCCTTGTTATCGGTTATGGTAACCGGACCATTAGCCGCGGTCAGAGTTACAATATGGTCGATGGTCCGGGAGGTTTTATCCCCCGTGAAGATATACGTTACATTTGCAGTGAGCACAGTGTTGCCCTTATTGTCGTCCCAGTGCGTCACAACCTCCAGAACTCCTTTCTTCCCGCCTTCAGCTTTTATGATCTTCTGGTGAACAATATGCCCGTAGGCATCTTTCTTTTCTGCAGGGATGGCGGATGAGTTGTTCCAGAAATCGAGACCATTGATGTTCCCGTGGTTAAACCATAATCCTACCTGGTGCGGATGGTCCACTCTTTCTCCCGCACGGGGCTCGAGGGGATATCCCCTTGTTATCACCGAACCATTGGGTGCACAGACCGGATAAAGAAAGGGTTTCTCGAAATTCTTCGGATAACGGTACGATGTAAACAGCACTCCGTCAACGTAAACATCCACCTTCTCCATATTATCCAGAGTTACCAGCCTGACCCCCTTCTCCCCCGGCTTCTGAGCATTTATAGCCAGGCATGTCGCAAGGATCAGTACTTTAGCCGCAAGCAAAGCAGTAAACCATCTGCGGTTAATGAATTTTGTTTTTGTCTGTCTCATAAAATTCCTGATTTATAAATGTTGATTGATTCTCAATTTCTCGCAAGATAAAAATAATTTAATTTGGCTTCCGTCAGCAAAAATTGTAATGCTTTTTTTATTTTCATACCCTGAATTCAATTAAATAATGAAATAATGGGTAAGGTCCTGCTGCTGGTAATAGCGGTATATGCCTGCGTCTCTTCACAATGTCCGGCCAATACTCAATAACCTGAAAAAAATGGAGATAATATTTCCCCTTCAGACCATACTATTTTGTTGTTACCGGTCAACCTGACTTTTTATTTCTATATTTTTAAATAAAATTTAATATTCCGGGAAATGAGAAAGTTTACTATTCTTACAGCTGCTCTTGCGACTTTTATTTGCTGCCCCCTTCATTCCCAGGAGGCACAATTGAAAATTACTGATTCCAATACTGCCCTTCACGCAATGCAGCCGGATTACCCTGTACCCTACGGGCCGATGAGCCAGGAAGATGTTACATCTGTTCTCAGCCGCATCTTCAACTACCTGGATATATCAACCCCTCCCAGGATAATTGACCGCCAGACAAAAGCGGAAGTAAAAGACCTGAAGAAACTCGCACCCGGGGCGATCTTTGAACCTGGTGTTTTCAGGCTTATAAGCTATGAATGGGGAGTGACTTACGGAGCCATGCTGCTTGCAGGAGAAGTGACGGGTGACAGGCGATTTACAGAGTACACACTGAAGCGGATGGATCTTATCAATTCAATGTCAAAATACTATAAATCGCTGCCCTCCTCACCGCAGCAGGGAAATCCTGTCAGGTCAGTACTTGAGCCGAGGGCGCTCGACGATGCAGGCTCCATGTGCGCTGCGATGATAAAGACCCTTGATATAGTCAAAGATCAGTCTTTCCGTCCTTTAATAGACAACTACATCAATTATATAACTGAAAGGGAGTTCAGGCTCTCCGACGGTACACTGGCCCGTAACCGTCCGCTCAGCAATACTATCTGGCTCGACGATCTGTACATGAGCGTGCCTGCCCTTGCTCAGATGGGAAACCTGACCGGCGGAGTGAACTATTTTGATGATGCTGCAAAACAGGTGTTGCAGTTTGCCGGGCGGATGTTCAACACCCACAGGGGGCTCTTTATGCATGGTGAACGGAAGAACACAC
>JAHYJA010000237.1 GCA_019429325.1 Bacteroidales bacterium
GAACACTGCTTCCCATTACAATTCATCTTAAGGCCAGCGCATTACCCCCCTCCCAGGGGGGCAGGGGGGTCCGGCCCGATTACAAAACCGGAACACTGCTTCCCATTACAATTCATCTTAAGGCCAGCGCATTACCCCCCTCCCAGGGGGGCAGGGGGGTCCGGCCCGATTACAAAACCGGAACACTGCTTCCCATTACAATTCATCTTAAGGCCAGTGTATTGCCCCCCTTCCAGGGGGGTTGGGGGGTCCGGCCCGATTACAAAACCGGGACTGTAGTTTAGACAGATTCTAAATTAACCCGTTTTCCTAAATATTCGTCAAAATGTCATGTCACAAAATCTGATGAACCTACATGTAACAATACAAGATGTCGGTTAATGTAATTCTAAAGACAAGGCTATGAATTTCTACAATTATTTAAGGCGGATTGAACGCATTGATTATCTGATACGTTCACGGTCCACGGGTACCCCCGCCGAACTTGCCCGGAAGCTGCGCATATCGCCGAGCCAGCTTTATCAGACTATCAGGATAATGCGCGATGTGATGGATGCACCGCTCTATTATTCAAAGATTCACCAGAGCTACTGTTATCACGAACATGTTAAGTTCGTATGTACTTTCGCAGAAATTTTAGAGAAATAGTCAAAAATATTTCCCACTCCGAAAAAATCGGAGTGGAGGTTCTTATATTGCATCGTTTCGCCGGTTAAAATTTAGATAGAATCATTTACCCGGGCTGAGTGAACCGGAGTCATGATCTATCCGGAAATGTTTAAAGGCTACTGACAATGAGTGTGCTACAAAGTTACTATAGCCTGAAAAAGATGCACCTGTTTGCGGGTACCGTTCTCGCAACCGTCCTGATCAGCTGGTTATCCAATCTCATGCTGATAGATGAGGTTGTCTTCTACAACACTTTCAGCGAACAACTCACATGGGAGCGGTCGCTAAGGCTTTTCGAGAATTTGCAGAACATTTCATGGGTGGGCTATGTTTTCGTGCCCGTCATATTATTCATAAAGTTCTCACTTATCAGCCTGGTGATCTTTTCAGGTGTATTTCTTTTCGGTCTGCATCAGGAGATCACTCTTGACAGGATTTTCAGGGTTGTAACTGCTTCCGAGATCATAATTATTTTTGCAAGCCTGCTGAAATTCCTCTGGTTTCTCTTTTTTGCGGGGAACTACACCTTGAATGACCTTAATTTCTTTTATCCCCTTTCGCTGATTAATCTTTTCAGTCTTGCTGAGGTGAATACGGTATGGGTTTTTCCGCTTCAGATAGTCAATATTTTCCAGATGCTCTATATTCTTTCTCTATCGACGGGTATGAACAGGGTCTCGTCGGTCAGGAAGGCAGATACCGAAAAGATCGTGCTGACTACCTACATTCCCGCCCTGGTTATCTGGGTGGCTTTTATAATGTTTCTGACACTTGATGCTCCGGCAGTATGAAAAGGTTTTTTATGATATTGATCCCGGTCCTCTTTATCGTTCTGGTCCTATTGCTGACTGTGGGCATTGTCAGCAAGGCCGGCAGGGTACGCAGGGTCTCAGAGAGGATCATGAGACTGCCTGATTTCTCCTTTTTAACTCTCGACGGCGCTGAGTTCCGCTCAGAGGATATTGAGCGGGGGCCGCTTCTTATAGTCCGTTTTCATCCTGATTGTGAACATTGCCATTATGAAATATCTGAGCTTATAAGAAATCAATCGGATCTGTCAGACGGGATGATCCTTCTTATATCTTATGCTCCAGCTGATTCGATAAGGAAGTTCTTAAGTCTATTCTCCGGTTTTGGGTCCGGTAAAATCATCCCGCTGGCAGATCCTTCCTTTGCATTCGGTGAGATCTTCGGGACGGACGTTGTTCCGTCGAACTTCATTTACGACAGGGACCTGAATCTCGTAAAGGTCCTTTACGGGGAGGTAAAGAGTGAAACAATAATCCGGTATATGCGGAATGAGGAAGATCAATGAAAAGATAAGGAAGGTTTCTGTTCTTCAGCACGATGCATCTGATTGCGGCGCGGCATGCCTTGTCTCCGTTATCCGGTATTTCGGCGGACATTCATCAATTGAGAACATCCGTAAGTTAAGCGGCACATCCCGATCGGGCACCACAATGCTGGGGCTCTATCAGGCAGCTCAGCGGTGCGGGTTGGATGCAACTGGTTATGATGCCTCAGTTAAGGATATCATTGATTATAAAGGTGTATTGATACTGCATGTCAGGCTCGATTCAGGTGCTGAACATTATGTAGTGTACTTTGGATATCTCTCCGGAGTGATCATTATCTGGGATCCGTCCAGGGGGCTTGTTCATCTCCCGGAGGATGAACTTGATAAGATGTGGGAGAGCAAAAAATGTCTCGGGATGGTTCCGAACGGATCATTTGTATATGAGGAGCAGCACAAGATACGCGGAAGGATCTGGCTGAAGGAGATCATTCGTCCGGATGCCAGCCTTTTGATAACGAGCATCGTGCTGGGAATAGTCATTTCGGCACTGGGGCTTGTCATGGCTGTCTTCTCACAGAAGCTTCTCGACAGGATCCTTCCCTCGAAAGACCTGAATCTTCTTCTGATCTCCGTCTTTCTGGTTTTTGTCCTTCTGATCGCCAGGATACTTATTGGTGCAGTCAGGCAGCAGATCCTTCTGTATCAGGGCAAGTCGTTTAATATAAGGGTGATAGATAATTTTTTCGGATCGCTGATGTTTCTGCCAAGATCATTTTTCGATACAAGGAAGACCGGGGACTTTGTGGGGAGGTTAAACGATACCATAAGGATACAGCGTGTTATAACTGAATTTGTGAGTGTTTACATCATCGATATTCTTGTTCTGCTTATTTCCATAACAGCTCTTTTCGTCTATTCTGCCGAATCTGCTTTCATTACGCTTCTCGCCATACCGGTATTATTCCTGTTAGTTTACAGATGGAATAAAAAGGTGATCTCCGGTCAGCATGATGTAATGTCGGGTTATGCCCTGAGTGAAAGC
>JAHYJA010000045.1 GCA_019429325.1 Bacteroidales bacterium
AGCTCTGGACTCAAAGAACGGTGCAAGCACCGAGGAACCGAACCCCGCATCAGCGGGGTGAGCTCGGCGAAGCCAATTATACCTATTTTTCGCGTCCGCCGAAGCTTTACGCGAAGGCGGATTAAACTCAGATGTCCGGTATTATCGAAGCAGGGACCTTGCATGCAACGCCCCTGCCGACGGTTTTTCGGGAAATCTTCAGGGGATTTCAATCTCAGCAGGATCATCCGGGCTATCCACAACAAACCAGTCATCATCCAGTTTCATTTCACCGGCGATTCTCCGGATGTCCGCCTTCAGATATTTTCCCTCTGCTGAAACGGCAATCTCCCCGTTCGGGAGAACAATTTCCCCGGTACCTTCAAAAGAACGGTTTCCTTCACTGATCACACGCCCGATAATTTTCAGCTCCTGATCAAGTGGTACGGGCTTCCTGAATCTGGTTTTCAATTCCAGTGTTACACCCCATACCTGCTTATCTTTACCAATACAAACTGATCTCCCGATTGTTTCATCAAGAATGGCAACTGCGATACCTCCATGCATGCGTCCGGGATAACCCTGGTGCTGTTCTGAGGGTTTTATAAACGCGACCAGTTCACGGGCGTCAGTTTCGTAGAACCTGGCCTGCAGGCCGAAATCATTATTCACACCGCATACAAAGCACATTCTTGAGCCTGGTTGCTTTTTCAGGACTTTCTGCTTCATATCCATTTATTGTTTAACAAAAATAGATGATTTGGCGGGAATAGCATGGGCGTTGCGGTTAACACCCTCAATATAATCGGGATTTATACAAATTTATCTTCCAGCCAAGGTTGATCAGTGGCCGGTTGATTTTATATTTCCATCCCGGGCCTTTATCGCATGAATATTAAACATCAGCAGAATACAGATCATACATGTTCCCGGAGAAAATCTACCCGAAATTGACATATCAGTTTATTTCAATGAATAAATAGAATGAGATTACTGATACTTTCCTTACAGGTACTTATTTGTCTTACAACAAATTACTGCAAGAGAAAGGAAGGAAAAATCTGGTTTTTTCAGCCAATCACGGATTCGGCTTGGTTCTTATGATGATAACGCCGTTTGCTCCCCTCACCCCGTAAATTGACGCCGAGGGACCCTTCAGGACCTCAACCGATTTTACCGTCATTGGGCTGATGTGGCTTATTGTATTCACATAATTGCCGTCGACGATAAAAAGTGGCTGGGTGCTCAGATTCCTGGATGTGGGTCCCTGTACCTGTATGTCAGTTCCCCTTACCACGACTCCGGGTAATTCACGCAGCATCTCATAGATTGATGTGTAGACTGCATACCTTGAATTCCTGTTGTCAAGAGTGCTGACACTGCCTGTCAGGTCCTTTCTTTCAATAGCACCATAGCCTATGTCGAGCTTCTTTTCTCCGGCATGAATGTAATTTTCAGATGCCTGCAGGTTGACCAATGAAACCGGAAGTATAAAATCGAGCCTTGAGATCTCCCCTAAAGGTTTTCTGACAATAATGGGCTCACCTCCTTTGGTACTGATGACTGCACTGATGATTGTCTGTTCAGAAAGCCTGGATCTCACCCTGTAAAATCCCTCCGAACCTGTGACCACTTTTGTGGTTTCATCATTGACCATAATAGCCGCACCGGAAACGGGTTGATAATTTACATCAACAACATAACCGGTAATGGTTTTCTTTCTTTCGCCCCTCTGTGCAGACAAAATATTCACAGCCGCAAGAAAGACCAGCAATAAAAGAACAAGTTTATTTTTCATCTCTCCGCTCTTTTTGTTACACAATGCAATTTAAGAAATCAATAAACATGAGTCAAATTTTTAACTATTGCTCTTCAATAAGAACAACACTATACTCTTTCCGACAACAATATAACAATATCCATGCTTAAATGTTCGCTGACACGATATTCATGCATCACCGACAAAAGAACCCTGTCCGCTTCACACCAGTCTTATAATACCCGTAGGTATATTCCGGTTTAATATTGTTATCCGCTGATGATCCTTTAGTTTAATACCCCTCTCTGAGAAAGTCTGTTGCAGGGTCTGAAGCACTTTCTCCGGGGTATTGTTGTTTTTACTAAGATGGGCAAGACAGATAAGATCCAGATCGTCATTGATAATATCTGCCAGGAAAGAGGAGGTCTGAATGTTCCCCAGGTGTCCGTGGTCTGACTGTATCCTCGCCTTCAAAAAGTGGGGATACCCATGATGGCATGCATGGGAATGTCCATACTTTTCAGATATTTACGGACGGCAGTTGCTGAAATTCCGGCATCGATCAAAATACCCTGCACCTCATTTCCCAGGTAATAACTGTTGCCGCTGCTTCCACTGGCAAGGCTGTAAAAATTCAGCTTCATCAATGATTTTCCCTTACTCCTTTATGCAATAAGTGAAATACATTGCCCAGTTGCTGCCACCGAAATCGTACCCTGCAGCCCAGGCGGTTTCGTTTTTGCCGCATACCGGTTCACAGGCAGAAGGGAATTCCGTCAGCAAGACCGGGGATATTGTGATCTGAAAAGGCTGAGTCATGTCATCAGGAAGAAGTATGATGGCGATCTTATCGTCGCATCCCGGCAGAAATCCCTTCCCGTTGTTGTCAGCCTCCTCAAGGATCTTATTTACTCTTGCCTGGGACCAGTCATCCAGACCGCTGTCGGTAATATCATTTTCCAGAAGCAGCCAGATAGCTCTCTGAACATCACCATATGTAAAAAATTCCTCTTCTGTTGCCGGTTTACCCGGATAATCCTGATTGATGATCCAGTTAACCAGATCCATGTTCTCAGGTTTATCCACCAGGCCGAGACTGCTGAAATCCGGATCAAAGCTCGAAATGACTTTCGCCTTGTAATCCGTATTATTGTAAATCACATTGCCTACATCAATGCACCAGCCACTATAGGTACCGTCGAGGATGCCCCCCTCCGTAATTGTAGTTGTGAAATAACTTAATGACCCGGGAACAGGATAATCAACTTTCAAGACAGCCGTTTCCGGAAGTGATTCGCTGAACCCCTCCAGGCTGGTCTTCCACTCTAAAACAGGAGAGACCACTGCATGGGCAAGAATAAAGAGTTCTTCACCTACGCCTTTAATGCTGACCTCATATGTAAAACCTGTCACCGCCGGCTGATGATCAGAATGATGTTCAAACAGCCCCGGAACAGGATTGCTCCCTCTGTTCGAAGGGACCTCCTCAAGACTGTTTGTAACCGACAGATGGGTCTCTGAGATTGCCCAGCCATCTCCTGCAACATATGTAACTTTCAGTATATTAGCGTTCAGAGTGACGATAAGCTCCCCCGCCTTTGTATTCCTGCCTGCAAGAAGGTCCGCCCGCAGCTCTCCACCACAATCATTCTGAATAACATAACTGATCATATCCATGTCATTGGGCTTTTTGCCTCCCTGCCCTCCCTTGTCAGCAGGATCCTGATTCTTTTCGCATGAGATAAGTAACAGTATCATCATTGAAAGAATACCGATTGATGAAAATTTTCTTTTCATAACTCTCATATATAAGTAACCTGAGTTGCCAGTTACTAATTGCCGGTTGCACCTGGCAACTTGAGTTAAGTAATTAACCTGACTAAGGCAGATGCATTACCACAAATATACCAAAAATAAAGTTAAAGCTAACCGGGTATTATCCTGTTAACCAGAATGGATACCATCATGCATTCTTGACTGGTCCTATTTCAACTGAAAATTAATTGATACCGTGAACCAGACAGGCACAGGTTTTCCACCCTGTTTACCGGGTCTGAACGGAGGAAGCGTCGAAACAACCCTCATGGCTTCATTATCAAGTTCAGGATCAACTCCTTTGGAGATGCTGACCTTATCCACGCCTCCTTTGGGAGTTACACAGAACTTGACGAACACTCTTCCCTGAACGTTGTTCTCCTTGGCAATCTCGGGATACTGGGCATTCTCATGGAGGAACCTCATAAGTTCAGCTTCACCGCCCGGGAACATCGGCATCTCTTCGACCACTATAAAAGGTTCGGTCTCCGGCTCTTCTGCCCTGACCTCCTCCAGTACCTCCGCCACAGCTATTATCTCAATAACATCAGCATCATGGATCTCTATCCTTGCATCATCAGCAGTCAGAAGCCTCCCTGCCTCCTCCGGTTTGACCGAGTCAACTATTACCGGCGGGATATATCGTGTCTGCTGAACAGCCTCCTCAACAGGAGGAGGCGCTGCCGGAGGTGGTGCAACCGTCTCGTCCGGCTGGTCAAGATTCTCCATCTTGATCTCAACAACCCTCTCTTCTTTTTCCAGCCCTCCCTCCGTAGCTTTGGCATTAAGATAGGGTGCGATTACTGCAACAGCTACTACAGCTATTCCGAAAGCCATCGAAGCAAGCAAGGTGCGCGGATATTTCCTGCGCATGATGTAAGCTCCGTACTCCTTGTTCCTGTGCTCAAAGACAATGTCGTCGAAATCAGGAATCCTCGTCTTCTCTTTTTTCATGACATTCTTTTTTTAATTAATCCGAAAGCTTAATTGGTCTGCATCCATTTGTATATTTAAACACATATCAAATATACAACGAATTTTTTAGTTTTACAACTAAATCTTTAATTAATTTGACAGAAGGTCTGATATTCTTTATGAAAAGAGATTTTTTCTGATGCCGTAAGCCGGATTACGGGATATTTACTGCGGACGAACGGCGGAATAGATTTTTTTTGGGATGAGACAGTTTAGAAAAGCACCTCTTTGCCCTGTTTAAAGACAATATCGACAGGTATCCCGGCACTGTTCACCCTGGTCAGATCCCTGCCAAGTGTTTCGGTCATGATTCCGTCACTTTCTATCCATGCCTTTGCAGCCTCATAATCACCATTCCCCTGCACCACAAGGATTTTTCCCATCAGCGATTCCACAGCTGTTTTCATCTCTTCGATATTTACTTTGTAGAATCCGTTATCCTGGTAAACAAAGGCTCCGTTATCGGCAAAATATTTCATAGCCAGCATGTTTGCCTTGCCATGAGAGCTGGATGCGCCAAAACGGCTGGAGCGGAAGATCCCTGCAAAAAAGGTGACATAATTGTTCATCACCTCGCCGCTTGTTATCTCACCCGTCTCATAAAGTCTGGTTACCAGCCAGAGTCCCATTATATCAGCCTTTGCCTCCTCGAGAGCTGAATACTGTTCCTTCAGTGCCTCCCTCACCGGCCCTTTTCCGTTTATAGTATTCTTTACACCCATGCCATGTGCCACTTCATGGAAAGTGGTGTTCTCGAAAAAGGCATCAAAAGTGATATGTCGCCGCTGGCTCTCATCAATTAGCATTGTGGCAATCGGCATTAGTATATTGTCGAATTTCGCTTTCATCGAGTTCTTGAGCTGAAGCTTGCGGCTTCCGATGGCAAGATGTATCTCCGGGTCGTTGGGCAGGTTGATGGCTATGGTTTTGCTTCCCGCGTTGCAGTCGCCCGCGTAATAGATCGCATCATAAACGTTCATGTCCGCGTCGGTGCCGGGTTGTTCTGCCTTGTACTCCGGGGCAACCGGAAGGCCGGCCTGCAGACCCGGAAGCATGGCATTGAATTTCTCCAGCTGAGCGCTCCATACAGGGTCTTTTACCAGGACGAATGCTTCGTGAGCCGCCTTGTAGCCAAAGAGCTGATCTTCATAATTCTCTATCGGCCCAACCACAAAATCAATATTCGACTGTCTCATCTCCATCCATGCAAAATCGCTGGGCTGATAATCATTGGAGAGCAGAGCTTCTGCCCTCATGGTCAGATATTTCTTCAGGCCTTCATCTGCAGCCAGATCCGCTGCCTTTCGCATGAGATCTGCAGCCTTTGTGTGTTGTTCCCTGTACGCTTCGGAATATGGCACTGCCTTCAGTTTGCCCTCCGGATCGCGCCTGACAATAGTATAGAGGCTAGTTTTGTCAGGATCATCCCATGACTCAAACTCCGCGACTGTCATATCCTCAGGGTAGAATTTTGCACCCATAAGCTTTTCACCGAACCCCGGAATAAAGGGTTTATTATTGTCGAGCCTGTCCCACGGGCCGTAGTGGATCTTTACATAGTCCCTGGCATATTCATTTCCGATCTGTTCAAACAACTCCTCCCTGTCTCCGTATGCCTGCATCCAGAAAATATCATCCATAACAGCCGCAGCATCAATAAGGATACTTATAATCTCTCTCTCCTGACTTGTCAGCCAGTTCAGATCGGTGGTCAGTGTCACCTCTTTAAATTTTGCAAGATTGGCTTTCATTTCTTCTGTCAGTTTTTTCTCCCCCGGATTACAGCTGGCCAGCATCAGTGTCAGCATAACTGCAAAAATGTTGATGATCCTTGTTTTCATGGGAATTGGATTTAATAATTTTAATACCAAGTTATAAAAAAGCTGCGATATAACCTGAAAAAAAAGACAGGTAGAATTTTTAGGGCGTTACGGCATAAGGGCAGGGAACCAGCCGTGTGCTTTTCGCCCAGACTGTAGGTTATCCTGAATAGGGATTTTATAATAAAGCCGGCTGACACTCAGATATCAGCCGGCTTCGTTTCAATCCCCCACGGGTACTTTCAGAGCGGTAAAACCGGGGATTATTCTGTTACAGTAACGATAAATCTATGTCCTGACTTGTGGTCTTTCTGCTTTCCACCGCAACATCTTCAATTATCCCCAACACTTCACCAAATTCGTCACCGTTAAAAGATGTTACAATAAGGTCATAAACTCCCTCAGCAAGAAATGCTATTTTGTATACTCCCATTTCATCAACCCTGTCAGAGCTGACAGCGTTGGGGAACCTGATGCTTTCACCCTCCGGCTCAGCTGCTTCATCCTCAGTGTAGGTGTCATCGGCATAAGCATACACGACAATGCCGGTATCATCAGGTATGTTTGTGACATTCCCGCGTATCGCGCCTGCCTGATTTTCGACAATAAGTCTGATAACAGGCCTGAGAATATAGCGTGGTGAGCCAGCTCCGGTTTGATGGACCGATTTGCGGACATCGAAGTCGGCGGTGATCTCAACTGTGCCATTGACCGGTACCGTGAATGCTCCCACTGCCTTGAAGCCTGATTGTGAACCGCTGGGAACAAACAAAGGTTCAGTGCTCTCATCTTCAAACTCGATGTAGCAACCCGGACTGAGTGGTCTGCCAGCTCCGGTTTCCGGTGCGTCAAGCAAGAACCTTATCTGGGTATACTTACCTCCTTCAAGCTCAAGACTCCCAAGAAACTCCGATTCACCCCTGGTCAGATCGAGCAGGTTGAATGTTTCCGGTCCTTCGAAATCTTCCATGGTCACCCAGCCATTAGAGGGTGTATGCACCTGTATCTCATTTATTGTAATGAATACTCCTGTAACATCAGCACCATCGATTGGTGCATCGGTCAGGGAAAGTTTCATAATGCCCGATCCTGTCTCTTTGTCACATGATGTAAAGAAGATTGTAAGGGCAATGGCTAAAAACATGATCATTAATTTTTTCATCTTTCTATGATTTTAAAGTTAGTTTTTGATTCACCAGATAAATATGTGCTCGGGAAGATGAAGATTTTATGAATTTTTTGAGAAATCCGAATAAATAATCCAGAAACAGCAACAAGCCCGACCCCCCAACCCCCCTGGGAGGGGGGGCAATACACTGGCCTTAAGGCAATTTGTAATAGCCGTAGTGGATTAAGCCCCCTTTTAGGGGGGTGACACGCGAAGCGTGTCTGGGGGTCATTCGGCCAACAAAAATCCTCGCCAGTGGTGATCCGCGCCGGCGGTATGACAAACTGATCTGAACCCTCCCCACGAAACAAACAAAGTTGTTCAATTGTTCTTTATTTAGTATTTTTGATCCGGTCGATAAACCTGCAAAAATTATCAGAGGAGGTTATTATGGAAAAGCTTTTGTTTCTGATATTAACGGGGCTGGTCGCATCGTGCAGCACATATACGAAGTCTTCCTTGCAGCAGGAAGATCAGCTGGTAGTAACCAGGAAATACATGGGCGATTTTATTGAATACCGCCATACCGGCGCTGAGACCATGTCGGGGCCCAACATCATCTGGATAAAAACGTCGCTTGACAGCACCTACGGAAAAATCTCCGCGTATGGGAAAAAATGTGATTTCTCACCCGGCGACAGATTGTACCTGAGAAGAATCTTGTACTCCCCCGGTGGAGTATCCGGATACTGGGAGTACAGGATCGAGAATGATTCTTCCCTTTTCTACAAAGTGACCGAGTTCCAGCATGACCGTAAAGTGTCAGCTCAGACCTGGTTTTGACCAGGAAAAGTTATGATTAAAATCCCCGCAGGCCAGGATTCCGTTCTTGGAATCGATATCGGCTCCGTGTCTCTTTCACTGGTACAGCTCGATCAGGCAGGCAGGATCCTGAACCATTTCTACCGCTTTCACAAAGGCAATCTTATCCGCGCTTTTTCAGAAGCTGAGAAAGTAATTGATCTAAGTAGTATCAAAAATGCTGCCTGCACATCCTCTTCTTCATTTCTGAACAAGAATCTGATCTTGAATTATAACAACCAGGTTGCAATCATGGCCGCCGCAAGGCAGTTTTGCAATCAAGCCGCTTCCATTCTCCATATCGGGGCTGAAAAATTTATGCTGATCAGGCTTGATGACTGCGGGAATTATCAGTCCACAAAAATAAGTACTTCATGCGCTGCAGGAACAGGCAGTTTTCTCGATCAGCAGACTGAAAGGCTAAACCTTACAGGTATTGAAGAGCTATGCGGAAAGGCATTGAACAATACCGAGGAGATCCCGCATATAGCCTCGAGATGCGCGGTATTTTCCAATACAGACATCATTCATGCCCAGCAGAGAGGCTTTTCAGTCAGTGCCATCTGTGACAGCCTCTGCAAGGGGCTCGCTGAAAACATAATCAACACGGTCTTTAACAGGGAACTTCCCCTCCTGCCCATCCTGATAACCGGTGGCGTTTCAAGAAATCCGGTGGTAAGAAACTATCTGGAGAAACAATTAAAAGCCAGATTCCTGAGTCACAGGCATTCCCATCTTTTCCCTGCAGCAGGAGCAGGTCTTCTGCTTCTAATGGAGAGAACCGGCCTGCCAGCTCTTAACATCCGGTCATTCGACGATATTCTGATGAAGAGCGATGGCGAGAAGCAATATTACCACAAACCACTCACCCTGTCACTGAGCAAACATCCCGATTTTTTAAATGAAAGGTCTTACCGTTTTGCCCCTGCCGTATCAAAACACCCTGCTGAAGTTGAAGTTGATATTTTCATGTCGCAGGTACCAGATGATAATATCGACGTTTTTCTGGGCATCGATATAGGTTCAACCAGTACCAAGGCTATACTTATCGATACAACGGGAAAACCTGTCGCCGGTTTTTACACTTTTACAGCCGGAAAACCTTTATCTGCTGTAAGATCCGTCTTTGAAGCCATCGAAAACCTTTCAAAACAAAAAAGTACTGCTATTAGTATCGTTGGTGCCGGGACAACAGGTTCCGGAAGAAAATTCATCGGGAAGATAATCGATGCAGATCTTATCATTGATGAGATTACTTCTCATGCAAGGGCAGCTTATGAGCTTAATCCGCAGACAGATACAATAATCGAGATTGGCGGCCAGGATGCCAAGTTTACCCTTATGAACAATGGCAACATCACATTTTCGCAAATGAATACTGTGTGTGCCGCCGGTACCGGCAGTTTTCTTCATGAACAGGCAAGAAAGCTGGGCTGTTCACTGTCTGATTATGCCCGATTGGCTGAAAATGTCAGCGCCCCGCTGGCCAGCGACCGATGTGCCGTCTTTATGGAAAGGGATATAAGCCAGCTGCTTAATAACGGGTACTCAGTAAATGAAATTCTGGCAACCGCGCTCCATTCGGTCACAGAAAACTATCTGAAAAAGGTTGCAACTGAAGCTTCAATAGGACAAAATATTTGTTTTCAGGGAGCTACGGCAAAAAACAGGGCGCTGATTGCCGCCTTCGAGCAACGTCTGCAGAAAGAGATTTATGTATCGGAATATTGTCATCTGACCGGTGCTCTGGGAACCGCAATAATGCTCCGGGAACAGCATCCGGCAAAATCAGGGTTCAGGGGGATTGAGTTGTATCATGAAGAGATACCTGTTGAAACCGAGACCTGCACATTGTGTGCCAATAAGTGTTGCATAAGCATCGCGACCGTCTCAGGAGAAAAAGTTGCCTATGGCTTTATGTGCGGCCGCGATTACACGACACATCATTTTATCTCAAAAAACAAGACTGGTTACGATCTGCTTAAACACCGAAAGGAGTTATATGCATCCGGCCAAAAACCAATCCCGGGAATAAACATAACCATAGGGATCCCTGCAACACTTCATTTATCGGAGGATCTGCCTCTTTGGAAAAGGTTCTTCAATAATCTGAACGTCACGGTGATAACCAGTGAAAACTACGGCGATCCCCTGAAAACAGGTAAAAGCCTGGCAGGAGCCGAGTTTTGCGCACCGATCAATTCGGTCTTTGGCCATGTAGTTTATCTTTCGGATAAAGTTGATTTTATTTTTCTTCCTGTGCTCCTTCAAACCCGGGAAAGATCAGAGGAAGCTGAAGGACAGTATTGCTATTACACCCAGTTCAGCCCTTACCGGCGAAAAACGGGCGGCCGGAGAGAAGCCTGTTTTCCCGGAGATCACCACAACCATTGCTGATAAAACACTCCTGTTCCCGAGGTGGGATCCTGTGGTATCTCCCCTGCTGGTCGCCAATATGAAAAGAATCGGGATTGATGCGCGCCTGCTGAAATCGAGCGAGCTGATCATAAAAAAGAGCATGGCTCATAACTCCGGACAATGCCTGCCAATCAGTATAATAGCGCAGGAGGCGATCGAATATATTAAGGACCAGAATCTTGAACCTGAGAACACCATGATCTGGGCGATCGAATCAAAACTTTCATGCAATATCAGGTTGTACCCGCAGCATATCAAGAGCATTCTGGAGAATCACGGACAGGGTATGGAAAAGACGCATGTATACAGCGGCTTTCTTACCCATCTGGAGATTTCTCTGAGCGCCTGTTACCATGCTTATTTCGCCTACCTCCTCGGCGGCCTGATAAGGATGACCGGCTGCAGGATCAGGCCTTATGAGGTGATCAGCGGTGAAACCGATGAGGTCATCAGCGAAGCCACTTCTATCCTCGAAAGTGCCTTCCTTGGAAAAAAACCACTCGACAAAGCTGTACAGGAAGTCCTGGCGAAGATTGGCATGATCCGTCACGTGGATGATCAAAGGCCTAAAGTAGCTCTTTTCGGCGATTTCTATGTCTGCGACAACGACGTAATGAATCAGGGATTAATACATACTATCGAGGAGGCAGGAGGCGAAGTTATCTCAACCCCTTATACCGATTTTGTAAAAATGACACTCGATAATGTCATCCGGCGGACAGTTTCAAGAGGAGAATATCTGAGGGCAGCCCAGCAACGCTTGCTCGGTTCATGTCTGAAGCTCCTTGAGGATAAGTATTACAGCCTCTTCCGAAAATACCTCGGACCACAGAAAACCATAAAACCCGGAAAGCTTGAGAAGCATCTTGCCGGGTTCAATATTAATCCATACAATTCAGGGGAATCATACGACAATATCCTGAAGATATTCCATATCATTGAGAATTACCCGGGTATTTCGCTCTTTGTCCAGGCTAATCCGGCGTTTTGTTGTCCTGCTCTCGTTACCGAGGCAATGACAAACGAAATAAGGAACATAACAGGAATACCTGTCGTAACGCTGACCTACGACGGTACGAATGATTATAAAAATGATGCAATAATCCCCTATCTGCAGGGCAGGAAAATCAGAATCTGATCAATATCCCCAGTCCCGCATGACCTGAAGATTGATCTTCATGCAATCCATGGGGGCTCTGCCCTGATATGACTCCTGTTCGACAATATTTACTTCGCCGCTTCCTGTCCGGGATGCAAAGTCAAGTACCTCTTTCACGTTAGCTATTCCTTCTCCCACAATACAGCTTTCATATTTTGCATTTCCGGTTTTAGCCTCAATGGTATCCTTCACATGTATGTTCTCGAACCTGCCGGGATATTGCTTCACAACATCCATCGCCACTGCACCTCCGTTATACATATTACCGATATCAAGCTGAATCACTACAAGGGCAGGATCGATGCTCCTCATCATTATGTCAAACAACTGCTCGTTGTTGAGCCTCTCGCTGAATTCAAAGTCGTGGTTGTGGTAACCGAATTTCATTCCCTGTTTCTGACACAGCTCGCCGCATTTGTTGAATACATCCATGTAACGCATGAAATCATCATGGGTTTTTCTCATGCTCCCGTCCATGGAAGGACTGACAACATACTTCTGTCCGAGCACCCCTGCATCCTCGATGGTGTATTTCCAGCTGTCGGAGAAATCCTTTGCAGTTTCATCCCAGTGTTGCCGTCCCATTACAGTGTGACCGCTGATCATTTTCAATCCCAGGTCATCGAGCACCTTACGGAATTCCCTTGCCTCCCATCCGTAGAATTTCCTGTTTACATAGCTGGCATGTTCAACATATTCCCAGCCCATGTTCTTAAGCTGTGTCAGCGAGCCCAGGGGATCCTTGTTCATCTCCTGGCGGACCGAATAGAGCTGCAATCCTACTATTCCTTTCTTTTTCTGAACGGCAGGCGCTGACCTGCCCATTAAAGCCGTGGCAGCAACGGCCATGGCCCCTGTCCTGATAAATGTTCTTCTTGAAGTCTTCATATTCTCATATAATTTTTACTGATTCCGATGACCTGTTATACAATAATCATCATAAAGTTAAAAACTCCATCGAAGAATCCAAAAAATATAACCGATTAACGGAACTGGAGGTTTCTACCCTGTGCCATGAGGCTGAGCGGGACTATGTCGCGGCGTCTACCCCGCAAAACGGGGCTCCTTGTGTGACCTCCGCTATAGATACTTCTTCACCCGGTTCCAGTAATCGAGTGTTTTTACACCTGATCCGTTCCAGCTTTTCGCTATGCGTTCGAATTTGTACGGTCCTATCTGGGAGGCATAATAGAGGAATATCTTTTTCGATATCTCATAATCGAACATGTCCCCGGGAGTATAGAGACTGCCTGTCCTCATATTGTAATCCAAAACCCTGATCGGTCTGATCTGGAACAGTCCGGCGGCCTGTTCATTAATGTTAAATGCCATTGTATCCCCTTTCGACTCGACCATTATAACAGCCTGAATAAGCCTGTCAAAAGGCTCCATAGGAGGCGGGGAAGTGATAAACAAAGCCTTCTGATCGGGAGCTACGGCCCGGAAAGCAAATAAGAGGAAAAAAATTATTAAGAATGGTTTTTTCATTTTTCAGTTTATTCCCGGAAACTGAGTGCCCATTAGTCCGGTTTTGGTAATAAAAGTTAATTTATCTTCCTGATTAAAAGTTTTAAAATTGTTTTTAATGATAGGAGGATATTATGGGTCTTATCTGAACATTTTATGCAAATTAAACCAAATCCTCTTATCCCATAGTACAAAACAGCATTTAGTTATCAACTTCAAAAGCCCTAATTATCAACATTTTGTAAAAATCAGGCTCTTTCAGCAAATAACAATCTAAAAGTCAAATTGTTTAGCGCGTGTCAGCAGTGATGTAACCGCTCCGCGGTTAGAAGAGGGAAACAGGTTTCGGTGTTAGTACTGATGAAACCGCTCCGCGGTTAGAAGAGGGAAACAGGTTTCGGTGTTAGTACTGATGTAACCGCTCCGCGGTTAGAAGAGGGAAACAGGTTTCGGTGTTAGTACTGATGTAACCGCTCCGCGGTTAGAAGAGGGAAGCAGGTTTCGGTGTTAGTACTGATGTAACCGCTCCGCGGTTAGAAGAGGGAAACAGGTTTCGGTGTTAGTACTGATGTAACCGCTCCGCGGTTTAGAAACCACCAGAATCGCGGAGCGATTCCACCAATTATTGAATCGCGGAGCGATTCCACCAATTATAAGCTCCAGCCCTTCCGGTATTCGCAGTGAAGGAATTTATCCGCGTCAGGCATATTGGTAAAACTGTATTTGTCCGGATCCCATTTCAGGATCAGTCCGCTCAGCCTCTCTTTCAGCTCCATCCTCAGGGCAATGTTCCCCAGAAGCACTGTTTCGGTAAGCGGGCCTGCCCAGCTGAAATCCGAACCGGCAGGTGCTCCCCCTTTGCAGGCAAGTATCCACTCCTCCTCATGCCCCGGGGATGAAGGTATTGTCGGGGCAGGTGGCTCATACGATTTTCGCAGTGAAGAAGGGAGTATTATATCATCCAGTATCTTACCCTTGTCGCCCACATAGAGTGTTCCTCCCGTTCCCATTTTCATTCCTTCCTCCAGTTCCGGCAGTATCAATGGACGCAGGCCGCCGTCATACCAGGTCAGGTTCACCGGAGGCATCCCTTCCCGCGCCGGGAATTCATATTTAACAATTGAGCCAAGCGG
The DNA here is from genome assembly GCA_019429325.1 of Bacteroidales bacterium. Taxonomy (GTDB): domain Bacteria; phylum Bacteroidota; class Bacteroidia; order Bacteroidales; family VadinHA17; genus LD21. Next base: position 14,495 of record JAHYJA010000045.1, read on the forward strand.
ATAGGTTTCATTGTTTACCAGTGTCGAGACCGCCTGCACAGATGTCGGGTATTTCAGTTTCAGGGCTCTGAATATCGGATCCAGCGAGTGACAGCCGATATCTCCCAGGGCTCCCGTGCCAAAATCCCACCAGCCCCTCCATCTGAATGGATGATACGCAGAATGATACGGACGCATTGGTGCCGGACCGATAAACAAGTCCCAGTCCAGCTCCGCAGGTGTTGGAGGTGTATCATCAGGACGGGCAACGCCCTGCGGCCAGTAAGTTTTGAAAAGTCCGTTATTGGGGCGGTCGGTCCAGACATGAACCTCCCTTACCGGACCGATCACCCCGTCCCATATCATTTCACGAAGTCTTCTGGAACCGTCGCTGGCCTGCCCCTGGTTACCCATCTGTGTGGCAACCTTATATTCTGCCGCAGCTTTTGCCAGAACTTTCGCCTCGTAAACGGTGTGAGTAAGAGGCTTCTGTGTAAATACATGCTTTCCTCTTTTCATTGATTCCATGCTGATTACCGCATGTGTATGATCTGATGTGGCAACAATTACCGCGTCGATCTCTTTCTGACTGTCAAGCATTATGCGATAATCCCTGTACTGCTTCGCCCCCGGATAGGTTTCGAAAACCTTGAGGGTCTGTCCCCGCCAGTCGACATCACACAGAGCGACGATGTTTTCGCTCTTTGCCACGTTCACAAGATTGCTCCTGCCCATCCCACCAATGCCTACGCAGGCAATGTTGAGCTTATCGCTGGGAGCTCTGTATCCAAGCCCCGAAACTGCATGACGCGGAATAATTGTCAATCCTGCCATCGCAGCAGCAGTGGTGCCGATGAAACCCCTGCGACTCAAAGTCTTTGAAGATTTTTTATTCATAATCAGTTAATTAAAGGTTTTATCCGTATCTAAAACTTTTCATTCTTCCCGGTTCCCTATAAAGTTACGAGATAATTACCACATTAATAGCATAACAGACCTTCAAAGTTCCTGGGGGTAATTTTTCCAAAGTCAAATTGATTTTCTAAATTGCGGGCCATATTTTCAGGATAACATAATATTATGCCAAAACGGGAAGACATTGAAAAAGTGCTGATTATCGGCTCCGGACCCATCATAATCGGACAAGCTTGCGAATTTGACTACTCAGGCACACAAGCATGTAAGGCCCTGCGGTCGCTGGGATATAAAATTGTTCTGGTTAACTCCAACCCTGCAACCATCATGACAGATCCGGGTATTGCCGATTCAACTTATATTGAACCGCTGAACGAATATGCACTGACAGAGATAATAAAGAAAGAACGGCCAGACGCCCTTCTACCCAACCTTGGAGGCCAGACAGGGTTGAACCTCTCCTCACTGCTGGCAAAGAAGGGAGTCCTTTCGGATTATAATGTCAAAGTGATCGGTGTTAATATTGACGCAATAGAACGGGGTGAAGACCGGACAGCTTTTAAGGAGACTATGAACCGTCTGGGGATTGAGATGCCTCACAGCAAGGCGGTTAACAGTGTTGAAGACGCCGAATATGTGGCTGCAGAACTTGGTTATCCGGTAGTCATACGGCCTGCATACACCATGGGCGGGACCGGCGGCGGTCTGGTGTATAATGTTGAGGAACTAAGGACAGTTGCCAGCAGGGGATTATCTGCAAGCATTGTCAATCAGGTCCTTGTCGAGGAGTCAGTCGTGGGATGGGAGGAGCTCGAGCTCGAGGTCGTAAGGGATGCGAAGAACCAGATGATCACCGTCTGTTTTATAGAGAACGTTGACGCCATGGGGGTTCACACCGGAGACTCGTTCTGCACAGCACCCATGCTCACCATCAGTCCTGAATTGCAGGAGCGTCTTCAGAAATACTCCTACTCCATTGCCGAAGCCATTGAGGTAATTGGCGGCACCAATGTTCAGTTCGCGCACGATCCTGCAACCGGCAGGGTAGTTGTAATAGAGATCAACCCGCGCACGTCGCGGTCATCGGCACTGGCTTCAAAAGCCACAGGCTTTCCGATCGCGTTTATCTCCGCACTCCTTGCAGGAGGCATGACTCTCGACGAGATACCCTACTGGAGAGATGGTTCGCTGGAGAAATATTCCCCGTCAGGAGATTATGTGGTTGTGAAATTTGCACGCTGGGCTTTCGAGAAGTTCGAAGGGCTTGAAGACAGGCTGGGCACCCAGATGCATGCAGTGGGCGAGGTTATGAGCATAGGAAAGACTTACAAGGAAGCTCTGCAGAAAGCCATACGATCTCTTGAGATCGGACGTTACGGACTCGGTTTTGCGAAAAACTTCAACAGCAAATCGTTGGATGAACTGTTGATCATGCTCACACACCCCTCAAGCGAAAGGCAGTTCATCATGTATGAGGCCCTCCGCAAAGGAGCCTCAGTTGATGATCTTTACAGAAGGACCCACATAAAGCCATGGTTTATCAGCCAGATGAAGGAGCTTATGGAAGAAGAGGAAGAGATTCTTAAGTACAAAGGCAATAACCTTCCTGATGAACTTCTTTTGAGAGCCAAGAAAGATGGTTTTGCGGACAGGTATCTTGCTAAACTCCTTCAAACGACTGAGAAGGAGATCCGTAACCGTCGTATAAGCCTGGGGGTTACAGAGGCATGGGATACGGTACCTGTAAGCGGCGTGGAAAATGCCGCATATTATTATTCAACCTATAATGCCCCAGACAGGGTAAAGGTAAGTAACAGGAAAAAGATCATGGTCCTGGGTGGTGGTCCCAACCGTATCGGACAGGGTATCGAGTTCGATTATTGCTGTGTACATGCCGCATTTGCCATACGTGATGCCGGCTATGAATCAATTATGGTAAACTGCAATCCCGAAACGGTTTCTACTGATTACGACACATCCGATAAGCTTTATTTTGAGCCTCTCACTGCTGAGGATGTTCTGAGTATATATGAAAAGGAAAAGCCCGAAGGAGTGATTATCCAGTTTGGAGGACAAACGCCCCTTAACCTTGCGGGAGAGCTTGCTGAGGCGGGCGTGAAAATACTGGGCACTACACCTGAAACAATAGATCTTGCGGAAGATCGCGATCATTTCCGGCATATCATGGAAAAGCTGGGGATCCCCCAGCCCGAATCGGGTATGGCCTCAACACTCGGGGAGGCGCTTGTGATAGCTGAAAGGATAGGATATCCACTGATGGTCAGACCCTCCTATGTCCTTGGTGGAAGGGCTATGAAGATTATACTCGATGAGGAGATGCTGAGGCAATATGTAACCGAAGCCGTTGATGTCTCTCCCGACAGACCTTTGCTTATAGACCTCTTCCTCGAAGATGCCATTGAAGCGGAGGCTGATGCCATATCGGACGGAGAATATGCATTCGTTCCGGCAGTGATGCAGCATATTGAGTACGCAGGCATACATAGCGGCGATTCAGCATGTGTAATACCTCCGGTTATAATCCCCAAAGAACATAAGAAAACCATATATGACTATACGCGCCGGATTGCCACTGAGATGAAAGTGGTTGGTCTGATGAATATTCAGTATGCAATCTACAATGATGTTGTTTATATACTCGAGGCCAATCCAAGAGCTTCACGGACGGTTCCTCTTGTTTCAAAAGTCTGCAATATCTCGATGGCAAGGATAGCAACACAGATACTTCTGGGGCAGAAACTCTCCGACTTCAGCCTGAAGAATCAGAATATCAGGCATTATGGTGTAAAGGAGGCTGTTTTCCCCTTCAATATGTTCCCGTCGATAGATCCCCTCCTGGGACCTGAAATGCGATCGACCGGTGAGGTACTGGGAATGGCCGATAATTACGGCATGGCGTTTTTCAAATCACAGGAAGCAACATTGTCTTCCCTGCCGGTGAAAGGGACGGTGCTAATAACGATTGCCGACCGCGATAAAAACAAGATTATTGAAACAGCCCGTAACTTCAGGGATATGGGGTTCAGGATCCTGGCCACAGGTGGCACTAAAATGTTCCTGAACGAACATGGTGTAAAGGCGGAACTTATTCTGAAAGTACATGAAGGACGCCCTAACATCGTTGATGCTATCAAGAACGGTGAGATTGACCTTGTTGTAAACACACCGGCAGGGAAACTGAGTGAGTACGACGATTCATACATAAGAAAGAACGCCATCAGGTACAAAATACCCTATATCACAACTACCTCTGCAGCGCTGGCCGCCACCAAAGGTATAAAAGAGCGGCAGAACGGGGAATATAAAGTCAAATCCCTTCAGCAATACCATTCGGAAATAGAAAACGCTGATCAGGGCAAGTTATAAAGCCTTTTAAGGTGGCTTATTGATTCAGCTCGTTGCAGAAAGCTACCAGTTTAACGACGTCTGAAGCTTTTGTGAAATCGATCCGGTTTTTGTTTATGAACTGATTTAATGCTTTTTCTTCTCTGGCAAATATCTTAAGGAACTGGCGGCGGGTGGTAAAATTCTCCAGAGAGCCATCCGGCCTCCTGATCCAGTACTCACTGTCATTCACCACTTTATGTCCTTCCGGGATCTCAAGGCTGTAGGTGCTCGTAGGTCCGTAGATCTGTCTTAAATACTGGCCACCGGAGGAACGGGATGTCTGTCCGTAGCCTATTTCTGCCCCGGCCAGCTCCAGCTTGCCCCTGTGCCGGATAAACAATGCTACAGGTGCAGAAAGGGCGAGTTCCCACAGGTTCTTTTGAAACGGAACGAGAAGCCGGTCCTTAACGTATACAGTATCGATCAGCTGGGGATATTCAACAGCCATATAACGGTCGTCCTGTGCCAGAACCAGTTCCTGGTCAATAATATTGTAATTCATTACCGCGCTTTTGGTTTCCCCGTTCCTGTACTTGATGATCCCCTCGGCGAATTCAGGAAGAAGGAAGTTTGGAAGGTATTTCGCCTGGCCGGACTGGCCAAAAGAGTCAGGCCGGGTGAATAGAAAAACAGAAAATAATAGAATACTCTTCGCGATGCGCAAAATCCTGGTCATATCAAACAGCTATTAGTTTAATGATTCTTTCTGACAGGTAAAAGTATCAAAAATCCTACCAGAATTTCGCAGCAGAACCAGATTGATGGTTTTTTATTCTTTTATTCTCTTTTTGAGACCGGCTATTTCCGATTCCTTTTCAGTTATTTCCTTTATTTTCCCTGCTACATCCTCTTCCAGTTTGCCTATCGTTTCATTCAGGCTGTCTATCCTGCCATTTAGTTTTGAGATATCGTCCTTTAATCCTGATATCTCTCTGTTTAACTGAACTTTATCGTCTTCAAGACTTTTGATTACCGGGGTATAGACCGATTTTGCATAGAACCATGCCGTGATATATCCTATTGCACCTGCCACAAGAAGCAGGATGATCATTAAGATTATTGCAGATGTATTTGACATCGCCATTATTACAATTAATGCTTTCATGTTTTATGTTTTTACTTTTTTATTGATATTTCTGCTCTTCTGTTCCCGGCTCTTCCTTCGCTGGTGGCATTGTCTGCCACAGGCCGGCTCTCGCCTTCGGAAACAATTGTTATCTGGCCGGCAGGAATTCCCTTTGATGCCAGGTATTGTTGTACGGTACGGGCCCTCCTGAGCCCCAGCTGCTGGTTATACTCCCGCGTACCAATATTATCGGTATGGCCGGTTACAACGATAACCGATCCGGAATGCTTGCCGGTCCATTCTTTGTATTCAGCAATCCTGCTGTCAGTCTGCTGATCAGAAGTAAACACGGACTGGTCAAAATCAAAGCTGACCATCAGCTCCCCGGGCATCACCTCAACAGGGGGTGCCGGTGGTTCTGCAATTTCTGCTTCGGGTTGCGGTATTGTTTGTACGGTCACGGCTCCCTGCATGGCGGGTTGCAGCCTGGCAACATACAACCATACCGAGAAGAGCGACCAGATCAGGAAAACCACAAACCCGGTAATAAGGATTCTCATACTTACATAGTTTGGTTAATAATCAGGTAATGCCTACAAGTTACCAATTAATTCATTGCAAGTCAAGTTTTCTTACAAAAACCTTTATGCCAGGTATGAAGTATAAAATATTCCCGGGATACAATTAAAAACAGTCTTAAAACATGAAGCTCACCTGATCCCCAAAAATTATTACCTTTAAGAACTCCCCGTGAAGCAAGGGTATTAAAAATGAATCAGGCAGCTAAATGAGGATCGGAATAATTACCGACATACACGAAAACACGGCGACTCTCACCGAGGCACTAAGGCTGGCATCCTTAAACAAATGTGATGAGATAGCCTGCCTGGGTGATATCGTCGGGTTTGAATACCCCGACTTTACCGGGTCAACCACACAATATGTCGAACGCAATAATCATCTTACAAGCCTGTGGGGCTTTATGGAACTCAATAATGCCACCTATTCCTTCTCAGGGCATTCTCACAGTCATTTTGCCGGACTGGCTTACAGGGGGGGAAGGTCGTTCTTTAAGGCAATTCACTCCGTCCCCTGCCAGACCCTTAATCTTGGCAAAGAAATGGTGATGATATCCCTGCCTCCTCTCGCAGGAGAGAAAGGGAGGACCGGCTTTTCAATAATCGACTCAGATAATCTGAAGCTCGAGATCATTGCAATTAACATGGTTTAAGCATAATGACATGAGAATATTATCCGGGAAACGACTGAAAAAAATCTTCATGCTGAAGATTGATCTGCCTGCCCTGCTTGCTTTTGCACTTTTTGCAGGGCTGATCTTCTTCTATCTCATCCCTGTGTTTGAAAATGTGATGATGGACCGGAAAAGGCATCTGATCCACGAAATAACCTCATCAGCCTACAGTCTTCTGGATTATTATCATTCAAGGGAAAACAGCGGGGAACTAGGCCGGGAAGAGGCAAAAGAGAGAGCAAGGGCAGCTATAAGCACTATCAGGTACGGTGATCAGCGCAAGGATTATTTCTGGATCACCGATATGCACCCAAGAATGATAGTCCATCCTTACAGGTCCGACCTGAACGGGAAGGATCTTACGAACTACCGCGATTCAAAAGGCAAAACCATCTTTGTTGAGTTTGTAAGGGCAGTTTCCCAGTCGGGCGAAAGTTATGTTGAGTATATGTGGCAATAGAATGATGATTCGACACGGATTGTTCCGAAATTGTCATATGTCAGGAAGTTCGAGCCCTGGGACTGGATCATAGGAACGGGCATCTATATTGAGGATGTTAAAGCTGAGGAAGAGTTGCTCAAATCGAGGGAGCTGTACCGAACCCTCGCCGAAGCAGCTTCGGAAGGAGTTATGATATGGTCAGGTAAAAGTATTCAGGCCAACAAAACTGTGTTGTCATGGCTTGAATATCCCGAAGCTGTCTATGAGGAGCTGAGCGCACAACGGACTATGGAATGTGTTCTCAGAAAGAAAAACGGAAAGCTGATAAAATCCCTGGCAAGTTTCTCCAGTATCCTTCTTGGAGGCATGAAAGCTGTACTCATTGTTGTCAGACCATCAGAAGGAATGGTTACCCAGCCGGGCTTCCTGCTTCAGCCTTCCCTCCTTCAGGATATAACAACCGGATTTTTCAGGATCACATATGGCAGAAAAAACGTGTTCATCAGCGCGTCAGAGCCGGTTCTGAAGGCTCTCGGATATGCCAGCCTGCAGGATCTGGCTCCCCATATTGTCGAATCGCTGTTTATTGAACCCGGCCAGTTCAGGGCCTTCAGACTTGCCCTGGAATCAGGAAAGAACATTTTTAACCGTGAGGTGCTCCTCCGCCGTAAAAACGGTGATGAATTCCGGGCCCTGGTAAGCGTGATGATCGTAAGGGCCGACACCGGCGATATCTGGTGTGAGGGAACCATTGAGCCGCTGACTGCCGGTTTATACCGGAACAATCCACCCATGGCGGACCTGAACGAATACAGTGCATCCTATATTATGCAGGCGCCGGTCTCATTAATATCCGTTCCTGCCGTCGAATGCCGCGAGAATATGACTGCTTCGCGGACGGTTACCGTTATGAAGGAGAACAATACAAGTGTTGCTGTCGTTTCCGGCATGGAGGGAAAACCTTTAGGGATATCTGGATCAAAAACCGGAAAACCGCCGTTGCAATGATCCTGGGCCGTGCCTATCCCTGGTCAGTCTCATTGTTCATTTCAGCCGTAGCCGACACTATCTGCCGGCGTGTGATTGACCTCTGCCTCGAAGAGGCCGGGGCCTGATGAACTTCTTGAGATTAATATCTTTTTCGATTTCAGGTTCTGTTACGGCGATCAGCACCTTTCAGAGGAACTGCGTGAATACATCAGGAATGATCTGCTGT
>JAHYJA010000046.1 GCA_019429325.1 Bacteroidales bacterium
TGCTTCTGCTGCCCGCAATGCTTATTTTTTTCATTGTTAATTCTGTAAGAAGGAACAGAGCACTCCGGAGATTCGGAAAAAGTGAACTTGTAAATGGTCTGGTGCCGGAATTGTCGGGGACCCGCCCCTATGTAAAATTCCTTCTTCAGCTCATTGCTCTGCTGGCGGCCGTTATAATGCTGGCAAGGCCTCAGTTCGGATCAAAGATTGAAGAGGTCAGGAAACAGGGTGTGGAGGTCATAATAGCACTCGACGTCAGTAACTCAATGCTGGCGGAGGACATCCAGCCCGACAGGCTCACAAGGGCAAAACAGGCTATTTCGCGACTCGTGGACAATCTGGAGAATGACAAGATTGGCCTGATCGTCTTTGCGGGCGATGCCTACACCCAGCTCCCCGTGACTACCGATTATGTCTCAGCCAAAATGTTCCTGTCAGTTATCAATCCCGATATGGTCCCCCGCCAGGGAACAGCTATCGGTTCTGCTATAAACCTGGGTATAAGGTCCTTCAGTCCCGGGGAGGATAAAAGCAAGGCACTGATCATCATTACAGACGGGGAGAACCACGAAGATGACCCTCTTGCTTCAGCCAGGGAGGCATCGGAAAAGGGGGTTGTAATTCATACAATAGGAATAGGATCATCAGAGGGTGTTCCTATAAGGATGACGGTGAGCGGCAGAACAGATTACCTCAGGGATGCCGACGGCAACACAGTTATTACCCGGCTTGATGAGGATATACTCAGGAAGATAGCAATCTCGGCCGGAGGAAATTATGTAAGAGCAAGCAGTACCAACTTAGGACTCGACCAGATCTGGGGAGAGATAAGGAAAATGAAAAAAGACGAACTGGAAAGTGCAATGTTTACCGAATATAATGATCAGTTCCCGGTATTTGCTGCTATCGCCTTACTCTTTCTTATCGCAGATTTCCTGGTAAAGGAACGTAAGAACAGGATACTGGCCGGCATAAAAATTTTTAAATTCAGACTTTAGTCTTTTATTTGTAACCGATGATAAGGATCAGAAACAGGACATACAGGAATAGTGCGGTGGTGCTTTGTTGCCTTGGCTTCCTTCTGGTATCTGAACTCACCGTAAGTGCACAGGCTGACAGGAAGCACCTCAGGCAGGGTAACAGGGAATACGCCGGTAATAAATTCGCTGAATCGGAGATCTCTTACCGGCGGGCTTCCGATATCAATAAAACATCGCCTGACGCCGTTTTCAATACAGGCGATGCGCTCTACAGGCAAAATAAGTTCGATGATGCCGCAAAAGAATTCCTTGGGAGCTCCGGTAAAACTGACGATGTCAGCAAAAAGGCTGCCGCATTCTACAACCTGGGAAACTCACTGCTCATGGCACAAAAAATAGGGGAAAGCATAGAGGCTTATAAAAACTCGCTCAGGCTCGATCCTGATAATATGGAGGCCAAATATAACCTTGCCTATGCTCAGGACCTTCTCGAACAGCAGAAACAGCAGCAACAGGACAAGGATGATAATAAAAATGATGATCAGAACAAGAATGATCAGCAGAATGAGCAGGATAAGAACCAGGATCAGGAAAAGCAGGGGGATCAGGATAAGGAACAGGCCAATCAGGATAACAGTCAGCAGAAACAGGACGATGACCGCCGGCAGCAGGATCAGCAGGGAATATCGCGTGAGGATGCTGAAAGGTTGCTGAATGCCATAGCTAATGATGAAAAGGAGGTCCAGGAAAAGGTTAAAGAGGCAAAAGCCGCAAAAGCGAGGGTGAAGACATTGAAAAACTGGTGATCTGAATGAATACACAAATAAAATACATACTGACATTCATACTGTTATGGCTGGCGTCAGGTGTTCTGACCGGTCAGGATATCTCGGTCAGGGCAGATCACCCGTCAGTTGTAAGGGTCGGCCAGCAATTCACCGTCATGTGGACGGTCAACACCGGGGGAGGAGAGCTGACCGCGCCTTCCTTCGAGGGATTCTATAAGATCATGGGGCCCCAGACATCCTTCTCTTCAAGCACACAGATTATAAACGGGAAAGTAACCCGCGAAACCTCGTACACCTATGTCTACTACCTCCAGGCATTAACCGAAGGGAACTTTGTAATCGGCCCGGCATCTTTTACACTTAAGAAAAGGACTTACATGTCCGACTCAATCCGTATTCAGGTCGTCAGCGGGACTGGCTCCGCGCAGGGACAACCATCATCCTCCGGTACAACCACACCCTCCGGACAAACCCGGAGCGAAGGCGAGGATATGTTCGTTCAGCTTTCGCTTAACAGGAGCAATGTTCTGCTGGGTGAACATATTGTAGCAACAGTTAAGCTCTATACAAGACAGGACATCGCAGGTATCAACGAAATAAAATTTCCGAGGTTCGATGGTTTCCTTAAAGTCGACCTCGATACACCACCCCTTACTTCACTCCAGCGCGAGACTATCGATGGCGTAGTTTACGGTACGGGCGTGATCCAGCAGTTCCTCCTTTATCCCCAGATAACTGGCGAAATCAATATAGAACCTGTTCAGATCTCTGTACTGGTCAGACAAAAAACCGGCAGGAGGGATCCCTTTTTCGGAGACGTCTTCGACGACTTTTTTGCACAGTACCAGACAATACCCAGGGCAGTTATAAGCAGAGGGGCAAAAATTCAGGTCAGACCGTTGCCGGGGATCAGACCCGACGATTTTTCGGGAGTTGTCGGCAGAGTCAGAATGAATGCTAGCCTGAACCGCGACAGCGTAAGGGTGAATGAGGCCGTCAATCTTAAAATAACCGTTTCAGGAAGTGGCAATCTTAAGCTGGCAGCCGCCCCCGGCCTGAAACTGCCCTCCGATATCGAGGTTTACGAACCAAAAGTAACCGATGAAATCAAAAACAGCCTCAGCGGTACCACCGGACAGAAAAGCTTTGAGTACCTTCTCATTCCACGACACTATGGCGACTACACGATACCACCCCTGTCATATTCATTCTTCAATACATCCACCGGAAGCTATGAGAGACTCTCAACCCCTGAACTCAGGTTTCATGCCAGCAGGAGCAATGATACATCCACAGGGATCACTGTCTATGGAGGCGTCTCCAAGGAAGATGTGAAATACCTCGGCCAGGATATCCGTTTTATCAGGGCCGAACCGGGGAGACTGGCAAAAGCCGGGAATCTTCTGCTGTCGAACCGTTCATTTTATACTATATACGGATTCGCTCTTCTGCTATTCCTGGCTCTCCTGTTCGCGAGAAGGGAACATGTAAGACGGAATGCGGATATTGCAGCCGTGAAGAACAGAAAAGCCGCCAGAATCGCCGGTAAAAGACTTAAGGAAGCATCGCGGTACCTTAAGAACGGCGAGATGGATAAATTCTATGAGGAGATACTCAGATCATTGTGGGGTTACATCGGCGATAAACTTAATATCCCCGTATCTGAGCTTACAAGGAACAAGGCTTTTTTAGCCCTCTCTGAAAGAGGAGCCGGTGAACAGTTGATAACAAGTCTGACAGAAATACTCAATAAATGCGAATATGCGCGATTTGCCCCCTCATCTTCAGATACAGAAGCCGTAAAAATCTATGATGGCGCTTCATTTGTTATCCGGTCGGTTGAAAATTTAAAAAGTTGAAAAATGGTCCTGAGGATTAATATCATACTGGTTTTTCTGCTCCTTGCCTTAACATCCTTTGGTGCTCCTTCCACAACGCAGGATGAGGCCCGATACGCAGGCGGAGTTCAGTCATACACCGAAGGGGATTACGAACAGGCCCTGGAGGCGTGGCTTGAACTCTACGACGCCGGTTACCGCTCCGCAGAGCTGGCCTATAATATCGGAAATGCACATTACAAGACTGACAATATCCCGGGAGCTATCCTGTTCTACGAGAGGGCCAGACTGCTAAAACCCGCCGACGAGGACATTAACTATAATCTGATGATCGCCAGAACCCGGGTTGTCGACAGATTTGAAGAAATACCCGAACTCTTTTTCATAAAATGGTTCAATTTTGTTTCACTTTCTGTGTCATCAAACGGATGGGCAAAGTTCAGCCTGGCTTCTTTTATCCTCTTCCTCCTTCTCCTGTCGCTCTATATCTATTCATCCAAATACCGCCTGAAAGTCATGGGCTTCTGGACAGCTCTCTTTTTTCTAATCTTTTCACTATCAACCTTTGCTTTCAGTAACAGGAATAAATTCCTTGTATATGAAGGTAATAAAGCAATCATCTTCAGTCCTGCAGTGAGCGGAAAGAGTTCTCCTGACAACAGCGGGACAGACCTTTTTATGATACACGAAGGAACCAGGGTGACTGTTGAGGATGCAGTGGGAGAGTGGTATGAAATAAGGCTTTCCGACGGCAACAAAGGATGGGTGCCGGCAAACACTCTTGAAATAATTTAGCGTCAAAATGAATAAAAAAGCGATCAACAGCTCCAGGATCCCGATCTACAGGGACGCCGGATTTGAACTGACTGATGCCGGTACAACTGCAGAAGCATTCCGGAAAGAAGCTGATAATGAGAGAGAACCTGACCTCTATATCTACTCCCGGTACAGGAACCCGACAGTAGTATCTGCGGAAGAAGCGGTTATGGAAATAGAAGGTTCCCGCTGGGCACTGCTTACACAATCGGGGATGTCTGCCGTCGACACCGCTCTTTCAATATTCCAGAGGGCTGAAGATACACGGCCATGGCTCTTTTTCAGCGAGATATACGGTGGCACGGTCTCTTTTATTGAGTCCGTCCTTAAAAAACGCAGAGGTATTGATACACATACTTTTACTCCCCGGAATGAAAAATATGATCTGGACGAATTCGGGAAAGTCCTCGAATCACTCCGGCCGGAACTCGTCTACATCGAGGCCGTCTCGAACCCGATGCTTATTGTGCCTGATGCTGAAGGTATTATAAGAATAGCTCACAAGTACGGCGTGACTGTCATTGTTGATAATACATTTGCAACACCCGCTCTTTGGAAACCGCTTGAGAGCGGAGCGGATATCGTCATCCATAGTGCTACCAAATATTTTTCGGGTCATGGTAACATCACCGCCGGGGTTATCTGCGGCAACGACAGGACTATAATGAAGTCTGCTGTCGAATACCGCAAGTATACCGGCCATATGATCTCAGCCGATGATGCCTACAGGCTTCAAACACAGATGGAGACCTTTGAATTAAGATTCGCACGGCAGTGCAGCAGCGCTGAAATGATCTCAGTCATCCTCAATGAAGATCGGCATGTCCGGAGAGTATGGTATCCCGGACTTGAGAGTCACCCCACCCATAATGAGGCTGTGAGACTATTCAAGAGAAAAGGTTTCGGCGGGATGATCACATTCGATCTTAATGGCCGTAACGGGGAAGAAAAGAGACTGCACCGCGATAACTTCATTAAAGCAGTGTCGGATCAGATCAGGCTTATACCCTCACTCGGTGACTCAAGAAGTATCCTGATGCCTGTGGAATCGGTATGGGGTGCGAAATACCCCGAGCCCGGAATGATAAGGCTGTCTGTCGGCTTCGAAAACCCGGAAGAGCTCGCTGAAACCATCCGGAAAGGACTCAGGAGTGTTGAGTTGTGAGTTGTGAGTTGTGACTTGGCAATGCTGGCGCCGTCCCTTCCGCTGGCGCCGATTTGCAATCGGGGCCCTTATGCTGGCGCCGAACCATCTGCTGGCGCCGATTTGCAATCGGGGCCCTTATGCTGGTGCCGACGAATATTCCGGAATTAGTGAACTCCTTTACTCTTCACTCTCTACTCTCTACGCTCTATGCTCTACGCTCTACACCCCCTGCTCCCTGCTCCCTGCCCCCTGCCATCACCCCCACACAACCGGCCCAATCCCGTGATCTGCAAGGTATTCGTTGCACCTGCTGAAATGCCTGTTACCGAAAAAGCCCCGCGGAGCTGAGAGGGGAGAGGGGTGCACCGATTCAAGCACCAGATGCCTTGACCTGTCGATCGACTCACCCTTCTTCAGCGCATAAGCTCCCCAGAGGAAAAATACAAGATTCTGTTTCTCACTGTTCAGAATGTTGATAACCTGATCAGTAAACTCCTCCCATCCCTTTCGCTGGTGCGACCCGGCCTGATGTGCCCTCACAGTAAGGGTTGCATTGAGAAGCAGAACACCTTGTTTTGCCCACCGCTCAAGATTACCGGAGCTTGGAGCCGTGATTCCAAGGTCAGACGCCAACTCTTTGAAAATGTTAATCAGGCTCGGAGGAAATGCAATGCCGTCTTTTACCGAAAAACAGAGTCCGTGAGCCTGTCCCGGTCCATGGTAGGGGTCCTGCCCGATAATGACAGCCTTTACATTGTCGAAGGGACAAAGGTTGAAAGCATTGAAGATAAGGGAACCCGGAGGGAAAATGGTATTTGTCCGGTACTCGTTCCTGACAAATTCAGTAAGCCGCACAAAATAATCCTTCCTGAATTCCTCCTCCAGCCTCTGCTTCCAGCTATCTTCTATCTTAACATCCATACTTAACAATTTCTGATCTGTTCAATTGCTGTCAGCTTCAGCTGACAAAGCAATGTCTGTTCTATTCAATTGCCGTCAGCTTTAGCTGATGAAGCAATGTCTGATCTATTCATTTGCTGTCAGCTTCAGCTGACAAAGCAATCTTTGCTCTTTTCAATTGCCGTCAGCTTCAGCTGACGGAACAAGTTTAAGAGTCTGCCTCTAATTTGGGACTTCAGTCCCAAATTGGGATTAATGTCTGTTTCAATCAATTGCCGTCAGCTTCAGCTGACGGAACAAGTGTATCCTGCCTCTGATCCGGGACTTCAGTCCCAAATTGCAAGCCAATTTAGCATTTCCCTGATTAAATAAAAAACAATGGACTGCCATTTTTAAACAGCAGTCCACAGCCCTTAACCCCACACATCACCCTTAAAAACCTAAAACCAAAGAAAAGTCGAATTATATAAATACCTGAATTCCGTTTTAACTTTAAACTTCAGTTATAAAATTAAAGTATTTCCAACAAACTAGAAAATTTATTACGCGAATGTTGATAAATAATTGATAAATATTCACCCGGAAGAGGTTAGAGGTTTAACAGATCTCCCTTTCTCCCCCCTTCACTTCCTTCCTTGACCTGCAGAATCTATTACAATCGTGCAGTGTGATTAATAAACTTGCCAACTGCCAACTGCCAACTGCTTTCGGTCTTCGGTCTTTTATGGCTCAGGGCAAGACTGTCTTGCAGGTCATGCAGGTCATGCAGGTCATGCAGGTCGTGCAGGTCATGCAGGTCGTGCAGGTCATGCAGGTTGTGCAAGTCTGAAGGAACTTCTTAATTATACCCCTGGTATCCGATCTCCCCCTCTCCTTTTCATTCCTTCGGTCTTCGGTCTTTTATGGCTCAGGGCAGAGGGCAGAGGGGAAGAATTTCCTAAAACACCGATTACTGATTACTGATTACTGAATACCAACTCTTTCCAGCTCCTCCGGTCTCCGGTCTAATTTCTCCCAATCTGTGAGTGTAATTCAGCCAAAACAAGTACCTTTAAAAGAAAAATGGCTGTTGAAACAGAACACAAATTTCTTGTGAACGGAGACCAGTTCATAAATCAGGCAGTTGATAAAACAGAAATAACCCAGACCTACCTGTCGACAGATCCCGTAAGGATCGTCAGGGTAAGGATAGCAGGAGACAAGGCTTGCCTGACAATTAAAAGCATTACCGAAGGATCGATGCTGAGCCGCAAAGAATGGGAGTTTCCCCTTGACCCGGAGGTTGCACGTGAGTTAATGGCCGTCTCGATACCCGGAAAAATACTTAAAACCAGATATTACGTTCCCGCAGGAAAGCATATGTTCGAGGTGGATCTGTTTCACGCCGGCAATGAGGGACTGGTAATTGCTGAGGTTGAGCTGTCAGAGCCGGGGGAACATTTTGCGAAACCTGACTGGCTTGGTCGTGAGGTGACAGACGACCCGGCATACTATAACCCTAATCTGATAAAGTAACCGGTTCCTCTCCCCTGGCTTCAGCCAGGGGATCCCACCCGCCCCTGAAGAACTTTCTTATAGATCTGCTTCGGATCGTCCGGACCGTAAAAATCCTTAAGGCTGGCTGCCAGTTCATAGCCGTTTCGCTGGTAGAAAGCCTCTGTGGGCTTATAGAGCGGCCTTCCCGAAGTCTCTATCCAAAGTATCTTCCCTCCGGACCTCCTGATATCCTCCTCAATGGCTTCAAGCAAAACACTCCCCAGCCTCTTGTTCCTGGAGTTGCTGTGAACCGCAATCCAGTAAAGATCCCAGGAATGTGTCGAAAAACTGTTCCTGCCGTAATTTGCAAAAGCTGCCAGCCCGTCTTCATCAACGATCTTCATCCAGTAATAACCGCTCTTCTCTGAACCCTTCTCCAGCGTTTCGTCAGCTATCTCAAGTGCCGTCCGGATCTCATATTCATAAAAGAAATCCGTCGATCTGAGTATCTCCTCAATACCCTTCCTGTCAGTGCTGGTAATGCCAGCTGATACCATAGCCATAATTTTATTTGTTCAGGTCGTTGATGATCCGGTCAAGTACTTCGGAAAATAGAAGTCCGGCTTCGGCTGTCGCAGCTACAACACCGCTGTCGGGAGAAAGGCATGGGTTGGCGTTCACCTCAATCACATATGGGAGATCATCCTGCCCGATCCTCATGTCAACACGGGCATAACCCCTTAGACCGAAAACTTCCCAGCACTTAACAGCTGCCGATTCAATCTTCTCTTTCAGACGCGGGTCAAGAGTCTCTCCCGGAAACTCCCTCACCGTGTTAATGTACTCGAAACTCTCCTTTTCCCACTTTGCCCTGAAATCCACTATCCTTGCCTTATTCTCATCGTAATCACGAAAAACTATTTCAGCAGGCGGCATTACCTCAACTCCCCCGTCACCTGCAAGCAGAGTGATGTTAAACTCCCTGCCGTCAATAAAATCCTGGATCAGCCAGTGGGTGTCCGTCAGACCGGCAAGCCTGGTTTCATATCCCGGTTCACAGGTAAACACCGAGTCTCCTGTTATCCCCAGCGATCCGTCCTCCCAAACCGGCTTAACTATATATCGCTTCCCGGGTGTGAGCTTACCATGCTGAGAGGGTGCGTATGTCCCGGGTCCGGCTATTCCCGATGCAAGAAGTGTCTTACTGGTCAGTAACTTACTTGTTGTGATAAACACAGCCTCCAGAGGACTGCCTGTATAAGGTATTGAATGCATGTTGAGCAGGGCAGGAATAAAATAACAGAGTTCTCCCTTGTTGCTGATCGATTCGACCAGGTTGAAAACAAATCCGGGTCTCTGGTCTGCCAGAGCAGCCAGTTCGTTCATGATATCTGACGTGATCCCCATCCTGAAACAGCTGACCCCCGACTCTTTAAGCGTGTTTTCAATGAACTCAACCTGATCAAGTACATCAAGTTCATCAGCCTGAGCTCCTTCAAGAGGCTGATTGTATAAAATACAACACTCCTGCTCTTCCATCATTTCTTATTGGCTTAGCCGCACTCTTTTAAGTACCGCTTTCATGATCATTTCCATTAACGACTGGTAATCCATTCCAACCTTTCCGGCCAATATTGGCAGGTCTGAATGAACCGGATGAAGGCCCGCAAGCGGATTGACTTCCATAAAGCATATCCTTCCGGTTCTGTCAGCTTTTAAATCAACCCGTCCGGCATCAAGGGCTCCCAGGGCTTTCCATACATCAAGGGCAACCCTTTTGCACTCTGCAGAGTAATCGCTCTCCATGGGTATATACCTGCAGTATTGCTGGTAGTTCTCCTTATATTCCACTGAATAAGGAAGATTATCCGTGCAGATGATCTCCATACCGCCAATGGCAACGGCGTCATCACCTGACCCGATTATACCTACAGTAAATTCCCTTCCGGGAAGATACTCCTCCGCAAGGGCCGGCTGCTGAAACCTGCTCAGTATCCATCCGGCAATCTCGCTGAGCTCGGAAGGGCTCCTGACAAGGCTCCTCTCCGTGATCCCCTTTCCCGTCCCTTCCGATACCGGTTTTACGAAAAGCGGGTATTCAAGCCTGCACTGTTCAACGTCGGAAGGGGAGGAGATAAGCATTCCCGGACTCACCGGAACCCCGCTTGCAGATACAATAAGCCTCGAAAGATACTTGTTGAGCGATATCCCCATGACTACGGGTCCGCTGAAAACATAAGGGATCTTATACTGGTCGAGTATGGCCGGCACAACTGATTCCCTGCCATCCCCGTAGAGACCTTCAGCAATATTGAACACCAGGTCCCATCTATTGCCAGCCGCCAGCGCTTCGATAAGCTGAAAACAGTTTCCGATGGGTTCCGTTTCAAACCCCATCTTCTGCAGGGCAGAGTCAATTGCGTCGATCGTCTCCTGTTTGTCAAACTCGGCAGTATCCTCCATGGAGTAACCGCGGTCAAGATACCATGACCGCAGATCAAATGTCAGACCGATCTTCATTAATCAGCTATGTTTTTCAGGATATTCACAAATAACACCCTTGTAGTTGCGCATAACTATATGTTCATTTGTATGCTCAACAACATAATTGGGGAGAAGAGGAATCTTGCCTCCGCCACCCGGTGCGTCAACAACAAATGTCGGAACGGCATAACCACTTGTAAAACCTCTGAGGCCTTTGATAATTTCAAGCCCCTTTCTGACGGAGGTCCTGAAGTGCCCCGACCCGGGGATCATATCGCATTGATAGAGATAATATGGTCTTACCCTGATTTTTAACAGCTTGTGCATCAACTCTTTCATCACGGGAACATTGTCGTTGATCCCCTTGAGAAGGACCGTCTGACTTCCCAGGGGAAAGCCTCCGTCAGCCAGCTTATTACACGCCTTCTCACACTCAGGGGTTATTTCCGATGGATGTGAAAAATGAAGGCTGATAAAGAGAGGATGATACCTGCGCAAGACGCTTATCAATCCATCGGTGATCCTCTGGGGAAGTACAACCGGTACTCTTGTTCCTATCCTGATGATCTCAACATGCTCAATTTTTCTGATATTTGAGAGAATATAATCAAGCATATCATCTGAAAGGGTGAGGGGATCTCCGCCACTTATCAGCACATCTCTTATTTCCTTATGGCTCGCTATATAATTGAAAGCTCTTTCGTAATCGTGCCTGCCCGGTTTATCCAGCTTTCCAACCGAATGAGACCGTGTACAATACCTGCAATAATTCGAGCAGACCTGTGTTACGGTGAACAGTACCCTGTCGGGGTATCTGTGAACAATGCCCTTTACCGGGGAAAACATTTTCTCATGGAGGGGATCAGACTGCTCCCTGCTCGATTCCAGCAACTCTTCAACAACCGGCACTACGTTGCGCCTCAAAGGATGCGAGGGTTTAGTGTCGTAGATGAGAGATGCAAAGTACGGGGTTATCCGCAAGGGAAGCCTGCCCTTGAGGTTGTTGATGGCCATTAATTCCTTCTGGGACAATCTCATGATCTTACTCAGGCTCTCCAGGCTCGTATAGGCATTACGGAGTTGCCATTTCCAATCATTCCAGGATTCTGTAGTTGTTAGGGGAAAGTACCGGCGCATAAACTCCGCACTCCGGTTGCTAACTAACTGATTTGGGATTTCGATTTGCGAAAAAAACATGGTTTTCGCGCCAGGCTCTTCCTCGGAAGAACAACCCACGAGGCGGCTCTCACAGTGGTGAGCCGTAGCCTCATTTTTGTTAGCATTCATTTCAGATGATGAAAATAATTCACCTTGTAGTTTTTAAAAGTTTTCTCTGGTTTTAATTAATAAAATGATCATAAAAAATTGGGACGAAAGTATATATAAAGTGAATACATTGTACCTCCCGCGCACCAAAAATATTAACGATACACTTTTTTTTTAAACAGAGGATTGCCGGGGTGTTGGCTAAGTTAATTTAATACTCTGAATATCAACGGTATGTTTGACATTATTCACGAAGAATAAAAGGTCCGGTTTTTGCTGTTTCCTGACAAAAATTCACACGTCACTGAACAACGTGTTCCGAAATAATGTAATCTTGTGTCTTTTTTATGAGTGCGGGCATCAAAAATATCATCACCCGGCCGAAGGTTAAGCAGCTTCTCAGGGATATCCGGGAAGCTGTTTCAGGAACAGAACAGGACTTTACGGAAGGTAAGCTGAGCAGGGCGATCCTCCTGCTTTCAATACCTGCTGTTCTTGAAATGATCATGGAATCCATTTTCGTGATCGTCGATATTTATTTTGTCTCCAAACTTGGTGCCGATGCCGTGGCAACGGTGGGCTTGTCCGAATCCCTGATCTTCATAGTTTATGCCATTTCTGTCGGCCTTGCAACAGCTACAACATCAATGGTTTCGCGAAGGATAGGAGAGAAGAAGGCCGACAAAGCTTCATTTACTGCTGTTCAGGCAATAATTACAGGTGTGGTTGTTTCTCTTTTTATAGCAATTCCGGGAGCCCTCTTTTCTAAAGATCTTCTTCGTCTAATGGGTGCTTCTGCAGTCATAGTTGAGGAATATTCCTCCTATGCAGCGATACTGCTCGGAAGCAATACGGTTATCATACTTCTGTTTATTATTAACGCGGTATTCCGAAGTGCAGGCGACGCTGCAGTTGCCATGAGGGTCCTCTGGGTGGGAAATATCCTGAACATCATTCTTGACCCGTGCCTTATTTTTGGCCTGGGTCCTTTCCCTGAACTGGGAATAAAGGGTGCTGCCATTGCAACTACAACAGGCAGGGGAATAGCTGTTCTTTACCAGTTCTACCTTCTTTTCTTTGGAAAAACCCGTATAAGGATATCAGGCAGGCACTTCGGGATCAGTTTCAGGGTCATCGGCAGATTGCTCAGGCTCTCGACCGGAACGATCGGACAAAACCTCATCGGCACAACAAGCTGGATAGCGCTTGTCAGGATAATCTCCATCTTCGGAAGTGAGATAGTAGCAGGATATACTATCGCACTACGCATTATCAGCTTTGTTATGCTCCCCTCCTGGGGCATAGCTAATGCCGCCGCAACCCTGGTGGGTCAGAATCTCGGGGCAAAGAAACCGGAACGCGCGGAAAGGGCTGTTATGGTTACAGGCTGGATCAATATGATCCTTCTCGGTTTTATCGGTATTATCCTGGTAGGTTTTCCTTCCACATTCATAGAGTTTTTTATTAAGGACCCTGCTGTTGTGAGGGCAGGAATATCCTGCCTCAGGATAATAAGCATCGGCTTCATAGCCTACGGCTTCGGAATGGTGATAGTCAACTCATTCAACGGGGCAGGTGATACCTTTACTCCTCTCCGTATAAACATATTTGCTTTCTGGCTCCTCGAGATCCCGCTGGCATGGGTACTGGCAATTCATGCAGGTATGAACGAACAGGGGGTCTTCACGGCAATAGTCATTGCCGAAACAATTATGACTCTCACAGCCTGGATTGTTTTCCGTCGCGGCAAATGGAAACTGAAAGAGGTGTAACCTGACAGGCTGGGTCCTAAATAAAGAAAAGAGCCACCCCCGCCACGCTGATAACTGCCCCGGCAACCTCCCGGAGCGTGACCTTCTGCCTGTACAGTAAAACAGCAGGAACAATGATTAGCACAGGCACCAGAGCCATTATCGTGGAAGCAACACCGGCCTGCGTGTATTTAACCGCAACCAGCGAAAATGATACTCCCAGGAACGGTCCGAAAAAAGCCCCAACAGCAGTTGCCTTCATACCGGCCCTGTCCTTAAGAGCCTTGATAACAGCACCCCACCTCGACATGAATACTGCCATCAGGGCAAAACCGGCTATTCCTGCAATGATCCTGATCTGAGTGGCTGCAAAAGGATCATAATCCTTCATCCCCAGCTTGCTGAGCACCAGTCCGAGCGCCTGTCCGACAGCGCCGCCGAGAGCATACAGAATGCCCCTTGGCGCAAGCTTCAGAGAGGTCCTTACACCCTTCTCCTTCCTGCTGAAAATGGCAAGAGCGATCCCTGAGAACGTGACACTCATCCCCAGATAATAAAAGAAAGTAAGCCTCTCCCCGATAATGAAGAAACTGAAGAACGCCGTAATGGGAGGGACCAGCGTCATTATAAGCATCGAAAAACGCGACCCTATAATTGTATATGATTTGAACAGGAACAGGTCGCCGAATACAAAACCCACAAGGCCTGAGAGTACCAGCCAGAGCCAGTTCTCTGCAGAAGCGTCCACCGGAAGAAATGTACCCCGCCTGACCAGGGTGAAAATACTGAGGAAGACCAGACCGATTACCAGCCTGATTATGTTAAGCGACAGTGATCCTATCCTGTTCGCGGCCGACTCAAACGATAATGCGGTTATCGTCCAGAAAAAAGCAGTCAGAAGGGCAGCAAATTCCCCGGGATGATTACGGAAAAACTCCATTTATACTTACCCGATAATTATTCCGGAAATTCAAAAATATATTCTCCCGATCCTGCATCCATTGTCACTTTGTTGTCCTGGATCCTGACCCCCGACAGATTTGGATTCTCCGATAAGGTTTTCCCTCTCTCGGTAACCAGCGAATCCGTAGTTACCGGCAGTTTTATGGTTGCCTTCGCATTGGCCGGGATACTGACCCGTACTACGACCCTTCCGTCTTTTCTTTCCCATCCCGATGAGACAGTGCCATACGGACTTTCAAAAGAAGCCCTTGAATATTCGAGCTTTGTTGTCAGATGCGGCTGAATGAGAAGATGCCTGTAACCCGGACTCACTGTCTCAATTCCGGCTGAGACCCGGTACATCCAGTCGCCGATGGCACCGTAGGCGTAGTGATTAAAGGAATTCATCCCTGCGTCCTGGAAGGTACTGTCAGTCTTCTGCCCATCCCACCGCTCCCAGATCGTAGTGGCCCCCATCTTAACCGGATAGAGCCACGACGGGTATGTCTCCTGGAGAAGAAGGTCATAAGCTACATCGGTGTAGCCATTCTGCGAAAGGATGTGACACAGGAACGGCGTTCCGAGAAAACCGGTGGAAAGATGATCCCTTCTGCTCTTTATATCCTCAACAAGAAACCTGGTTGCGTTCTCCCTCAATCCTTCCGGAAGCAGGTCGAACATCAGGGCCAGTACATATGCTGTTTGCGAATTTGTTCCCACACGTCCTACAGGCGTTACATATTCATGATTAAAAACATTTTTTATCCTGTTGAAAATGTCAGTGTAGGTCTTTTCATCATCCGTCCTGCCCAGCTCTTTAGCTGCAAGCGCCAGTAATTTTGAGGAATAGGCATAAAATGCCGTTGCTATAAAATCCGGCTCGGTATAACCATCTGCCGCAGTGTGGCTGTTTACCGGAGGATGGTAAAAGAGCCAGTCCCCATACTTGCTTCCGCCCTTCCACTGATAGGAATCCCCTGCCTTATTCCTGATATATTCAACCCATTTCACCATACCCGGATACTGAGTCTCGAGCAACCTCTTGTCACCATACACCTGGTACAAGGTCCATGGCACGATAACAGCCACGTCGCCCCAGCCGGCCGAGGGCGCGGCAGTGGTGGCATCCTGTCTGTTCAGTACGTCGGGTATTACATCGGGAACCTCACCTCCCGGCTTCTGATCGGCGCTTACATCTTTCAGCCATTTCGTAAAAAACGGTGCCACATTGTAATTAAAGGCGGCCGTGCGGCTGAAAGCCTGTGCATCACCAGACCATCCGAGACGTTCATCCCTCTGAGGACAGTCTGTCGGGACATCCAGAAAATTGCCTTTCTGCCCCCATACGATATTGTGCTGGAGCTGATTGATAAGCTTGCTGGAGCTTTCATAGGTTCCGGTGGGCATCATATCGGAATGGATTACCACCCCGGTAAGATTATCAGGGGTAACCTCTCCGGGAAAACCTTCAATCTTAACAAATCTGAATCCCATAAAAGTGAAACGCGGTTCATAAACCTCTTCGCCCGTACCAGCAAGAGTATATATGAGCTGGCATTTGGCGCGCCGCAGGTTTTCAGTGTAAAACTCTCCGTATTTATCCATCACTTCTGCATGTTGAAGCTTTACCTCCGTTCCCTTTGGGCCATTCACTCTGAGCCTAACCCATCCCACCATATTCTGCCCCATATCTGCAATAAGATCGCCTTTGGGGGTGCGGAATATTTTTACAGGTTTTATCTCCTCTATCTTGCGCACCGGAGAGCCTTCGGATGCAATAATATTGTCAAGACTGTAGTTCCCGATCCTTACCTTTTGCCAGTTCGTGTCGTTAAAACCGGGCATGTTCCAGCCGGTGAGTCTCTTGTTGGCATCATACGTCTCGCCGTTGTACAGATCATTCATCCTGATAGCTCCGTCATTATGGCCTTTCCACGATTCATCGGTCACAATAAGCGTTTCTGTACCGTCTGTGTGGGTAATTCTTAATTGCATCAGCACTCCCAGCCGCTTCCCGTAAACCGCCCAGTTGTTGCCCCAAGCGAGCGTTCCCCTGTACCAGCCGTCGCCCAGAACAGCTCCCACTGCATTGTTTCCTCCCGTCAGCATTGAGGTTACGTCGTAAACCTGGTACTGAAGCCTCTTCCCGTAAGATGTCCATCCCGGTGTAAAGACCTGGTCTCCCGCTTTTTTGCCATTAATATGCAGTTCATACAGCCCGTGCGATGTGATATATACCCTGGCACTGGCTATGGGCTTGGCAACAGAAAACTCTTTTCTGAAATGAGGTGAGGGAGAATACCTGAGGGTATCGCCCTCAAGCTCGATCCATTTTGCTTTCCAGTCGGATTTGTTAAGCAACCCGCTTTCCCAGTAAGCAGTCTCGCTCCAGCGCGATACCCGGCCTTTATTATCCCATACCCTTACCTGCCAGTAATACCTTTGTCCCGATTTAAGGTCCGGACCTTTATACTCCTGAAGAACTGATTCATCCGACATGATCTTTCCCGACTCCCAGACGCTCCCTGATGAAGAGAATCGCGGATCAACAGCCACACGTATTGAATAAGCCGTCTGAAGAACAGACCCTCCCGTTGCGGAGATCTTCCAGGAAAACCTGGGCTTCAGTGCATCTTCTCCGACAGGATTGGTTTTATGCTCCACCGTCAGGGCTCCGACGGAAAGATTCTGTGAATAGGCTGTACCTAAAATACTTAGAAGAAAAAGGATGAGTCTGAGTGATTTCATGTTAATGGGGTTTTAAATTTACAGTTCAAGATAATGTAAAATTATGGAAATAAAATTATGATGAATCATCTTTTCAACCCGTAAAGTTTATAAATTGCGGTTCATGTTAAATTTAAACAAGTTTTGATGGATCCCATAGCAGGTATTTTATTGATTGCCCTCGGAAGTATCGGTGCAGCAAGCTTCTATGTTCCTTTTAAAAAGGTCAGGTTATGGGCCTGGGAATCGTACTGGATAACCCAGGGTGTGGCCGCCTGGATAATCGCTCCCTGGATCTTTGCCCTGATTTTCGTTCCCTCAGGCGAATTAATGCCAATCATACGTGAATCTCCATCCTCAGCCAAGCTGATGGCTGCATTCTTCGGCCTCCTGTGGGGATTCGGCGGCCTTACATTCGGCCTGAGCATACGCTACCTTGGCGTTGCTCTCGGCCAGAGCATTGCACTCGGCCTCTGTGCAGCCTTCGGAACACTTATCCCGCCCATTGTGGCAGGAGAGAACCTGTTCGCTTCAACTGCCGGTATCCTCACCATGACAGGCGTCGCTATCACCGTGGCTGGAATAGCCATAATAGGATACGCCGGGTCGCTGAAAAGCAAAAACATGACGGAGGAGGAGAGAAAAGCTGCCGTGAAAGAGTTTGCCCTCAAAAAAGGTATTCTGATCGCGATATTTGCCGGAGTAATGAGCGCCTGCTTTAATTTTGGTTTTGAGGCAGGTAAACCAATTGAAAATGTTGCACTTGCACACGGAACCAACCCTCTCTTCCAGAAAAATCCCTCGCTTATATTCATCCTTCTGGGAGGTTTTATTACTAACCTCGTCTATTGTGTCTTCCTGAATATTAAGAATAAAACATATAAAGATTACCTTTCCGGTCCGGGGTCACTCTTTCTCAATAACCTCTTTTTCACGTTCCTGGCCGGATTCCTATGGTTCCTGCAGTTCCATTTCTATGGGATGGGTTCCAGCAAACTGCCCCCGGGCATGGCTGTTTTCGGGTGGAGTATACTTATGGCCCTTAATATTGCAATCAGCAATATCTGGGGTATTATTCTGAAGGAATGGAAAGGTGCCGGGAAGAAAACAATGTATGTTCTGATTATCGGGATTGTGGTACTTATTCTTTCAACTTTTATCGTAAAATTAGGTTAAAACACAATTTTATATGAAGAGATTTGGTTTTAAAATGAAGCTGCTTCCCGGGTTTAAGGAAGAATACAGGAAGCGGCACAGTGAGATCTGGCCGGAGCTCGTGACACTGCTCAGGAATGAAGGAGTGGGGAATTATTCAATCTTCCTTGACGAAGAGACCAACACCCTTTTTGCGTATCAGGAACAGACCGGCGAGAGTTCATCGCAGGATCTTGGCTCGACGGAGATTGTAAAGAGGTGGTGGAAGTATATGGCTGACATCATGGAGACAAACCCCGATAACTCTCCGGTCACGATCCCCCTCGATCAGGTCTTCTTCATGAAGTAACAAAACCAGAATCTCAGCCACAATTTTTCCCCCCTCCGGGGGGAACGAAAGGGGGGCCGGACGAAAGAAAACCAGAATCTCAGCCACAATTTTTCCCCCCTCCGGGGGGAATCAAAGGGGGGCCGGACGAAAGAAAACCAGAATCTCAGCCACAATTTTTCCCCCCTCCGGGGGGAACCAAAGGGGGGCTAAAATGAGTTAGTAATCTAAATATAAACAACATAACAATGAAAAAAGAACTAATCAAAAAGTCATACCTTTCCGCAAAAGAACAATATGCAGAAGTTGGTGTGGATACCGACAAGGTGCTTGAGGAACTTGATAAAATAGTGATCAGCCTTCACTGCTGGCAGACCGACGATGTTGGAGGGTTTGAAAAGGAGGGTGCCGAGCTCGGCGGCGGAGGGATACAGGCAACAGGAAACCACCCCGGTAAGGCCCGGACCATTGAACAGATGAGGGCCGATCTCGACAAGGTAATGTCACTCCTGCCCGGAAAACAGAGGCTCAGCCTTCATGCCATCTATGGCGAATTCGGGGGGAAACCGGTCGACCGCGATCAGATTGAGGTAAAACATTTTCAGGGATGGATCGACTGGGCGAAGAAAAGAGGCATCGGTCTCGATTTTAACTGCACATGCTTCTCCCACCCATATGCTGATGATGGCTACACCCTTTCGAGCAAAAACCCGAAAATCAGAAAATTCTGGATTGAACATACGAAAAGGTGCAGGGCAATAAGCGCAGAAATGGGAAAACAGCTCGGAACACCCTGCGTCCATAATATATGGATACCCGACGGATCCAAAGACACCCCGGTTGACAGATACACCCTGAGGAAGCTTCTTATGAAATCTCTTGACGAGATCTTCTCGGTAAAATATCCGGGTAAATACCTTAAAGACTCT
The DNA here is from genome assembly GCA_019429325.1 of Bacteroidales bacterium. Lineage (GTDB taxonomy): Bacteria > Bacteroidota > Bacteroidia > Bacteroidales > VadinHA17 > LD21. The sequence continues at coordinate 19,528 of JAHYJA010000046.1, forward strand.
GTCGAGAGTAAACTCTTCGGGATAGGCTCAGAATCAATGGTGGTGGGCTCCCACGATTTCTATATGGGTTATGCCGTAAAGAACAACATGATGATAACCCTCGATAACGGCCATTTCCATCCGACCGAACAGGTGGGTGACAAGATTTCATCTGCGCTGCTGTTCGTCGACGAGCTTCTTCTTCACCTTACAAGGGGTGTCAGATGGGACAGCGACCATGTTGTTACCCTGAACGACGAGATAATGCTGATCGCACAGGAGATAGTACGCGCAAAAGCGCTCGGAAAAGTAAATATCGGACTCGATTTCTTCGACGCCAGCCTTAACAGGATAGGCGCATATGTGATAGGAACAAGATCTGCACAGATAGCCTTCCTGTGCGCCCTGCTTGAACCCTTTCAGAGACTTGTGAAATTCGAAGAGGAGGATAAGAATTTTGAAAGACTCTCCCTTCTTGAATTAATGAAAACAAAACCCTTCGGTGCAGTCTGGGATTACTACTGCATGACAAATAATGTGCCGGTGGGCCAGGATTATATAGATGAGATTATAAAATATGAAAATGATGTACTGCTGAAACGATAATTCCTGTTGTGGGGGCGTAGCATGCTACGCCCCTGCAAAATATCATTATACGGCCCCAACAACATATAACCGGTTCATATCCGGTGGAAAATCAATATGAAAGAAAAAACAATCGCCATATTCGATATCGGAAAGACTAACAAGAAAATGCTGGTCTTCAGCCTTGATCTGAAACTACTATCAGTCGAGGAGGAGAAGTTCCCTGAAGTTCTGGACGATGACGGATTTGAATGCGACGATATTGACCTGATAGGGAAATGGGTGAGGGATTCAATGCTCAGACTGGTTAATGCAGAAAAGTATGAGGTTGCGGCTGTCAATTTTGCAACCTATGGAGCCACGCTGGCTTATCTTGATGAAAAGGGGGAAAGGGTCACACCGGTCTACAACTATCTCAAGCCGATCGACGAAAGGATTCCCGAAAGGCTCTATCGCAGGTTTGGGGGACAGGATGAATTCTGCAGAAGAACAGCATCTCCGGCCCTTGGAATGCTTAATTCGGGTATCCAGATTCTCTGGCTCAGGACAGAAAAACCGGAGGTCTTTTCGAGAGTTAAACATATCCTCCACTTCCCTCAGTATATATCATACCTCCTTACATCGAAAGTGACTTCCGAACACACATCAATCGGATGCCATACCGCACTGTGGGATTTTGATAATATGGCATACCACCCCTGGGTCGCCCGCGAAGCACTTAACCTGCCCGAACCTGTTCCGGTTGAGACACTCACCGAAATAAATGTTGGAAATAAAAGAGTTCTGGCAGGACCGGGTATTCACGACAGTTCAGCATCGCTGGCACCGTATTTTACAGGGAACCTGGGCAAATTCGTCCTGATTTCAACAGGAACCTGGTGTATAAACATGAATCCGTTCAATAGCGAGACACTTACGGTCGAACAACTCGACAGGGACTGCCTGTGTTACATGAGCGTGAACAGACAACCTGTTAAATCGTCGCGCCTCTTCCTGGGGCATCTGCACGAAACCGCGGTCGGATTGCTGAATGAGCATTTCAGGACTACACAGAACTTTTTCAGGAGTGTCAGATATGACCAGGACCTGATCGCTATTCTGAGAAAGAAATATACCGGCGACAGAAGGGCCTTCTTTAACAGCGGTCCGGGCTCAGGCTCGTTCAGGGAGAGAATAGACTTATTCGATTTTAAGTCATTTGACGAGGCATACCATCAGCTGATAATCGAACTCGGAGACCTCGCCATTGAAGCCATCAGACTGGTTATTGCTGAAAAGGACGAAACTGAGAATATATTTGTCACAGGCGGCTTCTCAAATAATATAATATTTCTGAAGCTTCTTGCCGCTGCCTTCCCGTCAAAAAGGGTCTATACATCGGAAATTAGCAACGCCACAGCACTTGGCGCCGCTCTTGTCGTCCTGAAGTCAGTCAGTCCTGGCAGGGAACCTGTTCTGAATCTTGGATTGACGGAGATTGCACCCTGAAAACAAAATAATCAGGGATTCCCGGCGTTAATTCCTGGATGCTCTTAACGTAAATAATCATAAATAATGAATCCTCACTTCATGGCAGTTACGATACCAGTTCTACAGACGGTCTCCTGGCTGATCGATCCCGCCAGCTTTCTTGAACTTTTGTGGAGATTCATTCTTAACACTTCGGTTATTCTGATCCTGGTCAGGGTACTCTATTATCCGGCAACAAGGCGAAAAGATTATCTTTTTACCTATATCCTGATTGCTACAATCGTCTTCCTGCTCTGCTATATGCTGGAAAGCGTCACCCTTCAGATCGGCTTCGCCCTCGGACTTTTCGCCATCTTCGGAATAATCCGGTACCGTACCAACCAGATCCCGATTAAGGAGATGACCTACCTCTTCATCATCATCGGAATCTCCGTCATTAACGCCCTTGCAAATTCAAAATCAAGCATTGCAGAGGTTCTCTTTTCAAATCTTGCCATCATACTGATCACTTTCGGACTCGAGAAAGTGTGGCTCCTTAAGCATGAATCTTCAAAAAGAATAACTTACGAAAGGGTCGAACTCATAAAACCTGAACATTATGATGAATTGATGAAGGACATAATGCAGAGGACGGGGATCAGGAAAATTAACAGGATAGAAACCGGCAAAATCGATTTCTTCAAAAATACATGTGAGATAATCATTTATTACGTAACACCCGAACCACAGACCAACCAGGATCTTTTTGGTGAAAACCCTGATTATGACAACGATGATGATTAGAAGGCCTTTCCTTTTCATTCTGCTTATAATGGTTCCGTCTTATACGTTTTCGCAGGATAAGGATTTTGGAGTATGGCTTTCGTTAAATGCCGAGTATGGGATATCGAAGAAACTGGAACTCGACGCCTCGGTCGAAATGAGGACATTCAATCAGGCCTCTGAGATCGAACAGACATTCATCGAGGCGGGGCTGACATATAAGCTTACTAAAATTATCTCATTCTCAGGAGCTTACCGCCTGGCCAACGCTATCGAGAACGACCATGACTACCATCTGCGGCATAAATGGTTTGTAGACACCCGCGTTAAGCTTGAACCCGGGAGGTTTACCCTAAGGGGCAGGCTGAGGTTCCAGGAACAGCGCAGGACATATTTTAAGAATGAAGAATACGTTCTTCCAAGGTACCAG
>JAHYJA010000238.1 GCA_019429325.1 Bacteroidales bacterium
CGGGGTACTGGGTCACATACCTCAGAACATTGTTTTCAGCCGACATGCGGTATGTATCTTTAACGATCTGTATTCAAAGAGCCTGATGATCAGAGCTGCAGATGCAAGCACCACAAGTGTGATTACAATGTACTTTCTGTTTATGTATGCATCTTTCATGTCAGGATCTGTTACCTTCCTTTTCTGTAATATTCAGCAAAAAGGATAAAAGTTACGGAAAAAAGAGAACTGAGAAACACTCTCGTTAATGTCCTGAAAAAATCGGCAAACCTGAAAACTTCGAGATAAAAGAGAGCAGTATGATGAACAACAACAATAATGACGCTATATAACAGATACCATCTGAAACCATAAGTAAGCATCGACGGGGTTGCCCCCGATTCGTATCCGTCGCGCGGGGATATGATCCTGAGCACGAAGGGACGGACAAATCCGGCAAGTACAGTTGCAGAGGCATGCATCCCGGGCGACCCCGAAAATATATCGATCAGAAGCCCTGTAAGAAAGGCGATAATCAGCAACAGCCAGGCTGATATCTCAACAGGTATCAGAAGGATTATCATCACATAAATATAAGGGTTGACATATCCGCTGAACTGTATATTGTTCATAACCAGAAGCTGAAGAAGGATCAACGCGATAAATATCAGACCATATCTTAAGAGGGAGTTGATCATTGGAATTGGTTTTCAAGTTCAACCTGCTCAGTTTTTCTCAGATTTTCGATTATCTGGACATGGGTCAGTCTTCTGAAATCTGTTGCCAGGGATACTGTAATTCTGTAAAAATCACTGCCGCTCTTTTCAAAATCGCTGATAACACCGATCAACAATCCCTCGGGAAAGAGTGCGCTATAGGCAGTAGTCTCAATTGTATCCCCTTCAATAACAGGGGCATGCTGCGGGATCTCACTCAGTATGGCCTGGCCGGTGTTCCTTCCGTCCCAGTTAAGGGAACCGAAATATCCGTTGGATCTGATCCTTGCACTGACCCTGAAGTCGAGGTTGAGAAGCGACATTGCCACGGAATAGTTTTCAGAACATCCTACAATTATCCCGGCAATACCCTCACTGGTTGCAACGGCCATATCAACATCTATGCTGTCTTTCCTTCCCTTGTTGAGCGTAAAGAAATTCTTTTGCCTGTTTACCGAGTTTCCGATCACTTCGGCGCCTTTATAGCGATACTGCTGATCAAAAACCTGATCGTTCAATGTATCAAAAAAGTGGCCGCCATTCCTCCCGAGCCGTTCAAGGTTGTTCCGCAGGTCAATATTCTCCTCAACAAGGTTTGTGTTTACTTTGCGCAAACCAAGATACGACCTGGCGGTATAGATCCTGGCCTCAACGTTCTGCGATATGGCTCTTATCCCGTTTATTACACGGGTGTTATGATAATCATTGCGTGTTGTCAGCAGGTATAATGCCAAACCTTCCAGAATTATGAAGATGATCAGGTTATGGTATCTTGCCAGGAAGTTCAGCAGATTTCTCATTTAGCAGACGGCTTTATCTCATAAGGAAAGGGAATTTATCGACATTCTTAAGTGCAACGCCGGTCCCTCTTGCTACAGCATGGAGGGGATCCTCAACAATATTGAAATTTATATTGATCTTATCTGAAAGTCTGCGGTCGATCCCTCTCAGGAGGGCACCTCCCCCTGCCAGGTAGATACCCCTGTTCACTATATCCGCATAAAGTTCCGGAGGAGTTTGTTCCAGTACGCTCAGCAGAGCGGCTTCAACCTTTGTCAGCGATTTGTCGAGGCAATAAGCTATCTCCTGGTATGAGATCGGTATCTCTATCGGAAGTGAAGTCATGATGTTGGGTCCCCTTACAACATAATCCGGAGGGGGATTTTCGATATCGGGCATTGCAGCTCCGACAGCTATCTTAATATCTTCGGCGGTACGTTCCCCTATCTTGATATTATGCTGATGCCTCATGTAAGCCTGGATATCCGCGGTAAACCCGTCACCGGCTATCCTTATCGATTTGTTGCAGACTATCCCGCCGAGTGCAATAACAGCGATCTCAGTGGTTCCTCCACCTATATCGATAACCATGCACCCTTCGGGCGCTTCAACATCAAGGCCTATGCCTATGGCTGCTGCCATCGGTTCATAGATCATATACACGTCGCGGCCGCCGGCATGCTCGGAGGAATCACGGACTGCCCGTATCTCTACCTCAGTGCTTCCCGACGGTATGCAGACGACCATTTTGAGGGAGGGTGCAAAGAGCCGCGGGCTTTTATTAATCAGTTTGATCATTCCCCTGATCATAAGTTCGGCGGCGTTAAAATCAGCAATCACTCCGTCGCGCAGAGGTCTCACTGTCTTGATGTTCTCGTGAGTCTTCCCGTGCATCTGCCTGGCTGACTCCCCTATTGCAAGAAGCTTGCCGGTGTTCTTGTCGATTGCTACTATCGAGGGTTCATCAACAACGATCTTGTCATTGTGAATGATTATTGTGTTTGCCGTTCCGAGATCAATTGCAATCTCCTGTGTCAGAAATGAAAATAGTCCCATTTAATGAGATAGTTTTATTGTTCCGTTAATGTCTGAAATGTCTTTTCCCGGTGAAGACCATTGTGATGTTATACGTGTTGCAGTAATCAATTGTTTCCTGATCACGGATCGATCCGCCAGGTTGAATTACAGCTGTTATTCCTGCTTTATGGGCAATCTCCACGCTGTCGGCGAAAGGGAAATAAGCGTCAGAAGCCATTACCGCCCCCTGAAGGTCAAATCCGAACGTCTGAGCTTTGGCAATCGCCTGCCTTAAGGCATCCACTCTCGATGTCTGCCCTGTGCCGCTAGCACAGAGCTGTTTATTACGTGCAAGTACTATAGCGTTTGATTTAGTGTGCTTTACGATCTTGTTTGCAAACAGCATATCATCAATTTCAGCGGCTTCCGGTTTACGGTTCGTAACACTCTTAAGATCCTCAGGCGACTCTGTATAGG
>JAHYJA010000047.1 GCA_019429325.1 Bacteroidales bacterium
GATCTTAATATTTTTAGAATTTGCATAACGGATCACCTCCGGAAGATCCAGGGGACCTTTTGAACGGGCAGGATCGATCGTTACGGTTGTAGCATCCGATTCTTCATTGTTTTCAGGACCGTACCAGCCGGCGTCGAATTCCACGTACTGCATGTTATGAGCCGAAGTGTAATCGATGCAGGCTATTGCTCCGGCAGTTGTCAGGGTGACCTCCCTCAGGGCTTTGCCTGGTGTTATCCAGGAGACATCAGCTATCTCACAGGGATCGTTGAGGTTCAGGATCAGGTAATTCTTTTCAAGGAGATCACCCGGATTCCTGCCGACCATCATCACTCTCCACGGGCTCTGAAACGGCAGGGTTTTATGAACATTGCTGCCAAGCCTTGTTCTTACAGCAGTAACTCCGGCAGAATCAGGTTCAAACTTCATCCTGGCAAAATCAACCAGTTTTGCCTCTGCAAGCGCGACGACCAGGGTTGTATCGTATTCGATAACGAGAGGCCGTTCACATCCTTTTTCGATACGGCTTAAAGGCACATGCGAGTATTGTGCCTGTGCCCGGGGAGCAGACCACGCCATATAGTCAGCCGGGAAACGGAATGATATGTTTTCATCAGCTATTACCACCGACTCCAGACCCTGTTGTCCGGGTATCTCCCAGGCAAACGCAGCTCCTTCATTATAGACCCGGCAGATGAGATTGAGCCTGTTTTCGCCGGATTCAAGGATTTTCCTTTTCCAGGCAGTCAATGAAAAAACCGCAACTGAATTAGGTTCAGCGGCTGTTGATGCAGAGATTGTAAAAGTGATATTGCCGTCAGGTGAATTAACTTTAATTCTTTTATTTGCATTACAGCCTGGCAGAATAATTATCAGGCATAACATTGTTGCGTAATTGAGCACTTTCATGGATCAGGAATTACCGATGATTAAATGACATACAGAATCTGATATCAAATTTACACAAAAAACAAGAGGCAGTATTAAAAGATATTTTTAACCGCAAAGAGCGCGAAGCTGCAGCAAAGAGCGCGAAGGTAAGAACCATAATATGAGTTCTTTGCGTTCTCTGCGGTTTTATGGATTCTTTCTTTTAATACAGCCTCCTGATATACAATTGCGTCGTTTGTTAATTCAGAAACAGTTTTATGTCATCTTCCACAGTTCCGATACCTGCAATCCCGAATTTCCCGACCAGCACCTTTGCCACATTGGGTGAAAGGAACCCGGGCAGTGTTGGTCCGAGATGGATGTTTTTCACCCCGAGGTAGAGAAGGGCAAGCAGCACTATCACTGCTTTCTGCTCATACCAGGCTATATTATAAGCTATTGGCAGATCGTTGATATCTTTCAGGTTGAAGACTTCTTTCAGTTTCATAGCTATTACCGCCAGGGAGTATGAATCGTTGCACTGACCGGCGTCAAGGACCCTCGGGATACCGTTGATATCACCTAGCTGAAGCTTGTTGTAGCGGTATTTGGCACAGCCGGCGGTTAGAATAACGGTGTCCTTTGGCAGGGCAGCTGCAAATTCGGTGTAATAATTTCTGTCCCTGAAGCGGCCGTCGCAACCTGCCATCACAAAGAACTTACGGATTGCACCTGATTTGACTGCTCCGACAACCGTATCAGCGAGAGCAAGCACCTGCACGTGGGCAAATCCCCCTGTTATCTCACCTTTTTCGATCTCCACCGGCGGGCTGCACTTCTTTGCGTGTTCGATGATTGCCGAGAAATCCTTGCGCCCGCCCGCAGGCCTGTCCGGAATGTGCTTAAATCCTGAAAACCCTGCAGCGCCTGTGGTGTAGACCTTGTCTGAATAGCCTGCCCCGGTTTTTGGCGGTACAATGCAGTTGGTTGTGAACAGTATAGGACCGTTGAAAGTTTCAAATTCCTCCTTCTGTTTCCACCATGAACTGCCGTAATTACCAACAAAATGAGAATACTTTTTGAAGGCCGGGTAATAGTTGGCAGGCAGCATCTCGCTATGGGTGTAAACGTCAACACCTGTATTTTCCGTCTCTGCAAGAAGATCCTCCATATCTCTCAGGTCGTGCCCGCTTATTAGGATGCCGGGGTTATTCCTTACCCCAATATTTACTTTTGTTATCTCAGGATTGCCATATCTTGTAGTGTTAGCTTTATCAAGCAATGCCATTGCACTTACTCCGTGTTTTCCTGTCTCCATAACGAGTGAAACAAGCTGACCGGCATCAAGGGTATCGTCGGTTGTGGCCACCAGCGCCTCCTGCATGAATTTATATACTGACTTATCTTCAAAACCAAGGTTTGAGGCATGCTCGGTATAGGCTGCCATTCCTTTCACCCCGTAGGTAACAAGCTCACGAAGAGATCTTATATCTTCATTTTCCGTGGAAAGAACACCGACTGAAGTATTTTTCCTTTCAAATTCCTCAACAGAATATCCGCTCCATGTTGCTGAGTCATGCAATTTTTCCGGAAGTCTGCCTCCGGCACTGACTAGCTGATCTTTTATTTCGTCACGCAGTTCAAGCCCTTCGCGGATCTTCGAAACAAATCTTTCAAAATCGAAATTAGCATTGGTGATCGTCATGAAGAGCCCGTCATAGACGAACCTGTTCACTTTTTCATTCTCTACACCCAGTTCCCTGGCGCGTGTGCTGTAAGCACAGATCCCCTTTATTACATATACCAGAAGATCCTGCATATTGGCTACCTCCGGTTTTTTCCCGCATACACCTGCAACGGTGCACCCGGTACATTTTGCCGTTTCCTGACACTGAAAACAAAACATGTTCATAATCAAATTGTATTTAGTTGTTATTAATAATTCTACTTCCTCCGGCCGTTTCTTACTAATTATGCAAGTTACTGTTTTTGCCGGCAAAATTATAAATTAAACGCAATTGAAGAATGTAACAAATGTTACAAAAAATATTAATAGAAATATCCTGACCGGGGCAGGGTTTTCCAGGACATGCTTAGGAGAAACAGATCAGATCCGGACAAGAAACATAGAAAAATTGAAAAAAATCAAACATGGGTACTAAATTAGGGGGGGTAGGTGTAAAAATAATACTGAAATATTGCAGAAAGGGTGTAAAAAACAAGGGATGAATGTAAAAAAGAATAATAAAATTAAAAATATTCCTATATTTGCCGAAGATTATTAACCAAAATAAGGGAATCGATATGACAACGAACAGGCTAAAGACCATTTTTATTATAATTTTATGTAAGTTATTGTTTTCCGGTTTAGTATTTGCACAGGAAGAGCCTGAAAACAAGTTCAATACAGGAGTGGACTTTTATAGCAACTATATCTGGAGGGGCTCTGTGTTTGGAACGGGTCCTGCAATTCAACCTTCGCTGGAGTTTGTTTCGGGTAACTTTGCAATGGGCGTATGGGGTTCGTTTGATGCCCATGGTTATCAGGAAGCAGATCTTTACCTTAATTACAACCTTTTCCCGGGTCTGGTTATAGGATTTACCGATTACTATTATCCCGCGCTCAGATATTTTGATTATTCATCTATTTCAGGTTCCCATGCTTTTGAGGCAAGTCTCCGGTTTGAAAGATCTGGGTTTAGCCTGCAGGCCAATTACATTATTAACCAGGCGGGAGGTGCAGGTTCACTGGGCGGAGATAAATATTTTGAAGCAGGATATGATTTTGGATCGTTCAATATTTTCGCCGGAGCAGGTGACGGGTGGCATACTTATGATCCCGAAACCGGAACGGGCAGATTCAATGTCTGTAATGTGGGTATCGGGACTACAAGAACGATTAAAGTCACCGACTCTTTTAAAATTCCTCTCACCGGACAGATAGTTATTAATCCGGACCAGGAAAAACTAATTATCGTTGCCGGTTTTTCCTTCTGAACCGGACCATCCCTCCTCAATCTAATCAGTAATATTTCATTAACCCCCCTATTTATAGGGGGGGGGGTCATAACACCGCTTGAGGATTGTATCAGGATACGAACCGGAGAAAGAGGCGGGGGAGCAATCTGACCCTTAAGCTTCAACACTCCGCCAGATCGTCGGTAATTATGAATTCAATCGGAATATTATATGCTTCGGAGATGTATTCTCCCCTCTCCAGTATATCATCATCGTCCTCTTCATAATACCAGCGGATACTCAGATTCTTACCCTTATTCCAGACCTGCGAGATCTTCAGCAGGATAGCGGTTAATATCTTTGTACTGAAGCTGTTGAGATATTCAAGTGCAATAATGACACTAGTGGTTTCGGCAGGCATGATCAGATAAGCATCCAGCCAGTTCAATATCTGATCAGGGATCACGGTCCTGTTTACTACCATGCCCCGTCCTTTTATCTTAATAATCCCGTCAGGATCGAGGAGGACATCCGGTGAGTCGGCTGTTGGCAGAATATGAGTCTTCTCCAGCTTCATTATTTCAATCAGAACTGTTGAGCGCCCCTTTTGTTGTCAGAAATTCAATTAAAATCCCTCCGGGCCAAAATTAGTTAATTAATTCCACCCGACAGCAATTATCGGTGTCAGAAATTTTAAAATGTCCGGCTTTATTACGTTTTTGCTATGCCATTTGTTCCTCTCGTGATTTTTTTCACTTAGGCTGGTTACAATTTGATTTTTTTCTGAGTATATTTGGGTAGTGTTTCCTTTTGTGCTAAACAATTACTGAAATGTTGGTAAGAACTTTCTCCAGTGCTGTTACAGGCATCGACGCCGTGATCGTGACTATTGAAGTTAATGTTTCTACGGGTATCCGCTTTTTCCTTGTCGGGCTGCCTGATGTTGCGGTCAAGGAGAGCCAGCAGCGCATCGAGTCTTCCCTGCGTATACTGGGTTACCGGTGGCCCGGAAAGCAGGTGGTTATCAATATGGCGCCGGCCGATATTCGCAAGGAGGGGTCATCGTATGATCTGCCGCTGGCCATTGGTATTCTGGCTGCCGACGAAAAGACAGTAAGCTGTGAGGTCGGGTCATATGTAATTATGGGAGAGTTGTCGCTTGATGGTACCCTCCAGCCTGTAAGAGGCATACTTCCTATTGCGCTGAAAGCCCGTGAAGAGGGATTCAAAGGGGTGATAGTTCCACTGAAGAACGCAAGGGAAGCAGCCGTAGTAGACGGACTCGATGTTTACGGTATGGAGAAGATCGGCGATGTGCTGGATTTCTTTAACGGCATAAGGAGGTTCACACCTGTAAGGGTTGATCTGATGGAGATATTCAACAGCGAGGCCAATAAGTATGAAATCGATTTTTCAGACGTCCGCGGTCAGGAAAATGTTAAGCGTGCGCTCGAAGTTGCTGCAGCCGGCGGACATAATTTGCTGATGATAGGTCCTCCGGGAGCTGGCAAGACAATGCTGGCCAGGCGATTACCTACAATCATCCCCCCGCTTACCCTCGAGGAGGCGCTGGAGACCACGAAGATCCATTCGGTGGCAGGAAAAATAGATGACCATATGGCGCTGATGGTAAAACGCCCTTTCAGATCGCCTCATCATACGATCTCGGATGTCGCCCTTGTCGGCGGGGGTACGAATCCCATGCCGGGGGAAATATCGCTCGGACACAATGGAGTTTTGTTCCTCGATGAACTGCCGGAATTCAAACGTTCGGTACTGGAGGTCATGAGACAGCCGCTGGAAGACAGGGTGATAACGATCTCGCGGGCAAAAACGACTGTGGATTATCCGGCAAGCGTCATGCTTGTTGCCTCAATGAACCCGTGCCCGTGCGGGTTCCATAACCATCCTGAGAAGGAGTGCATGTGTTCCCCCGGAATAGTTCAGAAATATCTTAACAGGATATCAGGCCCGCTTCTCGATCGCATAGATATCCATATCGAGGTTGTTCCCGTGAATTACGACAAGCTCTCTGACAGGGGAAAAACCGAGCCTTCAGCGACAGTGCGCGAAAGGGTAGTGAGGGCAAGAGCTGTTCAGGCAAGGCGATTCGGGAACGTTCGAGGGATTTATGCAAATGCACAGATGACGGCTCAGATGCAGAGGCGTTACTGCCAGCATGATGAGACAGCAGGAAGGCTTCTGAAAGCCGCGATGGAGATCAGGGGCCTTTCGGCAAGAGCCTACGACAGGATTCTTAAAGTAGCCCGTACAATAGCTGATCTTGCAGAATCGGAACAGATTACCGCGGAACATATTTCTGAAGCAATAAACTACAGGAACCTTGACAGGGAAGGATGGGCGGGATAAGGCCGCATCTGACGGTGCTGAAATGGTTGAACCGGGCAGGAACCTTTATGCAGGATTTATTCCCTTAACCATTGCCTGAATCTCACTCCGCTGTTTAATCAGTTTGTTAACAAGGGGTTTGTCGGTAACAGACTTCCACCAGTAACGGAAAGTGTGGAACCTCTCCTTCGCAATTTCCTGGTAGAAGAGCGCCAGGTACCCCGCAACAGGGACCAGCAATGCGAGCAGCAGACCGGTCAGGCCCGCAAAGATCCCTGAAAGGATCAATACCAGCGGGAAATACAAAAGATACAGCAGGGTGCCCGTGGTGATGTAAAAAGAGCTGTAGAAGCGGGGGTCCCTGATCAGTTTATCGGAAAGGGTGCGGGGAACGATAAAAGGCAGAAGATTGCTTAGAATTCCGGCAACATATACGGGAAACCCCGCAATTACAGCAATATATCTTAACCATCCCCAGTCAAGTTTCCTGGCGACATTTGCATCTTTCAGATTATTTGAGTCCAGGAGATCTGTATAGACCTTTATTTTTTCCCTGAGTTTTCCGTTCAGCTCCGGCGAGGTTCTACCGATATGGTTTATTTTTTCGCTCAGAACCTTCTCGGTTTTGCGTCTGTCGTCGGTCTCAAATTTCCATTTAAAAAACGGGTGGATGATGTCATTCCTGGTCATTACAAACAGCTTTTCCGCCATCCAGTCGTCTGCGGGATTCTCGACAATTATTACTTCCTTCTGCAGCCCTGCATTGCATCTTTCGTTAAAGGCGAGCAAAGCTTTCGCGGGATGCTCCCTGTAAAGTTCAGTGAGTTCCTTAATACTGAAGGAGTCGTGAAAATTTATCATCACCTCTTTCCTGAAACTGGCCGGGTAGGTATAATTGATACCAACCGGTACTATATTGACATCCAGCCCGAATTTCTCCTCAGCCCCGAATGCCAGCCTTGCAGTCCCTTTCCTGAGCTTCTGAAGCCGTTTCTCCTGGACACATATCCCTTCAGAGAACATAATGAAATTGCCGTTCTTTTTCAGGATGTCATAGATATCTGAAAAGGTTTCAAGGTTTTTATGCACATTCCCAAGACCCTCCTCGAGCCTGTAAACAGGTGCCACATTAAGCTCGCGGAGGCAAAAGCGGGCGAATCGCTTCCTGAACATATCTGCCCGCATCGTGAAATGGATTGGCTGGGGCAGGTATGAACCCACAAGTATCCCATCCATAAAGGAGTTCTGATGATTACCCACGAAAAGAAGAGGTTTTTCGAGAGGTACCTTTTTCAGATTGGAATAGAAGATGCGACGGAAGAAAGCCCTGAAGGTAAAGGGCGGAACTATGTACTTCAAAAATCTGCTGAACATGATATATTTCTGGTTGAATTCTGCTGCCTTTCTGCACTAAAGCTACGGCCATTGTTTGACGACAGGCCGGTTTACCTGGACGAGATGGCGGATGAGAGTTTCTGTTTATTAATTATCACGGAATATTTTTCTGCATTTCGCATTTTTACCCGGGTGAAATATACGCACAAATATTTTTAGGAGGTTAATATTATTAAGTTTATTTTCCTGAACACCTTCATTTATAGAATATTATGACTATATTTACTTATATTTTATAGGTATAAATACTTACAAAATCATAATTGACAAAAGTCTCCGGAGAGGCATTAAATAATAGTATTACAAATCATTTGCATATAAACGGTTAATTACTATTTTTAGCCCGATATTAACCAACCTGATCTCACCATAATGGATTTGATACGGATTATCCGTGATAAAATCATGGAGGAGCGCCTGATGCTGGTTTACAGGGGCGTGATAACTGCTGATAATTCTATACCTCTCCTGATGCTGCTTGAGAAGGAGATGGAGGATTCTGAATTTGGTTTCCTCGGCAGAAAACGGGTCTTCCTGTTCGTTCTTGAAAGCCTTCAGAATGTCTCGAAGCATACACACGACAGCTGGGTCTCTCCAATGTCGCTGGTAATATATTCAAAGCATGAGGGAGGCTACACTGTAGTAACAGGGAATGTTATTGATAGCTCCGGCATCAGCACTCTGAAATCAAAGCTTGATGAGATTAACAAGCTGGACAGCAAAGAGATAAGGGAGGTTTACAAGCTAATACTTAATACTTCGGAGTTCAATTCAAAGGGAGGTGCCGGACTGGGCCTGATTGAGATGGCGAGAACTACCGGCAGCAAGCTTGATTACGACTTTGTAAACACTGACGCGGATACTACCTACTTCGTCCTTACAAAAAGTGTTGATTCAAAAGGCATAGGCATCCCCCAGGAAGATGAAAGGATATCCTACAAGGGAGAGAACTTCAGAAAGCTTGAAAAGCTGATGTCGGAGAATAATGTGTACCTGATCTGGTCGGGACACATTTCTCCCGAGGTTGCCAGGGAGGTTTTAACCTTCACGGAAACAAAACTTTCTGAAGAGGATATAGAAGCAAAGGTGCGCCGAAGGGTTTTCAGCATTCTGGTTGAGATACTTGAGAATGTGGCAAAATACGGTCCCGACAGGAAAGAGGAGGAAAAGTTCGGTATGCCGGTGGCAATAATCAGGTTTGATGACGGCCTTTTTCTGCTTTCAACGGGAAATCTTGTTCTTAATAATGGGATCGATGACCTCAGACAGAAGCTTGACACGGTAAATGAGCACAACAACACAGAATTGAAGGATCTCTTCATCAAATCGCTGATTCAGCAGGATATAAGCACTGACAGCACGGGGGATATGGGTCTTATTGACGTAGCACGGAAATCGGGGGAAATGCTGGAATATCAGTTTGAATATGTCAATGAGGATTATTCCTATTTCACCCTTACGGTAAAAGTGGCCAACTATATTTAAGGCTGATCGATGATCCTGAGATCGAGGTTGTTCCCGTCCCATTCTGCATAACTGCTGTTTTGAACCCAGTCGCCCAGAAAGATTATATCAGGTCCTTCCGGCAGTTTATATGACATTGCCAGGTGCCTGTGTCCATAGATGAAATAATCTGTTCCCTCTTTCTCCAGAATGAATCTGGAATACCTTATCAGATCCTCTTTTTCGTCTCCAAGAAAATCGAGTTTAATTCCTTTGCCAAGGCGGGAGCTTAAAGACCACCAGTGACCGATGCCGACACCAATCGAGGGATGAAGTGCAGAATATAATCTTCGCAGGAATCTGTTTCTGAAAATTGAAAGAAGGATCCTGTAGCCTGTGTTTCCTGAGCCGAGCCCTTCTCCATGGGCAATATGGAACTTCTTTCCGTTGAAGCAGGCAGTTAAAGGTCCTTTGTGGATTATCATGCCGCATTCGCCTGACAGATAATCGGTTACCCACATATCATGGTTCCCTGTAAAAAAATGGACAGGGATACCCGAATCGGTAATTGACGAAATTGCACCCAGAAACCTTGTAAAACCGCGGGGAACGACCAGCCTGTATTCCCACCAGAAGTCGAAGATATCCCCGAGGAGGTAGATCTCTTCAGCATCGGATTTTATTTCGTTCAGCCAGGAGACTATTCTCTTCTCCCTTTCAGCCGGAACGCTCCCTGCAGAGAGTCCGAGGTGAAAATCCGACGCGAAATATATTTTCTTTTTCTCCCTCAAGACGCAGAGCTAATTATTGAAAAGCTGATCAAGCTTTATCTGAAGTGCACGGCCACGCAGGTTTGATCCGATTATCTCCCCGTTCCTGTCGAACAGAAAGTTTGCCGGAAGGGACCTGACGTTGAAAAGTCTTGTGTTTGCCAGATCGCGGGGATCATCTTCGCGTACGCTTATCCATGGCAGGTCATCAAACCTTACTGCCCGTTTCCATGCATCCTCATCCTCGTCGATATTTATCTGATAGATCTCAAAGCCGTTTCTGCTGTATCTTCTGTAGAACTCCTTAAGCTGAAGATTATCTGTGATACACTCTCTTGAAGTGACTGACCAGAAGGTAAGAAGCACATATTTTCCCCTCAAGGATGACAGGGCTATTCTTTTTCCGTTAACGTCCGTCAGTACGGGATCCAGCTTTGTTTCGGGAATCTGATCTGCAATATCAAGCAATTGCCTTCTGTAAAACTGGTCCAGCCCTGTCTTCAGGTCGCGGGTAAGAGCCTGAACGTGTTTTGACCCGGGGTAGTAGCGGCCCAGGGAGTCGGCCAGGATCTTCATGTACTGAAGATCGCGGGTGTCATACAGTACATAGGTGTCATCATCGATCTTCTGGTACAATGCCTTTAATGAAGCCATCGAGGTCAGGTTGGTGATAATGAACTCTATATTTTTCCGGCGCAGTGATTTGATCAGGTCGGTGAATGCTTCTTCAAGCTGAGGGCCCCTTTCCTCAAAACCATCCTCAAGGGAGGCCTTGTCATAAAGCACCCGCAGGGAATCGAGACTCTTTTTCGTGATGTTCAGTCTCTGATCAAGCATCCTTACCTGTTCTGATCCCTCAGAACCTGCCAGTGAATAATCTTCAAAAAGACTGGCGCCTTCAAAAGTTATGCTGATCTTTTCTCCCGGTCCTGCCAGGAGGGTAATAAATTCAGAATCGGAATATCCGAGCTGATAGAAATCGGGCTCAGATGATCTGACTTTAAAGGCGAACCTGCCTTTTTTGTTTACTTTAGATGAATCGATCAGAAGAGGAGTGTCAATATTGATCCTCTTAAGATAAATCACATCCTGTTTATTGCCGGTTATGTCACCATTAATCCGGAAGGAATTTTTTTTCTGACAGGCTGTCAGCAGCATAACCGGAATCAGAATAAGTATTGCTCTTTTCATAGCGGAAATCATTTTTGGCTGAACACTTCAGCAAGTTTAACAAGGAGGGCATTGCCCCTGAGGTTGGTGGCAATCACCCTTCCCTCCTCATCAAGAAGAAGGTTGTAAGGGATAGAGCTGATCTTATAAAGGGGAACGACCATTGAATTCCAGTACTTTACGTCGCTCACGTGGATCCATCTGCCCAGGTTGTCGTCACTGATCCCTTTCAGCCATGCTTCCCTGGATTTATCAAGGGAAACCTGGTAGATCTGAAAGCCCTTTTTATGGTACAGGTTATAGGCTTCAACAAGGTTAGGATTCTCCTTTCTGCACGGAGCGCACCAGGCGGCCCAGAAATCGAGGAGTACAATCGCCCCCCTGGTGGATGAGAGTCTGATCGTATCTCCCTGCGGACCAGGAAGAGCTATCTCGGGAGCTGTCATGGCTGGCGGAGCATCCATGGAAGAGCCCTGTTCATCATCAAATCCGGCCGCCATCTCAAGCACCTGGCGGTGGAGCGAGACAACCGGGTCGTAATCAGGATACATGTTGTACATTGCAGAATCAACTCTTTTGAAATATTCAAAGTCTTCTTCCGGATTGAGCACATAAACTCCCGGAGCGATCTGCTGATAAAGTGCAATAAGACTCACAAGAGACGAAAGGTTTTCATCGATATATCCCTTTGTGAAAGTGTTTATCTCATTCAGATACTCCTGGGCAAGGCTGTCAAGACTGTTGATGATCTCCGGCAGGTCAGGGCTGTCGATGCTGGATCTGTAGATCTCGCTGAGGGATCTTATTTTATTGATCGTGCTCCGGAGTTTCCTGTTGTAACCGACCATGGAGGCAGTCCCTTCCGATCCTGTTATTGATAAAGGGTAGTTCAACGAATCGTAAAGGGCACTGATTTTAATATTTTCTCCGGGCTCAAAAAGCATTGTAAGAAAGTTATTTTGATTAATTTTGAGCAGGTAAAATGAAGGGTGTTTGACAACTCTCTGAAAGTAAAAATTTCCATCATCCGATAATATGACTGAGTCTACGGTTACAAGCTCGTTTGCCTTTAACTCATCAAGGAATATATATGTTCCCTGCACCGGGTTTTCGAGTTTGCCCGATATCTCCACCTTGTTGCCTCTGCAGCCGGTAATCACAAACAGGAGTGCTGAAAGCAGTGTCATTCTCAAATTCATCAACAATTGTATTAAGTGATAAATATTTTTTATATTTTGAGATGCAAAGTTATTCTTTTTTTTATCTGCCCGAACCTGCTGCCGCTTTATTCACAAATGAGGGCTGCAAAGGTAGCGGCAAAACATTTTCTTCGTGGAGGTTCTTTTGGTTTGTTTAATATTAATGGTTAACTTAAAGAACTTTTTTATGTCGGATATAACATTAATTATATGAGTTACATTAAGTTCGAGAAAGGACAGATTGTCAATCTTGAATATTCACTCACAAGGGAAATAATCAGGACCAACAGGGCGGGATCCTATTCCTGTTATACTATTTTAGGATCCAATACCCGTAAATACCACGGATTGCTTGTGTGCCCGGTTGACGAGCTGGGTGGAGAAAGGTTTGTCCTTTTGTCGTCTCTCGATGTTACGGTGGTATACAATGACCGTTCTTTCAATACCGGTATCAGGAAGTATAAAGGTGATTACTACAGTCCCAAGGGACATAAATATTTAGATGATATTGAAATTGAAACAATACCTGTCAGGATATACAGGGTTGGCAGTGTGATCGTCAAGCAGGAGCGCCTGCTTGTCCATCACGAGGAGCAGTTTCTTGCAAGGTTCACGGTGATGGAGGCATCAGAACCTATGAAGCTACAGATACGCCCGTTCCTGGCCTTCAGGAACATACATGAGCTTACTCATGCCAACATGGCCGCAAATACAAAGGTTGAGTTTATCGAGAACGGGATCAGATCGAAGCTGTACGATGACTTTCCTTATCTTAACATGCAGTTTTCTGCAAAAGTGGAATTTATTCATGTCCCCGACTGGTATCTGGGGGTTGAGTATACCGAAGAACAGCAAAGGGGATATGATTATTCCGAGGATCTCTTCACACCCGGTTTTTTCGAGATTGAAGCGAAAGAGGGTGATGTCATTGTTTTTTCAGCCTCAACGAAGGAGGAAAAGACGTCCGGGCTTAAAGCCAAGTTCACCAGGACCGTGGCAGGGAAGATACCAAGGAACAATTTTATCAACTGCCTGAGGAATGCCGCTCAGCAGTTCATTGAGAGGAGACACGGCCAGACCTGGATCATTGCCGGTTATCCATGGTTCGGTTCATGGGGAAGGGATACGTTTATTGCCCTTCCGGGGCTGGCACTGGCACGACACAGGCTGACACTCTTCAGAGAGGTCCTGGATACCCAGGTTGGCAGGATGAAAGACGGATTGTTCCCAAACATGGGTAATCCCGATAATCCGGCATTCAACTCAGTCGATGCACCCCTGTGGTTTTTCTGGTCGGTCCAGCAATATCACAAGTATGGGGGAACTGATGCGTGGGAGCTGTATGGTGCGGCACTGAGATCGGTACTGGATGCATATAAGTCCGGCACAGCCTTTAACATCAGGATGCGCGACAACGGGCTCATTTATGCTGATGCTCCGGGAAAGGCACTCACCTGGATGGATGCGGTGGTTGATGGAATACCTGTAACACCCCGCAACGGCTATGCGGTGGAGATAAATGCCCTGTGGTACAATACCGTTTGCTTCGCACTTGAGATGGCCGGGCAGGCAAACGACAAAAAGTTCATAAAGGAATATGAGAAACTGCCAGAACTTATCTGCAAATCCTTTCATGAAACCTTCTGTGACCATGAAAAGGGACTGATTGCTGATTATGTGAACGATGAGGAGGGCAGAAACTTTTTCGTCAGACCCAACATGGTAATAGCTGTTTCCCTGCCTTACTCGATGCTCAGCAAAGAGGAGATGCAGAGAGTTTTGGAGATAGCCGACAAGGAATTGCTGACACCGAGAGGCCTGAGATCCCTCTCTCCCGGCAACCGGCTGTACAAGGGTATATACAAAGGCAACCAGGAAGAGCGTGATAAAGCATACCATCAGGGTACTGTTTGGCCATGGCTCATCGGACCGTTTTGTGAAGGATGGCTTAAGGTTTACAGGGAACAGGGCGTGCAGAAGGTGATGAAGCTTATCTACGGTTTCGAGGAGGTTATGGGTGAACATGGTGTGACAACAGTTTCGGAGATCTATGACGGGAACCCGCCGCATGCTCCACGTGGCACCATCTCACAGGCATGGAGCATCGGTGAGATATTGCGCGTTATCGATCTTCTTGAGGCAGAGTATGAGAATATTTAAAGGGATTAAGATATGCGAGTTCTGATGTTTGGATGGGAGTTCCCTCCGCATATTTCAGGCGGACTGGGGACAGCCAGCTACGGCCTTACCAAAGGGATGTCCAAGCTGGATGACCTTGAGGTTATTTTTGTTGTTCCAAAGGCCTGGGGCGACGAAGACCAGACAGGGATCAGGCTTATTGGTGCCAACCGTGTGCCCGTTGCTTATAAGAAGATCTGCTATAAGGGATCAAGAAGACCGATTGAAAAGATAGAAATATCATCGAGGATCGTTCCCTATACCGATCCTGAAGATTTCTGGAAAAGGGTGAGATGTGAAGTGGCGGACTACAGCGTATTTATTCAGGCACAAGACGATGGCACTGTCGATTTCACAGGCAGATACGATGCATCGCTGATGGACGAGATCTACAAATACTCGGTTGTTGCATCGGTCATCGCGGAAGAGAATGAGTTCGACATTATACATGCACACGACTGGCTTGCTTATCCTGCCGGCATCGCCGCAATGGAAGTCTCGGGCAAACCGCTTGTGATCCACGTCCATGCCACCGATTTTGACCGCAGCGGAGGAAATGTAAACCCTGATGTTTACATCATTGAAAAGAACGGAATGGAAGCGGCTTCCAAAATTATTACTGTCAGCAACAGGACCAGGGATATCGTTATAAATAAATATCAGATAGACCCGGATAAGGTAGAGACAGTATATAATGCTGTTGAACCGGTTAAGATATCCGAGGATCTCTTTGTCGAAAAAGGATTTGATGAAAAGGTGGTCACCTTCCTCGGGAGAATAACTCTCCAGAAAGGACCGGAATACTTTATCGAGGCAGCCTATAAAGTGCTGAAAGTGATGCCCAACGTGAGGTTCGTGATGGCCGGTTCCGGCGATATGATGGAGAGAATGATGCGCAGAGCTGCATACCTTAAGATAACTGACCGTTTTCATTTTACAGGTTTCCTGAAAGGGAAAGATGTATTTACAATGCTCGAGATGAGCGATGTCTATATCATGCCTTCCGTATCGGAGCCCTTCGGGATCTCCCCGCTCGAGGCAATCCAGTCAAACGTCCCTGTCATAATCAGCAAACAATCAGGGGTCGCGGAAATACTGACTCATGCCGTTAAAACCGATTTCTGGGATATCGATGCAATGGCCGATGCAATCTACGGGATACTCAATTATCCTGCTCTTGCCAAGATGTTTATCAGAAATGGTAAGGAAGAGGTAATAAGACTTAAATGGGATAACTCAGCCAGGCATGTAAAGGATATTTATGAAAGAGTGATTTCGCAAAAAAAGTATTAAGATATGAGTGCAATACAAAAAAAAGCAATCTGCTTTTATTTCCAGGTTCATCAGCCTTTCAGGCTAAAACGCTACAGGTTCTTTGACCTTGGACATGATCATTATTACTATGATGATTTTTCAAATGAAGCAATAATGAGGAAAGTGGCACATAAGTGCTATCTTCCTGCAAACGAGATTATTGCAGAGCAAATTGCAAAGCACAAAGGGAAATTTAAGGTGACATTCTCTCTCACCGGAATGGTAATAAACCAGTTTCGCCTTTACGCTCCCGAAGTGCTCGAGTCGTTCAGAAAACTTGCAGATACCGGAATGGTTGAGTTCCTTGCCGAAACAAATTCACATTCCCTTGCTTCGCTTAAAAGCAAAGCCGAGTTTGAACGGCAGGTTAATTCGCACAAGGAAATGATGAAAGAGTTCCTTGGCATCGAACCAACATCATTCCGGAATACCGAGATGATCTATTCGGATATGATCGGATCGTGGGTCGCCGACATGGGTTTTAAGTCGATGCTGACAGAAGGCGCCAAGCATATTCTCGGATGGAAGAGTCCTAACTTTTTGTATTGCAACTCTTTAAATCCAAGGCTGAAAGTTCTTCTGCGAAACTTTGTTCTCAGCGACGATATTGCTTTCAGGTTTTCAAACAGGCACTGGAACGAGTGGCCCCTGACAACTGATAAATATGCGTCGTGGCTTAACAAGCTGGCTCCCAAAAGCGAAATTGTTAATGTCTTTCTGGATTATGAAACATTTGGAGAACATAATCATAAGGACACAGGTATCTTCGATTTCCTGAGCCATCTCCCGGCCGCGATCATCAGAAAGACCCCGTTCAGGTTCATGACACCCGGCGAAGTGGTGGAGGATCTGCAGCCGATAGCGGCTATCAGTGTGCCCTCTCCAATCTCATGGGCAGATGAGGAGCGTGATATAACAGCCTGGAACGGCAATGAACTCCAGATGGCTGCTCTTGACAAGCTCTATGAACTTGCAGGTAAGATCTCCACCTGCGGCGACGACCAGATCAGGAAAGACTGGGATTACCTTCAGTCGAGCGATCATTTTTATTATATGGCAACCAAATTCTTCTCCGATGGTGCCGTACACGCCTACTTCAATCCCTATGAAACACCTTACGATGCCTTCATGAATTACATGAATGTTCTGAGTGATTTCGAGATAAGGCTTAACAGGTGCATCCCCAACATAAACGAACTGCACGAAATATCCAAGCTTAATTCCCTGGTAAGGGAGAAAGAGCTCATCATTGATCAGCAGGCATATGAGATCGAACGGTTAAAGAAACGACCCGTAAGAGGCAGGGCTTCCCTGAGAAGTGCTGATCCCACAGAGCCCCTGCCTGAAAAAGGGAAGACAAAAACAGGAAAGACGTCAACTGTTAAAAAAAGTGCCCTGGAGACCAGGAAGAAAGCCACGGCCTCGGCAAATCCTTTTTCTGCTGGTAAGAAACCAAAAAAATAAGTATTGCTAACCTAAACCAAATAGAATTTTCTAATGAATGTTGAACTGATTTTTGAAACCAGCTGGGAAGTCTGTAACAAGGTGGGAGGGATTCATACTGTTATCTCAACAAAAGCCCTGAATATTATTAATGAACTACATGATAATTATATACTGATAGGACCTGATGTATGGAGAGAGGATGTCACAAATCCCGAGTTCATCCCTGACGAATCACTTTTCAGGGAGTGGACAACCAGGGCCATATCCGACGGATTGAGGGTAAGGACCGGAAGGTGGAACATTGCCGGCAAGCCAGTTGTCATTCTGATAGATTTCACGCCTTATTTCGGACAGCAGAACGAGATATTTGCCAAGTTCTGGGAGACCTACCGTCTCGACAGTATTTCAGGCCAGTGGGACTACGTGGAACCGGCTCTTTTCGGCTATTCGGCAGGCAAGGTGATCGAGAGCTTTACCTCATTTTATCATGAGCACCACAACATTGTGGCTCAGTTTCATGAATGGATGACCGGGACGGGGATCCTGTATATTGAGAAGCACGCTCCCTGGATTGCCACAGTCTTCACCAGCCATGCCACAGTGCTCGGGCGTTGTATCGCCGGAAACGAGAGGCCCCTGTATGGGAAAATGAAAGAATACAACCCG
The DNA here is from genome assembly GCA_019429325.1 of Bacteroidales bacterium. GTDB lineage: Bacteria > Bacteroidota > Bacteroidia > Bacteroidales > VadinHA17 > LD21. The sequence continues at coordinate 17,759 of JAHYJA010000047.1, forward strand.
ATCCAGATAGCAAGGGAATTCAATGTTGTGGCCAAGCAGTCGCTTGAAAAGATCTCGGCTTCGGTAGCGGATGTATTTACTACTGTAAGTGATTTAACATCAAAGGAGTGCGCTTACTTCCTCGGGAAAGAGGTTGACCTGGTGACACCAAACGGTTTTGAAGACTCATTCGTTCCTCCAAAGGAAACTTTTGCAGATAAAAGATCTGCCGCCAGGGACAAGCTGAAAAGGGTAGCAGAAAGCGTACTTGGCTATTCACTCCCGTCCGATTGTGTTCTCGTGGCCAACAGCGGAAGATATGAATACAGGAACAAGGGGGTTGATATTTTTATTGATTCCCTCGGGGAACTGAACAGGATCCAGGATACAGGGAAAGAGTGTGTGGCCTTTCTGCTGATGCCCGCTTATCATAAGGGGCCCCGTCAGGACCTTGTGGATTATCTTTATAACAATGGTCCTATAAACGGTATTGACAGGTACCTGACACACTGCCTCCATTACCCTGCCACCGATCCTGTCCTGCATAAGATAAATGAGAACAATCTTCATAACAACCCTGAGGCGAAAGTAAAGATTATTTTCGTTCCGTCTTATCTCAACGGAGACGACGGCATTTTTAACATGCCTTATTATGACCTGCTGATAGGCTTCGACCTGACAGTCTTTCCTTCCTATTATGAACCCTGGGGATATACCCCGCTGGAGAGCCTTATGTTCTCCATTCCGACTGTGACTACATCGCTTTCCGGATTCGGGCTCTGGGTCAGGACCTATTTTAAGGACCCGGGGAACGGGATCTTCGTGGCCGAAAGAACTGATGATAACGAAAAACAGGTTGTTGAAGAGATCAGGGAATTCATCAGGAAATTCATGGGACTTGACGAGAAAGGGATTAAGGAAGCCAGGGAGAAGGCACATACTGTTTCCCGGATAGCCATGTGGGACAGCCTGGTGAAGCATTATCTCGAGGCTTATCAGATCGCTCTCGCTCATACGACTAAGAGAAGGGAAGAGCCCAGGGAATTCATATCCTTTGTTGAAGCACCGGGAATAGAGGTGAGAAAACCTCACCAGGTTCCTGTATGGAAGGATATATACGTACAGAGCGATGTGCCGGAAAAGCTCGCATCGCTTAAGGAGCTGGCTGATAACCTCTGGTGGTCGTGGAACACCGGCGCTGAATCGCTTTTCAGGCGCATGGACCCGTCACTATGGGATGAGGTGCGACACAATCCCAAATTGCTGCTGGAGAAGATCGATTACAAGAGACTTCTGGTACTGGAGGATGATGATGACTTTATTACTGACCTTGAAAAGGTCTTCAGTTCGTTCAGGGAGTATATGGAACGCCCCGATGACACGCAAACACCATCGGTGGCATACTTCAGCATGGAGTTTGGGATCCATCACAGCCTGAAGCTCTATTCAGGAGGTCTTGGCGTGCTCGCAGGAGATTATCTTAAGGAGGCCAGCGATTCAAATTATCATATTACAGGAGTAGGATTACTTTACAGATTTGGTTACTTCAGACAGAAAATCGGCCCTCGCGGAGAACAGATGACCATTTATGAGGCTGAGGAATTTTCCCATCTTCCTGTCAATCCGGTGAAATCATCTGAAGGCAATCATCTGACAGTCTCGCTGACATGGCCGGGAAGAACGGTAAAAGCAAGGGTCTGGGAAGCAATGATTGGTAAGGTACGACTTCTCCTGCTTGATACGGATTTTGAGGACAACACTCCTGAAGACCGCTCAATAACCCATTATCTTTACGGCGGTGATCATGAGAACAGGCTTAAGCAGGAGCTTATACTCGGGATAGGAGGCATGAGGGCCATTACTGAGCTCGGCCTTGATCCTGACATCTTTCACAGCAACGAGGGACACTCGGCATTTATCAGCCTCGAGCGCCTGAGGAACCTTATAAACGACCATCACCTTACATTCAGCCAGGCTCTCGAAGTAATCCGCTCCTCGACACTTTTTACGACACATACCCCTGTTCCTGCAGGGCATGATGCTTTTGAAGAGGATCTTCTGCGAAAATATATCTCACATTATCACACACGCCTCAACATCACATGGGATGAACTGATCGCCCTTGGACGATGCGAGGGTGATGCCGACAGGAAGTTCAATATGAGCTACCTGGCGACAAGAATGTCGCAGGAGGTAAATGGAGTCAGCAAGCTTCACGGGGAAGTAAGCAGGGGCATGTTCAACAAGCTGTGGCCCGGCTATCTTAAGGAGGAGCTCTATATAAGCCATGTGACAAACGGTGTTCATCATCCGACCTGGCTGGCTCCGGAATGGAAAGAGGTCTACGGGGAGCTGACGGGTAGTGTCAATTTCGACCAGACCAACAGGAGCCTGTGGGAAAAACTCTATACACTCGATGACAAGAGGGTATATGAAATAAAAACCTCACTTAAAAAGAGTCTTTTCACCAATATCCGGAAGCGACTGCAGACAGACATGATGGAAAAACATGTCAGCCCGCGTACTCTTATGAACATAAGTACTCACCTTAATGAAAAAGCTCTCACGATAGGTTTTGCCCGCCGTTTCGCCACTTATAAAAGAGCTGCTCTGCTCTTCAGGGATCTCGACAGACTGGCAAAACTTGTAAATCATCCGGAAAAGCCGGTTCAGTTCATCTATGCCGGAAAGGCCCATCCGCACGACGGAGGCGGACAGGATCTGATCAGAAGGATAATAGAAGTGTCTCAGATGCCGCAGTTTGCCGGGAAAATAATTTTCCTCGAGAATTATGATATTGAGCTGGCAAAATATCTTGTAAGAGGTGTCGATATATGGCTCAATACACCTACAAGACCTCTTGAAGCATCAGGGACCAGCGGCGAAAAAGGAGTAATGAACGGTACCCTCCACTTCAGTGTCCTCGACGGCTGGTGGGTCGAGGGATACCGTGCATACGCAGGCTGGGCAATGCCAAAGAAAAGAACTTTCAACAACCAGGATCTTCAGGATGATGTGGATGCAGAGACGATCTATAACATGCTCGAGTTTGAGATCATCCCTGCTTTTTACTCCTTTAATGATCATGGCATCCCCGTTGAATGGATAAGCCTGGTGAAGAATACCATGGTCAAGATAGCACCCGAGTTTACAATGAAAAGGATGCTTGACGATTACAGCGAGAAATTTTACAAGCGCCTCTGGCAGCGTAATAAATACCTGACAGGCAACGATTTTGAGAAAACCAGGGAGCTTGATGCCTGGAAACATTCTATGCGTAACGAGTGGGATGATATCGAGGTTATAAACTACAGTTTCGAACACCCGGGCGAGAGTGTCTACCGGTCGGGCCATGATTATAAGGCTGAAATAGCGCTGGACGTGAAAAACATACCTAAAGAATATGTCGGGGTAGAATTCGTAATTGCCCGGCTGAATAAGTATGGTGCTTATGAATTTGTTGACAGTCAGGAGTTTAAATTAGTAAGTTGCATGAATGGCAAGTGCCTCTACAGGGCGAACCTGGTACCCGAGAAGGCCGGTACATTCTTCTACGGCATACGTATCTTTCCGAAGCATAAGGATCTGCCACACAAGCAGGATTTTTATCTGCTGCGCTGGATCGACTAAATATCTGTTGCTCTCCTTATGATCTCGCTCTTCATGACAACAGCTGTTCTTGAAGGAAGATAAAGATAGAGATAGAGGGGAAGGCTGACATTATACCTTTCTCCTCTTCTGACAGACAGATAAGAAACAGTATTGTCTATACGGCCAAATCCACCGAAGCCCGGATCATCAGTATCAAGTATTATTCTGAACTTGCCTTTGACCGGTATTCCGTAGTCGGTGAAGGAGCTTGAGGGGTGAAAATTGAAGACGAACAACAGACCACCTCTGGTGAATGCAATAACCTTGTCGGAATTGTTCTCATATAATCTGTTGACATAGGGATCCTTCAGGAGACTGAATTCTTTCTGGAGAGCCACCATCTGGCTATCGAACCTGGCAAGATACTCATATTTAAGGTTTTTATTCTCAATCAAATGCCACTGTCTGAGGGCGTACTTGTAACTCCAGTTATTGCCTTCTCTCGGGAAATCGATCCACTCAGGATGCCCGAATTCGTTTCCCATGAAATTGAGATATCCTCCACCCGCAGTGGCATATGTTATCAGCCTTATCATTTTGTGCAATGCAATGCCGCGATCCATGGTAAAGCTATGATACGGCTTCTCCATCCCGGTGTACATTTCAGCATCCAGCATTCTGAAGATCAATGTCTTGTCGCCAACCAGAGCCTGATCGTGCGATTCGCAGTATGAGATTATTTTTTCTTCAGGACGCCGCTGGGTAAGCTCATGCATTAGCTGGCCCATATCCCAGTTCTCGTCAGGGATCTCTTTAATAAGCTTGATCCAGAAGTCCGGAACTCCCATCGAAAGGCGGTAACTGAAACCAAATCCCCCTTTGTCGGTTTCTGCAGCAATACCGGGCATACCGCTCATTTCCTCTGCAATAGTCAGTGCTCCGGGGCGGAAAGTATGAATAAGCCTGTTTGCCAGATAAAGATAAATAAGCGCATCCTCATCCTGGTTCCCGTCAAAATAGTCATCATACTTTACGAAATTCTTCTCAAGGCCATGATCATAGTATATCATGCTGGTGATACCGTCGAACCTGAAGCCGTCAAACCGGTACTCTTCGAGCCAGTACCTGCAGTTGGAGAGGAGAAAATGGATGACATTATCCTTGCCGTAATCGAAACAGAGCGAGTCCCATGCCACATGGTATCTCCGATGGTTGGCATGAAAGTACTGCGAGGGTGATCCGTCTAACAGGCCTAGTCCGTCGAGAACATTTTTAACAGAATGGGAATGGACAAGGTCCAT
>JAHYJA010000239.1 GCA_019429325.1 Bacteroidales bacterium
GGTTTTGGGATAAAGTCGGTTGCACCGTCGCGCGTTGCCCTCACAGCTACATCCAGGGAGGCGTAGGAAGTGATCATGGCCACCACAATATCATATTTCTTCTCACGGAGATATTCCAGGACATCAATTCCCTGTATCCCGGGTAATTTATTATCGAGCAGGAGAATATCCGGTTTTTCCCTCTCCAGTATCTCAATTCCTTCTTCACCGGTAGCGGCCTCATAAATTTCGTAGGAATATTCCTCGTCCATGAACGGGTAGTTAACCTGGAAGTTTTGCAGAATACGGGTGACTCCGGACCTTATTCCGGGTTCGTCATCAACTACCAACACCTTTAATAGTGCCATATCAGAGCTTTAATAGTTTCATAACCTCCTGATCGAGTTGTTCGGGTCTGATCCCTTTCTCGAGATACCTGTCGGCCCTGATCCACGATCTTTCCTGCTTTGAATCAAGACTAAAGGCTATTCCCGTCTCGTGTGCCACAGCAGTGGCGAGGATTACAGGAACTTCAGGATATTTTTTCTTCAGTTTATAACAGAGGATAAATCCGCTGTCGTCGTTCTCCATCATCAGGTCAAATATTGCCAGATCAGGCCTGAAACGGGCAATAAGCGCCTCAGCTTCTGCCTGACTTTCAGCCTTTACTGTTTTATACCCTGCTTTTTCCAGGGCAAGCACAGTCTGGTAGAGATAATCAAAATCATCATCTACCACCAGTATTGTATAATCACTTCTCTTCATATCACTTATTTATTATTCTTTCTTCCTTGGCAATACGATCCGGAATCTGGTACCGGTCGGGCCTATAGACGGATCATCATTCGATTCCGGGGTTATCTGCCCTTTGTGCATCTTCACTATTCCGTAAGTTGTAGCCAGACCGAGTCCCGTACCCATGCCGATTCCCTTTGTTGTAAAGAACGGTTCGAAGATCTTGGCCCTGTCCTCTGCCCTGATGCCCGTTCCGGAGTCGCTTATCGCTATGGAAACATCACCCAGGGAGTCTTCAAGGCTGATCTCTACAGATCCTCCTTCCGGCATGGCATCAATTGCGTTCTTAATCAGGTTGGTTATCACCTGGGTCATCTGTTCAGGATCGAACATTGCTTCAGGGTTGCTGGTCCTGTCGCTGATATCAATCGTTATATTTTCCGGAACAATAACACTTTCAAGGCTGTGATTTATCAGGTCGCGGATGCTTACAAGCTGATGATTGACCTGGTTTTTCCGTGCGAAATTAAGCAATCCGGCCACAATTTTCTTGCACCTTCCCGCCTGATCGACGATCAGTTTAAGATCTTCCCTGACCGGATCCTCCGCACTGCTCTCTTCAAGTAATATGTTGCTGTACATTATCACCACTCCGAGCGGATTATTGAGCTCATGTGCGATTCCCGCCGAAAGCTGGCCCATGTGTGCAAGCTTCTCGGACTGTTTGAGCGCCTGTTTCATCGAGATAAGCTTCTCGTTGGTGAGGGCAAGGTCGTTGACCGATTTATGGAGGGTTTCAATGGTATAGGGAAGGCACATTTCAATCTCAGCCAGTCCCTTGGTGATGGCTATGGCATGTTCGGTACAGGTTTCATATCCGCATGCACCACAGTTAAGATGATCCTTATCTGACATCTTACCCATTGAAACGAGCACCCTGGCAACCTCAGCCTCATCCGGTATATCGATCCTGTGATCTTCCGGCCTGTGCCTGAAGGTAAGGTCGAGATCAGCATAGTATTCAACTGCCTTCTGCCATTCTTCAGTGTCTATGGTTTCCATCTTGACTGCCGCATATTTGCTTACCTGTGCTCTCCTGTTATACTGCTTGCCGTTTTTTGAAAGTCCGGGACCCATTATACAGCCTTCACAGCAAAGGAGTTCCATATGCTGGTTTTTTATAAGCCCGGCTTCAAATTCCTTCAGTGCACTCTGGAAATCTTCACGTCCCTCGGCGGCAATTATATTGCCTGTGATAGCGTCGTCGTTTATGTTGGCTGTCTGCAACAGTCCGCGCGTAACCGGGAAAATTGCGCCCCTGCCTCCGGCCGGCGGGTCAAAATCAGAAGGGTGTATCCCTTCAGGAGTTATTTGCTTTTCGGTAAACATCTCCCTGAGTTCCGTAAAGGTTATTGCCTCATCTATCTCGCTGCTTTCAGCCTTCTTGGCAACACACGGACCAATAAACACCACCCGGGAATCATTCCCGTACTTTTCACGTATCACCCTGCCCATGGCTACCATGGGTGAAACAACAGGTGCCAGGTGGTCAACAAGATCGGGATGATAATACTTAATATAGTTCACGATCGAAGGACAATCCGACGAGATAAAGCAATCACTGCTTTCCTCCACCAGCTTTCTATACCTCTCAGCCACGAGATCAGCGCCGAAGGAGACCTCAGCAACATATTTGAATCCCAGCGACCTGATCATTCCCACAAGGAGGCGATGGTCGCTGATCTCTGTAAATTCAGCAGGAAAACTGGGCGCCACAATAGCTGCAACCTCCTGGTTGCCATCCAGCATCTTCACAACCCTGTCGGTTGTGTTCAGGAATACTTTTGCACCCTGACTGCATACTTTTGTGCAGTTACCGCATGCAATGCACCTCTCATCAATGACCTCAGCCTGGCCTCCGACTATACGGATGGCTTTGGCGGGACACTCCCTGACACATGTATAACAGGTGCGGCAAAGCTCTTTTATGGTGTAAACCAACATGCTATATCTTTATTGAATATTAAAGCAGGACATTCCTCCTTTCAAAATGCGTGTGGAATAACTTAAGATCATTTGTCTCCTTATTCTCTTTCAGTAATTTACCGTAAAGATTAATTATTGAAGGGGATTTTACCGGCAGGTTTATGGCTTCTGTTTCGTCAGCCTGGAAGATCAGTTTCGATCTGTTTCTGATCTCCTCCCTGGAGGTTACGAAAGGTAA
>JAHYJA010000240.1 GCA_019429325.1 Bacteroidales bacterium
TTGATTGTCAAAATCTCCCGGGGGTATTTCAGACAGGTTGTCACTGAAGTACACGTTCTTCTTTCCATTGTTATCCGGCTTGAAACTTTCATCATAGATGCGGTTGTCAACCAGGTTTCCGAGAACTGTTCCTGGAACCACAGCTCTGATCCAACCGGATGTGTTGTAATCCGCTTCTTTAACTATATCGTCAGCATCTGTGACAGCAATTGCATTTAATCCTGGCGTAACTGCAGAGGAGACAGGGGCTATTCTCCATTCTGACAACTTCAGAAAATAAGGTTTTCCTTTCTTCTCACATCCGGTGATTAATAAGGATACCAATACGATGAGGAAAATTGCTCTGGACATTCTTAACTTGATTTATAAATTCACTATTGGTCAGTAAAAATAACAGTATGCTCACATAAGTGGGCAATATAATTAACACTTAATTGATCTTCAGTTTCGAACTTTCAACTGAACCTGGCTATGTCTGTGTTCCAGTACCTGTTTCTACACCACTTCCGGCAGCACATAGGGAGCCCTGTATTCGCGGCTCAGCATTGCGTTGGCCTCATTCTCTGCGTCGCCATAGAAGCGTTCAGCTACCGGGTCAAACGTAAGCTGGCGTCCAAGCCTAAAGGAGATATTACCCAGATGTGCCAGGGCTGAAGAGAGATGACCTGTCTGGACGGGACCGTTCTGCAGGCTCATATCCCTTGCGCGTATGGCATCGAACCAGTTCTGGAAATGCAGGGTAAGCTCACCCCCTTCCTTGCGGCTTGGACCCTTCTCCCGTTTCTCGCCAAGGAAGCTTTCGTATGAATTGTACCCGTTAACAACCAGATACCCTTTATCGCCGTAGAAGATGTTTCCAACCCCCGCGCCATCTTCGAGGTTTGTGCACCAGTGACGCACTTCAAACTGAATTATCTTCTTCTCCTTCGGATAATGATATATCGAGCTTTGTACTTCCGGCACCTCCTTGCAGTCGTCCCACAGGAACTTGCCGCCCATTGAAGTGATACGCTCAGGCAGGCTGTTAACACCGAGCCCCCACATACAAAGGTCGGTCTCATGGATCCCCTGGTTGCCCACGTCGCCGTTGCCATAGTTCCAGTGCCAGTGCCAGTTATAGTGGACAAGGTTCCTGGTGAACGGTCTCATTGGAGCAGGACCGCACCAGAGGTCATAATTCAGGCCTGCAGGCAGGGGAGAGATGCCCTTGTCGCCAATATCTGCGCGCCAGCGGAAAACGAGTCCCCGAGCCATGTAAACCCTGCCAATCAGGCCATCCTCCAGATGTTTTACAGCTTCCCTGATTGCCGGTGAACTGCGGAGCTGGACGCCATGCTGAACAATGCGGTTATATTTATAGGCCGCTTCAATCATTTTTTTGCCCTCATAGATATTATGAGTCGCAGGTTTCTCTACATAAACGTCTTTTCCTGCCTGGCAGGCCCAGATTGTCTGAAGGGCATGCCAGTGGTTGGGTGTGGCAAGAGCAACTGCATGAATAGTCTTGTCCTCGTAAGTCTTTCTGAAATCCTGTTCGATCACCACTTTTCTGCCATATCTCTTTTCAAAATCAGCTGCCAGCGGGGTAAGAAGCGCCATGTCAGGATCGCAAAGGGCTGCCACTTCAACATTGGCTGTCTTTGATAGTTTCATGATCTCCTCGATATGGTTCTTACCCCGTCCGTTAATACCGAGTACGGCAATACGGATCCTTTCATTGGCGCCTTTGGCTTGCTGGGGAAAAATTTCCGGAACAGGGATCTCCTCTTTCAGGATACCCGGCGCAACTGCGGCCATTACTGCTCCTTTCGCTGTGGTCTTTATGAAGGAGCGCCTTGATTCTAGCTTAACCTTTCTCATTTGTTTTATCTTTTTGTTATGTAAATTATTTATTGTCTGATCTTTATACTTTCGGCAATTTCCAGGGAGCCCTGTAATCCGGAACAAGATATTTATTTGCCTCTGTGTCGTTGGTGAACCGCGTACCATCCCATACAAGCTTCTTTCCTGTGCGGAATGCAATATTTCCCAAAGCTGAGAACTTGGCTATATGTGCTCCTATCTCAACATCGACAGTGGTTTTCTGATTACGCTTCACTATACAATCCAGATGGTTAGTGACATGGTTTTTCAGCCCTTCGTTTGTACCCTTCTTCCAGGGAACAGCTTCCATCCTCGTTACCTTGTTCACAACTTCAGGGATCACCTCCCACCCGCTCCTGTCAACAACGAGTGTTCCGTTCTCCCCCACAAAGCCAAGCACAGCATTGCGGCCATATCCGCCGTCGTTAATGCCGATGGCGTGATCCCATAAAACATTGAAGCCGTCAAATTCATAAATTACCTGAAGGCTGTCGGGTGTTTCGCAAGCATCGTCGGGATAGCCGTATTTACCCCCCATGGCCATGATTGATTTCGGTGCAGTAACATTCATCCCGTAGAGTGCAAAATCGAGAAGATGGACGCCCCAGTCGGTCATCAGTCCTCCGGCATAATCCCAGAACCATCTGAAAGTGAAATGGTAGCGGTTCCTGTTAAACGGTCGGGAGGGCGCCGGGCCGAGCCACATGTCATAATCTACTCCCTGAGGAACAGGCTCATCAGCAACCACAGGGATGGAGGTGTTCCAACCCTGATATGAATAAACTCTAACAAGCCTTATGTTCCCGAGCTTCCCCGACCTCAGGAAATCAACCGCCTCAAGCCAGTGAGGATCGCTCCTCTGCCACTGTCCCACCTGCACAACGGTCTTGTTCTTCTTTGCGGCATTTATCATAATATTGCACTCTTCGATCGTCCTTCCCAGAGGCTTCTCGCA
>JAHYJA010000048.1 GCA_019429325.1 Bacteroidales bacterium
GATCCGAATGTGACACTGAATCTTATCGACCTCTACATCAAGAGTGGTAAGGACGATGAAGCCCTGAAATATCTGGTACTGGCTAAAGAAAGGGACCCTGACAACTTTAGCCTCTATTTCGCCGAAGGAATCATTTACCTCAACAATGAAAAATTCGACGAGGCCATTACCAATCTCACAAGGTCGGTTGAGCTAAACGGTGACCTGTATGACAATCAGTATGGACTGGGGGCCGCTTATATTAACAAGGCATCGGATATGTTCGTTAAAGCCAACGAAATAATGGATGTTAATAAATACAGCGCCGCCATCGACGAGGCAATGGTGGTATTCGCGAAGGCACTTCCATATATGGAAAGGGCAAATGAGCTGAAACCCAATGACATTTACGCACTGAGGAGCCTCAGAGAACTCTATTACAGACTCCAGCAGACCGATAAGTATAACGCGGTAAGGGCTCAGCTCGAGAAGCTCGAACAGGAACAGTAAGATCAACATTGTAAAGAATAAGCCATTAAAAGCCCTTCGAGAAATGGAGGGCTTTTTTGCTGCTGGCAGGGGAGGAGAGTGTTATTGAATAAATCTCAGTATATATGAAAAATATATGTATATACTTGGTTATCATAGCTTTATCCATACCAGGCTGTAAAAAGAATGAGGATCCCGGACCACAATATGAGGGTAAAATTCTGATCCTGATGTATCACCGGATTTCAGAGGGTGAAGCGGCCAGCCTGTATGAGAGGAGTGCAGATGATTTTGAATCGGATCTTAAGTTCCTGAAAGAAAATAATGTAAGGGTTATAAGCTTTAACGAGCTTGAGGTTTATATATCTTCAGGCAAAATGCCGGTTGATAACTGCGTAATAATAACATTCGACGATGGTGATTATTCATGGTTTTCTCTTGCGCGACCATTGCTGCTCAAATACAACATGAAAGCAACTTTTTTCCTCTGGGTTAATATGATCGGCAGGGATTCGTTTCTCACATGGCAGGAAATTGAAAACATGGCAAATTACGTTCTTGAAGGCGGCATAAAACCCTTCACATTCGGATCACATACGTATTCTCATCCTTTTCTTCTTGACCGCAAAAATAGCTTTTCCACTGAGGCAGAGTATAATCTGTTTCTGGATTATGAGCTGGGAATCTCAAGAGATATTATCAGGAGTCATGTCCCGGCAGAAGTAAATGCGCTGGCTCTTCCATTTGGCGACGGTTACGGTGATCCGGTAATCATTGCCGCTGCCAGCCGTAATGGATACAGGTTCATCAGAACTTCAAGATATGGTGCGATAACCGATACCGGAACAGATCTTTTTGCCCTCCCAAGCCTTCCAATACTTGATAATACACCTTCGGACCTGATAGGAACTTATCTTGGAATGTAAAAAGGCATTACGGCGTTGCGGCATAGATGCGTTGCGGCGTAGAGGCGAAGAGGCGTTGCGGCCTTTAGAGGAGGTTAAAAGGGGGAGAAGGTATTTATTGGATTTCTGAATAAGTATTTTTCTATTTTACATAATATTAATTATAGGAATAACCAGAAAATTTGCGCCCAGCTCTGCTGGTTGATATAAAATCAGATATGAGCCGCAAGGATCATATCGGTCCGATTTTATGTCAAAGCAAATTTTCGGTATTTTATTTTGTTATTTCTTTTTTGCGCCCAGCTCTGCTGGTTGATATAAAATCAGATATGAGCCGCAAGGATCATATCGGTCCGATTTTATGTCAAAGCAAATTTTGGATATTTTATTTACCTCTTACAACCAGTAACCAGTAACCAGCAACCAGATTACCCTTTCCGCGTTTCTTCCTTGATCCGCTGAATATGTCCGCGGCCAAGCCCCTTAACCTCACAGCCAAGCTGAAAATATCTTTTTATTTTTTCATCTGTCAGAATCCCGAAGCAATCAATTATTGCCGCAGGCTGTCCGATAGTCTTTACGACCTCATCCGGATCCAGATCCAGATATGCCTTATGCGGAACTGCAAAGATAACTGCCTCTGCACCCTCCAGCGCCTTTCCAAGATCCTGCTCAATACGTATCTCCTTGAGTTTCTCCTGGTTGCGGAAGAACTGTGACTTGCTCTGCCCTTCACCCGGGTATGTATCCTGCTGTTCAAACTCCCACCAGTGCTCAACATACGGGTCATGCACCCTGATCTCGGCACCCATCTCGGCAAGCTTACGGATCACAATTTCCGAACCGCTGTAACGTGTATCACCTACATCCTCGCGATACGCCGCCCCCAGCACCAGCACATCAGATGAAGCTATCGGCTGACCCATGTTGCGGAGTGCATCACGTACAAGCTGACCGACATGCAGGCCGCGGGTATCATTAATATCTATGGCCAGGGGTGTGATCTTAAATATATCATCCTCAAAACCAAGTATATGCTTGTAAGCCCAAACCCCCAGACCCCCATCCTTGGGAAGACAGTACCCCCCTATTCCGGGTCCCGGGAAAATGATGTTGCTGTGCGTCGGACGTACCTTTATGGCTTTGATAACCTTTATCAGGTCAACGCCGTTCCGTTCTGCAAAAAGGCTCCACTCATCCAGGAAAGCGAGAATAGTCGCCCTGTAACTGTTTTCAACTATCTTGGCCGTTTCCGACTCAATCGGCCGGTCCATTACAGTAAGCGGAAATTTATCTGTATTAAGGACCTCATTCAGGAATTTCACAACCCTCTTTTTTGCTTCCTCATTGATCCCACTGCAAACCCGCCAGAAATCACGTATGCTTGCAACATAATTACGTCCCGGCATTACTCTCTCATAACTGTGAGCAAGCAAGGGATCCGACTCAATACCCCGTTTACGGAATGCTTTTTTCATAATCGGGTATGCAACCTGCTCTGTCGTACCCGGCGCCACTGTCGTTTCGATCAATACAAGCGCCGTGGATGGTATATGCTCTGCAATGACACCCAGCGATGCTTCCAGTGCGGCCATATCCGTCTCACCCGACCGCACATTGCCCAGATCCTCCTTGAGGTAATCACACTGAACATCTACCACAACTACATCTGCCAGTTTCAGGACATCATAAGTATAAGTTGCAATCAGCGTCTTTTTTTCAATCACACATCGCGCAATCATCGGGTCAACCTCAGGATCCTCAGCCTTAACCGGCGATACGCCCCTGTTAAGCAAAGGGATCTTCCAGAAACTTCGAACGCTTGGACGCTGCATCCCGATAACAAACTTGGATGGCTTTCCGTCTTTATCAACTGTATCGGCCACAATTGCAGCCATTACGGCTCCCACAAAACCCACACCCATAACCACTACTATTTCACGGCCTTTCAGACGTTCTTCCGCGACTCGCTTACTGAGGTTCTCGAATTCGGCTTTGTAATCCTCCGGCTGAGGTAAGGGGAATTTTTCTCCCGCGGGACTAACTGAAAATTTTGGACTCATACTGTTTTTGTTTATCATTAATATTAAAGAGTTATCAGGCATTTCCAGCGGATAAAAATACAAATTGTTTTCTGAATGAAGTAATTATAGATAGTCTGCAGAGCGGCGTTATATCAAAGAAATATTACTGTACGTCAAAATAGATGTTTCAGAAGCTTCAGTCTGACAACAATTTTTAAACATTGTACATGATTTTCAGATCAACCGTTATTCTTAAACTTTGACCCGGAATTATACCTTTTTACTGTCTCTATGATGAGGAAAACAATAACAAGTATTATTATGAAAATCACCATCCCTGTCAGCTCATTAAGAGGAAGATTTGAAAGGACCCACAAAATTGCCAGGGCCGAAAATACCGGGATAATATAGCCTCCCGGGATCCTCAATACTCCGCTGTCGGCGCTGCCTCTGATTCTGAATTTAATCCCTGCAAGTATAACCCCGAGATAGATTATTAAATATGAGGCGCTTGATAGCATTGCAAGCTGTTTGAACCCGCCCACCGATGCAGAAATGAATCCAAGACAGGCATATGTGATTATCGAAACATGGGGTGTCAGGAATTCCGGATGTACCCTGGCCAGCATAGCCGGAACAATCACCCTGTCCCTTGATGCCGCGTAAAGAATTCTCGGCATGTTAAGAATCATTCCGCTGATATTTCCGAACATTGAAAATGATGCTCCGGCAATGACAATCATGGCTCCTGCCGGTCCTGCCATCCTTCTTGCAGTTTCGGCAAGGGGAGCATCCCTGAATTGCGAAATTGATTCACCGAGAATACCCTGGACAGTCATCTGTATAAGAATATAGATTACCGCAACAATCAATATACTTAACATGATACCCCTGGGGATAGTCCTGGCAGGATTCTTTATCTCACCGCTGACGTTAAGTGCCGTTTCGGCCCCTACAAAAGCAAACAACAGGATCAGCGACATCTCCCCTATATCAGAAATTGAATTATCAGCAGTAATTGTTATCCCGGACGGCTTAATAAAGAACCATCCGAAAAAGGCAATCAGGAGCAGGGGAATAAGCTTAACTACTGTATTGAATTTGACAATGTTAATCGCTTTCCTCAGACCTCTTACATTAAAGAAAGCCAAAGTGCCGAACATAATAGCGAAAAACAAAATCCTGAGAGCTTTAAGCTTAAAGAATGGAAAGAAATATGCCAGTGTATCTGCGAGGCCGTTGGCAACAGCCGCGTTTGCCATGATTGCTGCTCCGAAAATAAAGATATTGGCAGTAATGAAACCAGCAAATCTGCCATATGCTGTCTCAATATAAGTATATGCTCCTCCGGTTATGGTTATTCTGGTCCCGACCTGAGCGAAACAGAGCATTATCATTATCATCAGAAAAGCGCATATCAGATACGCCCAGATAGCCCCTTCTCCAAGCCGTTCGGCTACAATGGCAGGTAAAATAAATATCCCCGCCCCTATCGTTATATTCACGGAATTTGAAATTAGTCCCCAGATACCAATTTCTCTCTTTAATCCTTCATTATCAATCACTTACAAAAACATATCGTTAAGTTAAGCTATACAGAGCAACCTTAAGGTACCGATGCAAATATCAGTTTCTGCCGGCCCAGAATCCTCTCTCCCTGGCGTATTTGCAGGATATAATAACCTGCCGCAACTGTCCCGGGCACGGTCAGTTGGATCAGGTGAACGCCAGCTGCTTCGGGTTTATAGGCAGTTTGGATGACCTTCCTGCCAAGGAGATCAAAAACCTCAACATCAAGGCGGATCTTAGAATAAAGATAAAGACTGATATTAAGCAATTCCCTTACCGGGTTGGGATAAACTTTCAGGGACCACCCACCCGCTGATGTGTCAGGCAACGCAGTAACATGGATATTGGCATCCATCCAGTTCAGCCGGGCTGTCACCCAGTTCTTCAGCCAGGTTACTTCCTGTTCATATGTCGTACCTACATAATAGTTTGGCCAGACATATGTACCGAGAATTGGCCACCTGGTAAAATTCCTGCCTATAGCTGCTCCCAGATGGAGTACTGTATTATCAATATAAGTCATAATTGAATCGGTTCTGAAGGGTCCCTCACGAAGTACTCTCCACCTTGCCACAAATGCAGATCCGTACCCACCGTCTTCCATCAGGCGGGCCCACCAGTGCATCGGGAAGCTTTCGTTGGGACCATACCTGGGATAAAGCCATGTTTCAGTTGACAGATTGTGGTCTGAATAGTTTACGTTACCGTAGCAGAGATCGAAATCCCACAAAGGACCGGCAAAAAGCTTGCCCCCGGCGGAATTCTTCTTTTTATAAAAGAAAGTGCTGTATCGATAACCGTCCACATTATTTGTAAGCTCCTGAATGACTTGAAAATCAACGAAAGACATAACATCCATATATTTTCTGAAACCATTCTCAGGATCTTTGAAGGATTCCCCGTTTAAAGTATTTTCCGCTTCGAGAAGATAATTCTGAATATAGGCTTTCTGCTGGGATGCTATTTCATCATATTTTGGGTAAACGTATGTGAAATTATAGTTACGGGCATTGTAATACCTGTTCGCCGGATAAGTTCTGAAATACATTTCGTTGGTAAGGTCACCCGTTTTATCAACCTTCAAAATGTAACCCCCTGTAAGATCATCCCCTGAGATCTCGTCAGGATCCAATCTGCTTATATTGAGTCTGTTATCATCCCTTTTAATTTTTTCCAACAGCATATAGATCCCCTGGTAATTTCCGTTGATATACACTTCACAGAACCTGTACCCGGGCTGCCAGCCACCCATTCTGCGTCCAAGGTGAAAGGTGAGGGAATTCCTCAGCATGCTTTTGTCTGAATAGGGTGCGTAAAGAACCCAGTCCTGTTCTTCGGGCATCCCGAGCAAACTAACGTCCAGATTATTTCCTGCTTCATCGCGTGTTTCAAGACCATAGCTTTTTTTTGGAAACATCTGGGATGACTGGCCTCGGATCTCAATTCCGATAAAACCATCATAATCTGTACCGGGTCCAAGAGGATCGTTCAATTGCCCCGGACCGTTGTCAATCACCTTCATCAGGGCAGTGATCTTTGGCTCATTAACAATGGTCTGTCCGTTAGTTTCTATAACTATGAGGGGAAGGTGGGATGTCTCAGCTAACTGACCCTCACTTTTATATCCTGCCTGAGAGAACAGAAAAGAACTTCTCAGGAAAAAGAGCAAGACCGTAATAATCTTAATAAAGAACAGCTTATTCATCTTACTATGGTTCTTTTCAATCCGGTATAAATAAAAGCAAAACATCAATATAATGTGAAAATCAGATTCGTGATATTACAAAGTGTATTATTTTTATAAACGCTTTTTTCGCTCCGATTGTATGATAAAAATAGCGATAATTAAATCAAGTTGCAAGGTGCTGCCTGCCCGACTGACTACGTCAGTGGTCAGTCGGGGTTCTATCAACTAGCAACCAGCAACTAGTAACTAGCAACTTATATTAATTAAAAATCCGGTAAACTGTGCACTAAATAACACGAAAAAATATGAACCAGATACAAAGATCTACCCTCGATTTCCTGACAGATCTCAGCAGGCACAACGACAGGGAATGGTTTGCGAAAAACCGCGATAGGTATGAAGAGGCGAAAACGAATTATGAATCATTCGTTCAGGCTGTAATTGATAAGGTTTCTGAATTTGACACTGTGTTTAAAGGGCTTGACGTCAGGAGCTGTACCTACAGAATAAACCGCGATATAAGATTCTCAAGCGACAAAACACTCTATAAGACCCATCTGGGTGCATTTATCGTAAGGGGCGGAAAGAAATTTGCTGACAGGTATGCAGGTTATTATATTCATATAGAACCAGGCAACAACAGCATGGTTGCGGGTGGTGCATACATGCCCCCTGCTCCATGGCTTTCTGCAATCAGGGAAAAAATTTCTGAACAGGGTGAAGAATTTATCAGGATAATCAAAAACAGGAATTTCACAGGTTACTTCGGAGAGATTGAAGGTGAAAAGCTCAGAACGGCTCCAAAGGGTTACCCGAAAGATCACCCTTTCATAGAACTCCTTAAAATGAAGAGCTATCTGGTCTCAGATCAGATCCCGGATTCAGAAGTTACCGGCGTAAAATGCTTCGATCACATTGTTGGTGCGTGCAGGGCGATGAAGCCTCTGAATGATTTTCTTAGTGAATACTGAAGCTATGCCGGAAAAGAGCTGACATTGGTTGCCAGTCGGAATTTGCGCATTCTCAGGTTTAAAGGCGTCACTTCCAGGTATTCATCATCCTTTATCTGTTCCATTGATTCTTCAAGCGAGAATTTGAGCCTTGGAACGATCTTGAGATTATCATCTGAACCGGAGGCTCTCATATTGGTCAGTTTCTTGCCTTTTATTATGTTGACCTCCATGTCGCTGGCTCGAGTATTTTCACCGATCACCTGCCCTGTGTAAACCGGATCTCCTGGATCAATATAGAATCTGCCCCTGTCCTGGAGACGGTCAATTGCATATCCGCTGGCGATTCCCTGTTCAAGTGAAATGAGCGATCCGTTTGGTTTAGGCAGAAGATCATCTCCTGCATAATTATCATAACCCCTGAACCTGTGATGCATTACCGCCTCACCCGAAGTCGCAGTTAACATATTGTTTCTCAATCCTATAAGTGATCTGGATGGTATGTCAAACTCGAGATGGGTAAGATCTCCCCTCTTGTCCACTACAAGCATCTCTCCTTTCCTGCGTGTAACAAGTTCAATGGCCTTGCCTGAAAAATCATGGGGTACATCCACTGTCAGGATCTCGTAAGGCTCTTTCCTGACACCGTTGTCAGTTTTAATTATCACCCTGGGTTTCCCGACCTGAAATTCATAACCCTCCCTTCTCATCGTCTCGATCATTATGGACAGGTGAAGAATTCCCCGGCCGTAAACAATAAAGGTATCTTCTGAGGAAGTGGTTTCAACCCTAAGTGCGAGGTTTTTTTCCGTCTCCCTGAACAATCTGTCACGCAGGTGCCTGGATGTTACAAATTTTCCCTCCCTCCCATAAAAAGGAGAATTGTTGATCGTAAAAACCATACTCATGGTTGGCTCATCGATCTCTATGCGCTCAAGAGCCTCCGGTTCGGACAGGTCAGCCACTGTGTCCCCTATCTCGAAATCATCGAGACCAACAATTGCACAAAGATCACCACTTCTTACAGAGTCTTGTTTCAGTCTTCCCAGTCCTTCAAATGTAAAGAGCTCCTTTATCCTGACTTTAAGCTGTAATCCATAGTTTTTACATAAGGTATAATCAGTAAAGGCGTTCAGATCACCCCTGAAAACCCTTCCGATCGCTATCCGGCCGACATAGCTTGAATAGTCGAGGGATGCCACCTGCATCTGAGGTGTCCCGGACACGTAGGGAGCTTCAGGGATTTCAGCCAGTATAGTGTCGAGAAGATACCTTATATTATCTGCCGGTTCTTTCCAGTCACTGCTCATCCAACCGTATTTGGAAGAACCGAAGACGGTCTTATAATTAAGCTGATCATCAGTGGCATTGAGGTTGAACATGAGCTCAAATATATCGTGCTCAACCTCTTCAGGCCTGCAGTTTTCCTTATCGACCTTGTTAACGATAACTATTGGTTTCAGTCCGAGGTTTATTGCCTTGCCAAGCACGAATCTTGTCTGGGGCATAGGACCCTCCAGGGCATCAACCAGTAGGAGCACACCATCGGCCATTTTGAGGACACGTTCGACCTCTCCTCCGAAATCAGCATGACCGGGAGTATCTATTATATTGATTTTAACTTCTTTATAATAAACTGATACGTTTTTGGAAGTAATGGTTATTCCTCTTTCCTTCTCCAGCTCATTGCTGTCGAGAATGAGCTCACCAGCCGCCTTCCTCTGATCGAGCGCCTGGCATTCCTGAATGATCCTGTCGACAAGTGTTGTCTTGCCGTGATCGACATGTGCAATTATTGCAATATTTCTTATCGACTGCATTGTGAAAATTAAGAGTGCAAAAGTAATATAGTTGGCGACACTACTATTAAAAGATCAAAAATTATTTTTATGTAAATAATTCATATATTTCGTAACAATTTAAAATCTGCCTTATGAAAAAACTGATCTTCTCTCTTTTGTTCGTCTCTTTTACATTCCTTGCTTTAAGTGGCCAGTCTGGCACTAAGCTTGTTGTAGGCATGAAAGCTCCGGAATGGAGCTTCCCTGATGCTGACAAGAATGAATTCACGATGAATTCGTGGCCTGGAAAAGTTCTGCAGGTCAATTATGTCGATCCCGACGAATCCGATCTTAACGATCCCTTCAATGATGCAATTGACAAGGCTGTGGATATTGATAAAAGGATCAGCAGGGATGATTTCAAGGGATTCGGTATTGTTGATACAAAGTCCACATGGAAGCCGAATGGTCTTATCCGGCTCATTGCCGGCAATAAGGCCAGGAAGTATGATACTACGATACTGTTCGACTACAAGGGAGTCCTGCAGGATATATGGGGAATGCCGAAAGACAGTTACAGTGTCGTGATACTGGACAAGAACAGGGTCTGCCGCGCTGTTTATTACGGAGAGATCCCAGCTTCTGAACATGAGAAAATAATACAGCTCATAATAGAACTCACGAAAGAATAGGCCGGGCTTTCAGGTTTCTTCCTCTATATCTGAAATATCTGCCCCGAGTTTAGCCTTTATCCTCTCAAGGTCATTTTTAATTACTGCCACTGCCTGTATAAGTTGTTTCTCGGGCAGTACGGGATCGGGAAGCTCATTGCTTATATAATTGACGAATTTCCATATCTCCCTGACCTCATTCACATGTACTTCATAAGGTTCATAAACAGGATTTAGTGAATAGAGCACAAGCTTCCCGTCTTTTTTAAGATTGTTTTCCAGAATCTTGAAAACAATACCGTCATTAATGGTAAAAACAATATAAGCCTTGCCACTGATGATATTCATCCAGTCCTGAAGGAACTCTCCGGTAACCCACGAACCGTCAGGTATGGGAAGCATGGAGTCTCCTCTGAGCTGAAATGTTCTGTATTTCCTGTTATCTGACAGGAAGGGCAGATTGAACACCGGCAGATCCCCGATAAACTCCGGATCGGCATAACCCGTGGTATAGCCTGCCTTTGCCTTCTCAGGCACCAGCTCAATATTCTCCCTGTTACCGGAATTGACTGTTGTGGTTAGTACTCTAAGGTTACTGCCACTTACATAGGCATCGTATCCCCTTTCCAGTTCACCCAGCTGACTTTCCGACAGTTTCGTAATATCGATCTTCAGCAATGTATCAATAGATATATTGAAATATCGCGAAAACGAAACCAGTGTTTCAATCCCCGGTTGTGCAACCCCGTTCTCGTAACCGCTCAGGGTTGAACGTTTCAGGTTAAGTGCGGCAGCTGATTCGTCCTGAGTCCTGCCCCTTCTTTTTCTTAAAAATTTTATGTTCGATGCGAAGTACATAATAAAAAATTGATTATATTGTAATCATAAACTTGATTAATTTCTAATCAAAAGTAAAATATAATTTTGACATAAACAAAAAAACGTAAAAAAATATGACGCCTCTCCGTGCATCTCTGTGACTCCCCTGTGTTTCTCTGTGAAAGTTCTTCATCTTTTTTATTTCACAGAGGAAATCCGGAGAAGACACAGAGGGACACAGAGCAATTATTATCGTAAAATGTTTACTGCCGGTAACATAGAACGCTCCATCCTTCACCTTGACCTCGACACCTTTTTCGTGTCGGTAGAGAGGCTCAGAAACAGCAGGCTGAACGGCAGGCCGGTGATAATCGGCGGCATGTCGGACCGCAGTGTGGTATCGAGCTGCAGCTATGAAGCTCGGAAATACGGGGTAAGCTCTGCCATGCCCATGAAGATGGCCAGGGTCATGTGCCCGGAGGCAATAGTGATAAGGGGCGACATGGAAGCGTACAGTAATTACTCCCGCATGGTGACAGAAATAATTGCTGAAAGGTCGCCATTGTACGAGAAATCCTCAATCGACGAGCATTATATTGATCTCACAGGCATGGATCGCTTTTACGGGTGTCATAAGTGGGCGCACGAACTGCGGCAGGTCATAATGAAAGAGACCGGACTGCCAATATCCGCAGGGCTTTCAGTTAACAAGACCGTTTCAAAGATTGCGACAGGAGAGGCAAAACCGAACGGGGAAATAGAGGTGGAAAAAGAGATTGTCCTCCCCTTCCTTGACCCGCTGTCGATAAGAAAAATACCGATGATCGGCCAGAAGACCTTCCATACACTCCGTTCAATGGGTATTGCCACTATTTACACCCTAAGGAACATCCCTGCAGAGATGCTCGAAAGATTGATGGGAAAAAACGGCATTGAAGTATGGAAAAGAGCAAACGGGATCGACTCCACCCCCGTCATCAGCTACTCGGAACAAAAATCGATAAGCACCGAACACACTTTCGAAAAAGATACTACCGATGTGGCAAGGCTTAACCAGATACTGGTAAGCATGGTGGAAAAGATCGCGTACGAGCTCCGGAAACAGGAGAAGCTTGCATCGTGCGTTACGGTGAAAATAAGGTATTCGAACTTCGACACCCATACTCTGCAGAAACGGATACCATACACATCGTTCGATCATGTTCTTGCAGATATAGCCAAAGAACTTTTTGTCCGGCTCTACCAGAGGCGTATGCTCATCAGGCTCATCGGCGTGAGATTCAGCCACATGGTAAGAGGAGTTCAGCAGCTCGACATGTTTGACGATACTCCCGAAAAGGTGAACCTCTATATGGCAATGGACAAGCTCAGGAAACGCTTTGGGCGCAATGCGGTACGAAGAGCCGCCGGAGTAATGACCGTCAGCGAAAGGGAGGAAAGAGCCCTCAAACAGCTCGAAAACGCACTGAAAGAACAGGAGATGATGGAGGAGAGAATAAAGAGAGTTTGGAGTGCCTAGAGTTCGGAGCGCCTCAAGTAAAGAATTACACCTCAGGCATTTCAGACACTTTAGGCACTTTAGGCACTTTAGGCACTTTAGGCACTTTAGGCACTTAAAACATGTATTTAAACTGCCATTCATACTACAGCCTTCGTTACGGAATGATGTCCGTGGAACAGCTCGTGCAAAAAGCTGTTGCGGCAAAGGCGGATGCAATAGCACTGACAGATATCAATAACTCAACAGGAATACCCGAATTTGCAGGTGAATGCAGTAAACACAACATAAAACCGTCAGCAGGTATTGAGTTCAGAAACAAAAACGAACTGCTGTATATCGGAATAGCCCGTAATAACAAGGGGTTCAGAGAGTTGAATGAATTTCTCTCAGAACATAATCTTGAAGGAAGCCCCCTCCCCTTCCCTGCCCCGGTCTTTTCAGAAGTTTATACAATATACCCGCTGAGAAAAATCCCTGACAGGAAACTGTATGATAATGAGCGTATAGGGATAAAACCTCATGAAATTAACCGCCTTCTGACATTGCCGGGATCACTCAGCAGAGATTCAATGGTGCTTCTGCAACCCGTTACATTCTCCGGCCCTGATGATATCCCGATCCATAAAAGCCTCAGGGCAGTCGATAACAATATCCTTCTCAGCCACCTTAAACCTGACCAGTGTGCGGACGGGAATGAGTATTTCGGGGAAGAGCAGGTTAACGGAACAATTGCGCGGGATCATCCCCGGGTAATAAGAAACACCCGTGAACTGCTGGACAACTGCACTCTCTGTTTTGACCGCGAGACCCTGAAAAATAAAAAGATCTATTCGGCAAGCAGGTACGACGACAAGCTCCTGCTTGAGAAACTGGCATGGGATGGCATGATCTACAGGTATGGTAAAGAGAATAGAGAGGCAAAGAGAAGGATAAGACATGAACTTGAGATAATCGACAGGCTTGGATTCTCAGCTTACTTCCTTATTACCTGGGACATTGTCCGCTATTCAATGGCCAGGGGATTTTATCATGTCGGCCGTGGCAGCGGGGCAAACTCGATTGTTGCGTATTGCCTGAAGATCACCAATGTTGATCCTGTCGATCTTAACCTTTACTTTGAGAGGTTTATCAATCCCAAACGAAGCAGTCCGCCCGACTTCGACATCGACTACTCATGGAAAGAGAGGGATGAGGTGATCGATTACATTTTCAAGCGATACGGACACAGCCACACTGCCCTTCTCGGCACTATCAGCACTTTCCGGGGCAGGTCGATAGTGCGCGAGCTCGGAAAAGTGCACGGGCTCCCCAAAGAAGAGATAGATGCCCTGATCGAAAACCCGTCGTCGGAGGCAAACAGGAACGGGATAACAGACACCATCTTCAGAACAGGCGTCAGGATTGCCGATTTCCCAAACATGAGAAGCATCCATGCCGGAGGCATACTTATCTCCGAAGAGCCCCTGACCTGCTACACCGCACTCGACATGCCCCCGAAGGGATTCCCAACCACCCAGTGGGACATGTATACCGCCGAGGAGATCGGATTTGAAAAGCTCGATATTCTGAGTCAGCGCGGTATCGGACATATCCGTGAAAGTGCTGAGATAATAATGCGCAACCGAGCCGTTGATGTGGATGTGCATGCAGTCCGGAAGTTTAAAGACGACAGGAAGGTTAAAGAGTACCTCAGAACCGGAGAGACAAAAGGGTGCTTTTATATCGAGAGCCCTTCAATGCGCGGACTCCTTCAGAAACTCAGGTGTGATGATTATACCACACTGGTCGCTGCCAGCTCCGTCATAAGACCGGGCGTTGCCCGCTCGGGAATGATGAGGGAGTACATCTACCGTTTCCATAACCCCGGAAAATTCGAATACATACACCCCGTGATGAAGGAACAGCTTGAAGAGACATTCGGAGTTATGGTGTACCAGGAAGATGTACTGAAAGTGTGTCATCACTTTGCAGGACTCGACCTAGCCGATGCCGACACCCTGCGTCGCGCCATGAGCGGCAAATACCGCTCAAAACAGGAGATGCAGCGGATAGTCAGCAGGTTTTTCTCCAACTGCCGAGAGAAGGGATACAGCGAGGAGATCATTAAGGAAGTGTGGCGACAGATTGAGTCATTTGCCGGGTATTCATTCTCCAAAGCCCATTCCGCATCCTATGCCGTCGAAAGCTTCCAGAGTCTCTACCTGAAAGCCCACTTCCCCCTGGAATTTATGGTGGCAGTTATAAATAATTTCGGAGGCTTTTACAAAACCTGGGTGTATGTTCATGAAGCAAAAAGGTACGGAGCTGTTATCCAGTTACCATGCATCAATAAAAGCAACTATACAACAACTATTTATGACTCAGATATATACCTGGGCTTTATTCATATAATGAGCATCGGGGAAAAGCTTGCCCGCTCAATTGAGGAAATAAGAAAAAGCGACGGCCCTTTCAGCGACCTGAACGATTTTGTCATCCGGACCGCTCCCGGACTGGAACAGACTATCCTTCTGATAAAAGCCGGAGCATTCAGGTTTACCGGCAAAAAGAAAGCACTCCTGCTCTGGGAAGCCCACATGATGATGAACAAAACCAGGCAGGACCCGATGAAACCGCTCTTCCCCTCCCCTCTCCGCAAATTCACCCTTCCTGATTTCGAACAGGGAAAACTCGACGATGCCTATGATGAAATAGAACTTCTGGGATTCCCTGTATCAATGAGCTGGTTCGACATGCTTGAGACACCATTCCGCGGCGACGTTATGGCACGCGGGATGATCAGGCATACCGGAAAGATAATCAGGATGGTGGGACACCTTGTAACAATTAAATACATTAAGACAGTTAAGAAGGAATGGATGAATTTCGGGTGCTTCATCGATGCTGAAGGTAACTTCTTCGATACTACCCATTTTGCACAATCGCTTAATAATTACCCGTTTAAAGGGAGCGGAACATACCTTATCCTTGGCAAAGTTGTTGAAGAGTTTGGATTCCCTTCGCTGGAAGTCGAAAAACTGGCCCGCCTGCCGGTCAGGCCCGACCTGCGCTATGGATGACAACTATCCGGGGGCACTGTAACGAACTGCCCTTATTACCCCTTTGATGGACTGGATTCTGCGTATAACTCCCTGAAGAACATTGTTATTGGTCACCATTATATTAAGCTGCCCTTCAAACATACCATCATCCATGTTGTAGTTGAAACTTCTGACATTGACCTTGTAATCTGACAATACATCAGCAATCTTGTTTACAATACCAATGTCTTCTACACCGGTTATCTTTATTGCTGCCGTAAACAGGGAGGTGGATACCGGCTTTGTCCAGTGTGCACCCACTATCCTGTATGGATACCGGTCTATCAGATAATGGGCATTGGGACAACTTGTCCTGTGAATCTTGATGCCCTCCGTTATCGTTACAAATCCGAAGATATTGTCGCCCATCACCGGATTACAGCATTTTGCGAGCTTATAGTCAAGACCATCAACCTTGCCCTCAATTACAAGAAAATCAGAATATTGCGTACCAAATAAATCCTTCACTTCCTTCTCCTGTACGACAGGGGCAGAAGGCACAGTTTCATTCTTTTCCTCCTTCTGCAATAAATCCTTGATCTCAAGTAAATCGATCTTTTCCGAAGCGATCTGGAAATAAAGATCCTGAGAAGTCTTAAGGTTATAGGAATCAAGCAGTTTCTTGACAACTGCATCGCCAAATGTCATTTTCCAGTTTCTGAGCCTGCGCATCAGTATCTCTTTCCCCTCAGATGCGGCTTTTACTTTTTCTTCGTTAAGTACCTGTTTTATCTTCGCTTTGGCTTTGCTTGTAACAACGAACGACAGCCAGTCGCGTTTGGGCTTTTGGTTTTTTGACCTTATCACCGACACATGGTCACCGTTTTGCAGGACATATCTTATTGTTACATTTTTACCGTTCACCTTCCCTCCAACACAGGATGCCCCGACTGCAGTGTGAATGTCGAAGGCAAAATCAAGAATTGTTGAGCCGGCTGGCAGCTGCCGCAGATCGCCCTTGGGAGTAAATACAAACACTTCATCAGTATAGAGACCTGATCGTACCTGGTCGAGAAAGGTGGTGTCCTCCTTTTCGGACGATTCGAGGATCTCCCTCATCCTCGTCAGCCAGGTATCAAGCCCGCTCTCACCTTTCAGACCCTTGTATTTAAAGTGAGCCGCCAGCCCTTTCTCCGCTATCTCATCCATTCTCACTGATCTTATCTGTACCTCGACCCATTTGTTGCCGGGACCCACCACTGTGGTATGGAGAGACTCATAGCCGTTCGATTTCGGAACCGAGATCCAGTCCCTCAGCCTGCTTGGATTTGGCTGAT
The DNA here is from genome assembly GCA_019429325.1 of Bacteroidales bacterium. Classification (GTDB taxonomy): domain Bacteria; phylum Bacteroidota; class Bacteroidia; order Bacteroidales; family VadinHA17; genus LD21. The sequence continues at coordinate 16,733 of JAHYJA010000048.1, forward strand.
AGAGGTCAGTAACAATGGAATAAGCCCTCCAGCAATCAGATTTTTCATTTTCCGGAGTGCTGTCAAGGATTATTCTTATGGCAAACAGATCATATACCTCCTCAAGTTCCACTTCCTGCTTTTTCATTTTAAGCATTATGGAATGGATTGATTTGGTACGACTCTTAATATGAAACTTAAAACCCTGTTTTTCAAACTTCTCAATAAGAGGGGCCGAAAATTCCCGGATAAGTCTGTTCCTCGATGCGGTGGTCTGTTTTAATCTGGCCTCAATGCTTCTGTACTGATCCGGCTCAAGGTACTTAACAGCCAGGTCCTCCATTTCCGACTTTATGTTATAAAATCCCAACCGGTGAGCCAGAGGCGCATAAAGGAAATATGTCTCGGAGGCCAGAGGCAGCCGCTCTTTCTCAGGAGCCTTGTCAAGATTTCTCATATACTGGAGCCTCTCTACCAGCTTGATAAGTATGACTCGGACGTCGTCAGCCAGGCTCAGCAGCAGCTTGCGAAAGATTTCGGCCTGATATGACGACTGCATGGAATCAATGCCGGTGATCCGTGAAAAGCCGTCAAGAATGTCAACGCTTCTTTTACCGAACTCTTTTATCAGCTCCTCTCTGGTGTATTCCAGCCTTCCATACGAATCATGCAGAAGAGCTGTTATTATAGAGGTAAGGCCAAGCCCCATTTCTCCCGCAATGATCCTTGCCACTGAAAGGGCATGTAGCGCAGCCGGCTCACCTGTGATAGTAATATTATCCCCGCACGCTTTTATTGCCAGATCAAGGGCTTTTCTGATCTTAATTATGTCAGAAGTCTTGATCGTACCTCTTGCCGCCTTGAGTAATGCCCTGTATTCAGATTGTATTTTGTTGGCTACCACCGGTATCGATTTAATGAAAGAGTATTACCGGAAAGTAAGCAATTTAGAAAGATAATAGCAAATTATACGGACTGATAAATACAATAAACATGTGACATTTTCCGGGGCTTTCAGGGGGACTTCTTCTCGATATTCTCAAGTTCTTTGAGTTCGTCGATACCAGAAGTTTTCGAGAGTTCGGATATTGCCTTCAGATCGAGGTCTCCGGTTATTGAGATAAGAACATTCCCCTCTGGGCCTCCCGAGACAACAAGAAGCTCGGTGATGGTGTCACCTTTTTGTCTGATAAGAAATCTTGTTACTTCGTTCTTCTCTTTCACAACCATCAGCTCTTCATATGCCGACTTATCGAGCTTGCGGCTCAGCTCGGTATAAAAATTGATGCTCTTGTTAAGCAGGGGATCTTCTACCGTAAGAATTCTTATTCCCTTAAGGCGGCGCATCACTTTAACTTCAGCCTCGCTGGATTTGTCTGAAAAAAGATTGAACATTCTGCCTGATATGTAGACAGTTGTAAAACCTTCCTTTTCAGAGTATTTATCGAACATTTCCTCAACGGGATTTGTCTGGCCGTTAAGTACAGATGCCAGACAGATTACTGTGGTTATTAAAATCAGCTTCTTCATATTTTCGTTTTTCTATTGTTTGCTCAGGTTATTTATATCTTCAAGTGCTTTAATATATTGATCCAGAGTACCAATATTCTTTTCAATCTTCACTGTTGACCTGTTTATTGTATTTAAGCTCCTTTCAGTAATCTCATGCAATTTGCCAACGGTTTCCAGTGCCCTGGTACCACTGTTAAGGCGGTATGAAACGTTATGCAGGACCTTCATAGCTTCAATATAGGCTATTTCAGGATCGGAAAAAGTGTCTTTTGGGCCGGTATTCTGCTTGAAAAAGAACCAGGTACCAAAAAGGATAAGCAATCCTGCGGCAATAGCGGTGATGGTTATTAGCATCCTCCTTATTCTCCCTTTTCCGGCAGAGTATTCCTGACTGTCTATTGCCGAAATAAGTCGCTCATCAAATCCCTGGGAGGGTTCCATGACACTCTTTTCTTTTAAAAAGAATTCAAAGATCTCCTGATCCTCCCGAAAGATCTCAGGAATATTGTCATTACTGAAATACTCTTTCAGGATCGATTCTTCTTCCTCGGAGGTTTCTCCGTTGTAGTACTTCTCCAGCAGTAATATCACATCCTTATTTTTCATGACGGTATTTTTTATAATCGTTTCTTACACTCTTTCTTGCACGTGACAATATTACCCTGATATTGTTGATGGTCTGGTTAGTCTTTGCTGAGATCTCATCGTATGTAAGTCCGTCAATATCACGAAGCCGGATCATTTCGCATTGAACGGGAGGTAACTTCTCAATAATTTCGCTGATGATGTTGTAAGATTCCTTTCTTTCCATCTGTTCCTGTGGTGACGGAGTGGATCCGGGATATTGATGGATGGTATTAATATGTTCATATTCAACAGCTTTACGCCTTCTGAGCAGATCGATGCTGTGGTTCCTGATCATTGTCGTACTTAAAGCCTCAATGCTGTCATATTGATTTAATCTGTCTCTCATTTCCCAGAGCTTTATGCAGACCTCCTGCACTGCATCCTCAGCCTCCTGCTGATTGTTAAGAACCCTGTAAGCATACCTGAACAGTTTTCTGCTTATCCTTAAGATTATACTGTTGAAATCAACACGGTTCATTCTCAGCCGGATTAATCACGATCAGTCCCAAAGATAGGCACATAATCCTATCCTGACCTGTGGTGGAAAAAATCAATCCATGTTCTTTTGCATTTCGTCTGAGAATTTCCTTGCTTCTTTCCTTGTCATGTTTCCCTTGATCTGGATAAGCAGATTATCCTTACCTCCTGCTATCAGCAGGAACTCTCTCAATTTGTTCCCTTCTGTTTTCACCAGCATCCTCAACTCCTGATCGGATTTGCTGACTCTCATGAACTCCTCATATTCTCTCTGATTAATTTCTCTGACAACAGCATCGTAGAAACTTGCCGCCTTCATCTCCTTATCTTCCTGAATGAGCATCCTGATTTCGGTTATCTCCGCAGGCATGGCGCTATCTGTGAGACCATTGTCCATGTTCGAAACGAATTTCAGGATATCTCCGCTGAATGTAAGCGTAACGAATCCTTCCTTCCCTGAGTATTTATTGAAGAGTGCATCAATCGATCTCTGTCCGCTTAATGCCGTCGTCAGCAGACTTGCAAAGCAAATTAGGTAAATTGTCCTTTTCATAATTAAAATTTTTATTTTATCAATCATTTGCATGACGATTGACCAGGCGGATCATTACAATAAATCTGAAAAAAAAATTCAGAATTTGGAATAAAACATTTTTATAGTAAATTTGCACTCGCAAAAAACAGGGGAAGATTCAGTAGCTCAGTTGGTAGAGCACATCCCTTTTAAGGATGGGGTCCTGGGTTCGAGCCCCAGCTGGATCACAATTTAAATAGAGGATATATTTAACTGTCCTCTTTTATTATCCCGTCTGCAATGTATACAGTTTATATCCTTTACAGCTCTAAGCTGGCTCAATTGCCGTCAGCTTTAGCGCAAGCCTCATAATCCGGAGGTCTCAATTGCCGTCAGCTTCAGTGCAGGCCTCATAATCCGGAGGTCTCAATTGCCGTCAGCTTTAGCGCAGGCCTCATAATCCGGAGGTCTCAATTGCCGTCAGCTTCAGCTGACGGACTGCAGAAGCTCCCCCCTTTTTTGCTCCGGGACTTTAGTCCCCTATCAGGCTTCAGCTGATGCTCTGTTTCGGGGCTGAAGCCCCATAACATCGGGGTATCTCCTGGCCGTTGGCTGAAGCCAACGGCAATTGACTGTGCTTCAGATTGCCAGGCCTCATAATCCGGAGGTCTCAATTGCCGTCAGCTTCAGCTGACGGACTGCAGAAGCTCCCCCCTTTTTTGCTCCGGGACTTTAGTCCCCTATCAGGCAGATTTATTAGTATATTTAAAGACTAAATATTCAAACCATGAAGAACAAATTAACCGGATTCTTTTGTCTTATATGCATCTGGCTCCTCCATGAGCAGGGAAGTTACAGCCAATCCACAGGATTGGTTGATATCAGGTATGCCGTACATGAAATCACTGTCGGAGGTCCCGGAACTGATGTCCCGGGCTTCACTTCCGGGGCGATACAGATAGCCCTCGATGCCCTCAGAACCAGAGGAGGAGGTGTTGTAAGACTGAATCCCGGTGTTTATGAGATAAGCGGTCCGGTACGTGTACCTGAAAACACTTCGCTGACCGGATCAGGCGATGCTACCATTTTAAGAAAATGCAGCGGGTTCAAAACCAGCTTCATAATCGATGCCGACTGGGGTATGTTAAAAGCAGTAGTGAAGGATGTGAGCGGTTTTAAAAAAGGAATGGGCATTCAATTGTTTGATGATAAGCACAACCAGGCCTGGGATGTCACTACGGCAGTTATTACCGATATTCAGGATAATGTCATTTATTTCGACAACCGGACCGTAAATGATTACGTAGCCTCCCTGAACGGAACTGTTTCAAATAGCTTCTCGATTGTAGAAGTAGTTGATGTTGAAAACGTTAAGATCTCGAACCTTGTTATTGAAGGGGAGAAAAGCACAAACGATTACATAAATGGATGCCGGGGAGGCGGAATATATATCCATAAATCCAGGAACTGCCTGGTAGAAAACGTGAAGGTGAATGAGTTCAACGGTGACTCCTTCAGCTGGCAGATCACCGAAAATATCGTTTTCAGGGGATGTGAGGCCTCAGAAGGTAATGGACTGGGTTTCCATCCCGGCACCGGATCGGACCGTTCGACAGTTGAAAATTGTGTCAGCCGCAATAATGTAGGTGACGGGATATTTCTATGCTGGCGTGTACAGAACGGGATTTTCAGGAATAATAAGGTTTATGGCAACGGGGATAACGGGATTTCAATAGGTCACAAAGACACTGACAATATCTTCGAGAATAATCATGTGTTTGAGAATGCCCGCCACGGGGTCTTTTTCCGCAATGAGAATGAGCAGAACAGCGGTCACAGGAATACATTTACGGGTAATACTATTGAAAACAACGGGATGGACAGGGATTCATACGGTTTCTACATAGGAGGCGAAACCCGGGATATTAAGATCCATGACAA
>JAHYJA010000241.1 GCA_019429325.1 Bacteroidales bacterium
TCAGATGCAATATTATAAACACTGTCAGGGTCAAAACTCCTGTCGGTAATAAGGGTATTTTCCAGTTCCGGCATCAGAATATCGAACTCCGTTCCGGGCTCAAGCTGGAGCATCTGCTTCAGGGATGTTACAGCCTGGCTGGTGGAATTCCTTGCTATGGTAAACGAAAGCCTGTCTTCGGAGACCCTGCTTTCCATTTCAAACTGCCTCGAAACAGATTCTCTTCCTGTTTCGACGGTCTTTTGAATTCTGAAAAGTTGTTTCTCCGAAAGATCAAGTTGCATTTTTGCCGCATTTTCAAGCCCCCTGGCATAGAGCACCTGGTAATATGCCCCCAGGATATTAATAATCAGAGTATTCCTGGCCACTTTGTCAGTTTCCAGCCCGGCCTTTACCATAAACTTGTTCGCGGAAATTGTATTAAGGGTGGCAAAACCGTTAAAAAGCTGAATCGTTGAACTCAGGGAGAATGAATTGCTTAAATTCTGCTTGAAGGTTATCAGGTTCGTTACCGGGTCGATTGACCTTCCGAACCCTACGCGTGCATCAGAGCCGAAGTTAAGGGACGGTAAAATATCCAACTTTGCCTTCAGAAGATTAACTTCAGCTGTTTCTGTCTGAAGCATCTGTCTCTGAAGTCCGAGATTATTTGCTACAGCATAATCTATACACTCCTCAAGTGTCCATATTTTAGCCTGAGCAAAAATATTCTGAGGAGTAAGGAAAAAGAAAAATATCGCTATCCGGATTATAATTTTCATTTCTTGTTTAAAGTTTTCAACAATAAAGCAAATGATATGCCGAACTTGCAAGTATCACAAATTCAGACATATAGATGATAATGCCAATTAAGTTAATGTAAAATAATTAGACAGTATAGCGTATGATAACATTACATTGAACGGCTCAATTTTTCTCCTTGTATTCCTCCGGCATTTTCATATATATAAGGTAAGCTCTAGTAATTAGAATTCACAACAGACACTGCAGAATGCAGGAATCAGGCTACGAAATGTTGAATTCAGCTTAGCAGGGCAGGAATCATTTCAATTGAAGAAAATTTTGTCGTTATTTGCTCAATAATGAATAGGTAATGGATTGCAGGAAGAATTGCGGAGCCTGTTGCATAGCTGTTTCGATTTCGTCGCCAATACATGGGATGCCTGACGGAAAGCCGGCAGGGGTGAGGTGTATTCATCTTCTCGGGGACTACAGGTGTGCACTTTACGGAGATCCATCGAGGCCTAAGGTGTGTTCTGATTTTCAGGCTGAGGAGGAGTTTTGCGGCACCAGCCGGGAGGAAGCAATGAGGATTCTGCAGGCCCTTGAAGAGAATACAGAATACGAATAAAACACCCCCCCTGCCCCCCCTTGGGAGCAATGAAAATTCTGCAGGCACTATAAGAGGATACAGAATACGAATTAAACACCCCCCCTGCCCCCCCTGGGAGGGGGGGTAATGCGCTATCATTCAGCTACATTTGTATTTAGGATTAGAGATTTTTCTCCCCTTTCAGGGGAGATGGCGCGCAGCGCCAGAGGGGTTTCTCTACTCTCCCCTTTCAGGGGAGATGGCGCGCAGCGCCAGAGGGGTCATCTCCCTGATTCGTACACAATTTTTCCTCCCGTTATCGTGTAATCCACTTTCGTTTTCATGATCTCATCTTCCGGAATGGTCAGCAGGTCTTTGTCAACAATAACGATATCAGCCAGATACCCCATTTTAATCATCCCTTTGCGGTCCTCCATGAATTGTGCATAAGCAGACCCCAGGGTGTAATACCTGATTGCTTCTTCCATTGTCAGTTTTTGCTCCGGAAACCAGCCGTCACCATCCTCGCCAAGCCTGTCCTTCCTTGTTACAGCAGCGTAGAGTCCCTCCATCGGGTTTAGCGGTTCTACCTGGTAGTCGGTCCCAAAAGCCAGAAATGAACCGGTATCTATGAGACTTCTCCAGGCGTAAGCACCTTTGCATCTCTCAATGCCGACACGCTTTTCATAGAACCTTTTATCGGTTATACAGTGAGTAGGTTGCATTGATGGTATTACACCCAGCTGTGCAAACCTGGGTATATCCGTCAATGCGAGGGTTTGTGCATGCTCACTTCGGTGCCTGCTGTCGCGGCTGCCATTCACCTTCTGAGCCTTTTCGAATGCATTAAGGGTCCAGTTGTTGCCTTTGTCGCCGATTGAGTGCACCCCTATCTGAAAACCGATTTTATCAGCTGCAACAACCATTTGTTCAAATTCTTCATAGGGCATCATTGCCAGTCCGGATGAAGTGGGATTGTCGGCAAAGGGTTCGAACATCAGGGCAGTTCCCGAGCCTATTGTTCCGTCAATGAAGGCTTTGAGGTATCCGAACCTGATCCAGTTTCCTTCAGGGGAGTATTTATCGGCGACCTCAAGGTACTCTTTAAGCCGGACAGGATCTCCTGTTAAAGGTTTCCCGATATCTATCCGGCTCGTTAGCAGGCCTTCTTCCTTTAACTGCTCATACATTCCGAAGTTTGCATTTCCCGGGATCTGTATGCTCGTCACACCATACTCTCTGGCTTCCTTAAGGGCGAGGAGATATCCGTTACGGCTTCTTTCAGCTTCTTCCTCAGGTGTTCTTTGTGCCCTTACAGCTCCTGTTCTGATAAGGTTCTCAGCAGTTTCTTTCAGAATACCGGTAGGTTCACCCGTCACCGGATCTTTCATAATCTCACCTCCAAAAGGATCAGGTGTCTCCCTCGAAATTCCTGAATTCCTCAGAACATAGCTGTTGACAAGCACAGAATGGCCGTCGGCCCTGCTGAGAACAACCGGGTTATCCGGAGATACTGCATCGATGAGCTCTTTCGTGG
>JAHYJA010000049.1 GCA_019429325.1 Bacteroidales bacterium
CAGGCAGGAGAATTAGTAACAATATTGCAGCTGATATCAGTCTCTTCATTATCATACGATTTCCTTGTTCTGTATATTATTTTTCAGCATCCAGTAAAGCGAGTTTAGCTCTGACCTCGTCGCGGATACCATCATTATCTGTAGTATAATATTCATTCAGGCTCTGGAGTGTTGCCCTGGCCTGCAGGGTATCACCCTTGCTTATGCTGATGTCTGCCAGCAGGAGAAAGATCCTTGCCATCCAGTATTGATGGGGGGTGTTCTGATCGATGAATTCCGTAATAACTCTTTCGGATTCGCTTACAGATCCCCTCTTATTGAGAAGTTCTGCAACCCTGTATTTCGATTCAGCTCCTTCAGAAGTGGTTACTTCGGTTGCAACCCTGCGAAAATCAGTTAGGGCTTCCTCAAACTCATTCAGACTGTATCGCGCCTTGGCTCTCATGAAAAGAGCCTCTCTGTTCAGTTCATCAGGTACATTGCCAACCTGGGTTATCTTGTTGGCGGATCTGATTGTAGCCTGCGCGTCTCCGGCCTGATAAGAGGACCGGAGCTGTCCCTTGAGTGCGGTCAGCCTGTTTGCGGGGTTGGCAGAAATGCTTTCGAGACGTTCATAAAGGTTGGATGCTGAGAGGTATTCCTCCCTGTCGTACAGGATTGATGCGGCTGTAATCAGGGATTGTTCCATAAACTGTGTGTTTGGAACTGTGATGATCTCCTGGTAGAGCTTAAGGGCCTCATTCGCGTTACCTGCAGAATAGAGGCACTCCGCGAGGTAGAACTGGGCATTGATCCTGAAACTTCCGGTCCGGAATTCGCTAAGGTAATTTCTGAAGACTTCCGTGGCTCTGTCGCATCTTCCTGCCATATAAAGGTTTTCTCCTGATGTATAAAGGAGTGAGTCCTTTTCAGCAAGGGTAACATCCCCGTATCCTCCAAGCGATTTAACATAAGCAAAATAGGATTCAACATCATTCATATCGACATAGGCGTTTCTGAGTCCCGTCATTGCACTGCGCGCCTCAGGTGTTGACTGGTAATTCTCAATGACTTTCCTGAATTGCGCAACTGCCCTCTGGTTATCGCCCTGGTTGTAATAAAGGAGACCGAGCTGGACAATTGCCCTCGGGACAAAGGGGCTTGCAGGATAGTCTGAAATAACTGTATTGAAATCTGCCTCTCCCCTTCTGAAATCCTCCATTACCACAAAAGCTCTGCCTCTTTCAAAGACGGCATTTGGCACATATGCAGATCCGGGGAATCTTGATACCAGGGAGGTCAGGACATCTGCCTTCCCCCTGTGGTTGTTCATAAGACCCAGCGAAAATGCTTTCTGGAACATAGCATAATCCGCATCAGTCTTCCCGTAATCGATTACCTTGTCATAATAACTTATTGCATCGGGATATCTTGTAGTTATATAGTAGCAATCAGCTATCCTGCACCGGGTGTCGGTAATAACATCGGCACCGGCACGGGTGGTACCACCCTCGAAATTTCTGAAATGGGTGAGGGCATTTGTATAATCTTCCATATTGAAACAGGCATAGCCCAGGTTATATCTGACCAGGTTGTTCTCGTTAAGGCTTCCGGATCCCGGTATACTCATAAAAGCCTCATAATCATCCCTGGCCAGGTCAAACCGGCTCGAACGGTACCTTGCTTCTCCGCGCCAGTATAATGATCTTGCCCTGATGTCCCTGCTGTATTTCTGGAACTCAAGCGATTTGTCGAAATGAGCTATTGCAGCCTCAAGCTCCATATTCCTGAAAAGTTCCAGGCCCCTGAAGAAAGCGACCTTCTGGTAAGCTTCCTCAAGCCTGTCATTCTTTACCCTGATTTTGTCAAGGGACGCCAGTGCAGCCCTGTAGTTTCTGACCTCCATGAAGGTAGCCACGAGGTAGTTGTAGGCTTCTTCGATTTTGTCGGAACCAGGGTAGAGGTCGATGTACTGCTGGAAAGCGTTGATGGCCTCACCGAACGGTGAATAGGAGGTCTCATAGGTGAGTCTGGCATAGTTGAACAGGGATTCCTCCTTTATTTTAGGGTCGTAATCCATCTTTGAAGCTTCTCCGAAGGCGAACTGGGCTCTTTTCTTGTCGCCTGTTTTGAGATAGCAGTCACCAAGCAGAAACCAGATATTCTGACTCAGTATATCGTTCCTTGCTCCGGCTTCAAGAAGGATCCTGATAGCTTTATCGATCTGATCGGTCTTATAGTAGCAGAATCCAAGCTGGTACTTGTCCTCCCTTGCGCTTGCCTTTGCTCCGGCGGCATAGCTCTCGAGATAAGGAATTGCTTCCTGGAACATCCCCTTATTGTAATATGCGTCGCCGATGAAACGATAAAGTTCCACGGTTCTCTCTTTGGGCGATGATTCAAGGAGATCGGGGGCAATGGCAAGGATACCCTCGTAATCCTTGTTGAGGTATAAGATCTGTGCAATATAGAACGGCACTACAGAACCAAAGGTCTCATCGTACCTGAGCCTTGTAAATCCATCAAGCGCTGTCTGATAATTGTTTTGTTCGTAAGCAATGTGTGAAAAGTAGTACACAGCCGGTGCAGTGTATTCAGTATCGATATCCTTTATTTCCGAGAACATAAGAAGTGCCCTCGGTCTGTCACCGGTAGCGTAGAGAGAGTATCCATGACGGAAGAAGTATTCCGCAAGCTTCTCGCCTGTAAGCTCCTGTCTGTTGACCGTCCCATAATAGAAGGCCGCCCTCCTGTAGTTCCTGTTCTGGTAGAAGTAATCTGCAAGAGAAAGTCTCGCTTCATTGATCCTGGGACTTCCGGGGTTTGTCTGTATGTATCTGATCATACGGTATTCAGCGTCGGGATTGAAGACCATCAGGGAGGAAATTGCCGCAAAATACTCAGCATCGCTCCGCCGGATAATGTCATTCTCCGTGTTGTCCTCCAGGTATGAATCAAAAAGCCTGATCGCTGCAGGATACTTCTCCTTGCTGAAAAGCTCCATCCCCCTGTTAAACCTGGAGTTCATCTGTCCCCCGGAAAAAGAGGCCTGGCTGAATGCATGTGAAAGACATAATAAAATGAAGCCCGCTATCAATAAAAGTCTTTTGCTGTTCATAAGTTATTTCATTTTGTCTGACAGCAGGTGCTAAAAAGAAATCCCATAAAATCAGATCTATATTGTATTCTACTAGTATTTAAACAGATAGACATGATTCCATTCCTGCTGGCAAAAAGTAAAATTACTACTTATAAACGCCGTCGGAAGGCCTTTATTACTGATTTTATCAACATATAAATGTTAATTATCAATTCTTTCATTAATTTGCGAAGCAAATAGAAAATAATGCAGGAAAACCTTCCGCTGGATGCCATAATTGAGCTAAAGAACTGCAAAATCTGGCAACAGGATCATCTTGTACTGTCGGACGTTAATCTCACTGTGCGCAGGAGTGAATTCATGTACCTTGTGGGGAGGGTAGGCAGCGGAAAGACGAGTCTTATCAAGACCATCAATGCACAACTCCCCCTGAAGGAGGGGGATGGGCTTGTTGCCGGTTTCAATCTGTCAAAAATCAGTACCGGGGAGATCCCGTTTCTCAGAAGAAAGCTCGGGATAGTCTTTCAGGATTTTCAGCTTCTCACAGACAGGACCGTGAATGATAATCTTGAGTTTGTGCTGAAGGCTACAGGATGGAAGAACAAGAATGAAACGGATGCCCGCATCGGAGAGGTTCTTGAGAAAGTGGGGCTCGGACTCAAGGGCTACAAGATGCCGCACCAGCTATCCGGCGGTGAACAGCAGAGGGTTGTTATCGGAAGGGCTCTTCTCAACGATCCCGACATTATCCTGGCTGACGAGCCCACGGGTAACCTCGATCCCGAAACATCAGAGGGCATTATAAAGCTCCTGAGAGATATCAGCAATACGGGAAGAGCGGTCGTTATTGCCACACATAACTATACAATCCTCAAGAAATTCCCCGCGAGAACGGTGAAATGCGAGAACGGAAGGCTTATGGAAGTCAGGGAAGATGAAGAAATAGATTTCGAAAAGCTATAGTCTGACCGGCCGGAAACCGGGTCAGGAGGTTCGCGTAAGTGTGTATTCAAAAACCTCTCTCCATCTAATGCAATCAGGGGTGTCAAGAAGTGAGGTGTTGTGCCATATGCTTACGAATGTCCCTCCGGCATCCATTACCTCCTTTATTATCTTCCTGATCAGTAACTTTGCACTCTCCGGATCCAGTCCCTTATTCCCGGAAAGTGTGCAGTCCATAACCTGGAAAGGGATAATCCTGAGGGTTGTCGCCTCATCTTTGATGACATTGTAAAAAAAGTAGGGCCGTGCAATACCTGCCCTGAAACCAGGTTCATCGGGATAACCCATCGAATAATCCTCTGTTATGCCTGCATCGCCCAGAGAGCTGAACGACCGCGGAAATGCAATTCTTAAATAGTGGAACCTGTTCCGGGTAATCTCAGTGCCAAGCAGACTCTTAAGCCTGCCAGTTTCCGTGATCATTACAGAGGCGTTTTCAGCTGAATGGTAGGACGGATGAATACCTGTCGGGTATTTTCCGGAAATTCTGAGGATAAGTTCCTGGTAATCTTCATTCCTGTATGGCGGATTTTTATCATATTCTGAAGGATCACCAACCGGGAAGAAGAATATGGGATCAGCACCGAACCTCTCAATGGTCTCATCAATATAGTCAAAGACATCAAAGGGATCTTTTTCACTGGTTAAAGTGCGTCCGGGCTTCCTGCCCGACAGCCCTGTTTTTTGTGCAATGTCGCGAAAAAATCCGCCAAGGCTTCCGAAACGGCTTTTACCGGGATAGGCGAATGGTTCGTCAGCATCTATTGTCACCAGCGCGCTGAATTCGTTCCGTCGGAATGCGATGGTCTGAAACTTCTTAAGAAGGGCTTTGGCAAACTCTTTCGTCCACAGATCGATCACTGGTCTGTCGAGGAACCCGTTTCTGAATGCAAGCGAGTCGGAAGCTCTGAACCTTCCATGTTCATCCGGCTGAAAATAAAGATACTCCTCATAACGGCTGAGAAGGAAGAAAGAAGCCGCAAAAATATCAAACGGCAGGTCAGATCCGTTGGTTGCCTGAAAGAATACCGGCAGACCATGCCATTCTGTTACACTGATTTCCCTGGCGGATATACCTGTTTCAAAAAGCAGGGGATCCGGAGTAATTTTAAAAGCTCCGCTGATGTTCATTCCGGAGTAATTAATCACCGTGTGTTTTCCCAGCTTGCGCCTGTCGGTTATCAATTCCCATTCCAGCCCTAGTATATCTTCAAGTATTATTCCGGCAATATACCTGAGACGTGGGGCGTTAGCGGTTGCAAATATTTTAATGGTTCCCGATTCCATTATTACAAATGTAACCAATAAAAACGGACAGGCCAACCACGTTTGGGTAATAATGTGAATCAGCGACTCAGAAAATCATCGTATAGGACCTGAAGATATGCTTTACCGAACTTCTCAGCGATTCCAGAATCAGATCCCCGGCTGATCACGGGTTCTCCAAGCTTATGATCATATATCAGTCCGGAGCTGTCGGTTATAAACGCAAATCCTTCATTGAAGGTGTAGAAGGCAAATGAATTTGATTTTTCAGACAGAAGATCCTTTGCGAACGGGAAGTGATACTCTGCATCCATTTGGTTCAGAAGAGTAAGGGGGATATCAGCCTGGCTCCCGAATTTTTCAACTTCAGCCCCTGCAACATTCAGAGCTCCACCCAGCCAAAGCATAGGTATTCTGAATATCTCCTCAGAATAGACGAGTACGTCGGTAGAATTTCGCCTGCAATGATCAGCTACGAGGATGACCAGTGTATTCTCCCACCACGTTGTCCCCTTTGCCCATTCAATAAACTCCCCTACAGTCCTGTCGGTATAATGAACTGAATTCCTGAATTTTGTGAGGTCATCCTTGCCTTCGAAAACGGGTGGCACAGGTATCCCGAACGGTTCATGACTCGACAGGGTAAGCAAAACCTTCAGGAAGGGTTCTTTTGCGCTTTTCATCGATTCCCTGAAAGCATCAAAAAGCACATGGTCATGAACACCCCATTTCGAGTTGTAATTAACAGGGTCGAAGTCATGCATGGTAACGATCTCCTTAAATCCCGAGCTGATAACGAACGAATTGAAATTGGCGAAATTGATCTCGCCTCCGTACCAGAAGGAGGTGTTGTAACCCATGCTGCCAAGTATTCCGACAATACCTTGCAGTGACTGTGTTTTTTTCGGCTCTTTTATTATTGAGACGGCCGGCTGTGCCGGATAACCGTTAAGGATTGCAGGCATGGCCTTATCGGTACGGTTGCCCGAGGCATAAAAATTGGTGAACAACAAGCCCTCTTTAGCCAGTCTGTTAAGGTATGGTGTTGTATGAGTATCTCCTCCCAGGGGACCTATCAGAACATTTCCGAAACTCTCGAGAATTATGAAGAGCACATTTGGCCTGTTATGTCTCAGCACCTTCTGCACATCACCGCCAGGCCGGGTCAGAGAATCCCTGAGAGCCAGAGCAAGTTCAGGGTCCTCAAACACATAAGGGTTCTTTGTCGGTTTTGCATTGAAGAGAGAGCTTCCTACGTTCCATACCACATTGATGGCTGTATGGTTGACGAACAGGTTAGTGTTGAAATAGACTGTGCCGGCGTTTATTGGTGCTATCCCCACTCCTCCCCTGATCGGAATAATGAGTGCTCCCCACAAGAGCAGGAAGAACAGGGCTGCTGCCGGCCGGAGCCTGATCCTCGTAAATCCGCTGAACCACTTATCGATGAACTTATTGTACAGAAAGATGAACAGGGCAGTAAGCGCTGCAACAGCAAAAACAAGTAGAATCATGGTCAGCGCAGAGACTGATGCTGCAGCCTCTTTCGGGGTTTTAAGGTATAAAAGCGGAGTGTAATCCATTCTGAATCCCCAGTATTTGTAAAGCACCGAATCGGAAACCACAATGGATGAAGAGATGAGTATGCAGAGCCATGTGTACCACCGCATGAAATAACGGTACCATTCCCCGCTCAGCCACACACCCGGGATCATCAGCAGAAGAGGAAAAATAAAAATATAGGCTGTGGCAGAAATATCCAGCCTGATCCCATGTGTAAATGTAGCCAGGAGCGTTCCGGCACCGAACTCAAAAGCTTCATGGTAGTGTGTAAGAATGAAGTATGCTCTGGCTGTGAAAAAAAACAGAAGCCAGAATATTGCATAAAGGAATAAAGCTGTCAGTCTTCTTTTCATTATCCGGAAGATAGATTCTTGATTGCCTGAGGTTTGTGGTTTCGTGTAAAGAACAGCACAAGCGAAAAGGTAATTATAAACATTCCTGTTACAGTAAGCCAGTCGGGCTTCTCCCCGGGCACAAGTACCCAGCTAAGGATTGCTCCCACCACGGGAATTATGAATTTCCAGAGATTCAGTTCCGAGACCTTTACACCGGGCCGCTGAAGCAGTTTAAACCAGAGTGAGAATGCAAAGGCAGCCATAAAGGCCAGCCATAGCAGAACCAGCCAGTATTCGGCCGGTAAGGGTCCGTGCTTTACACCTTCGGCAGGGATCGCAATCAGGTATAAAATCAACCCTCCGACCGACAATGAAGTCGAACTCAACACCAGCGGATTCATGCCTCTGCTTTTTAGTGAGACCAGTACATTACTTGTGGCAGTGGCAACATTTGCACCCAGGATCATAATCACGCCAAGCATTTCAGCTAATGTTCCAAGCTTAAAGGCCTGCCGGCCGGCGCTGATCATTACAACTCCTGCAATACCGAAAATTATCGTAGCGATCTTTCCCCTTGTTAGGCTATCTTCGCGCTGCATCATGGCTGCCACAACTGCCGTCACAAGAGGCTGAGAACCAACGATAACTGCTCCCAGGGCTCCGGGTACGAGGTCCATCCCCAGATAGAAAAGGGAATAGTTAAGCAGGGTCTGAAGCACCATAGTCGAAACGACGAGTTTCCAGTGGTCCCTTACCATCCTGATAAATGCCGAAGGTTTTATGGTAAATGGCAGGATCATAAGACCTGATATCATGAATCTCAGGCCGGCAAAATGCAACGGTGTGTCATATTGCAGTCCTATTTTGATGGCTGCATAAGCCGTTGACCAGAGAAGACATGCGATAACTGCCCAGAAGATAGTGTTCTCTTTGCTGCTCAAGGAGAATATTTTGGCGCCAAAGATCAGAAAAAAAATTATTTTTCCACCATGTTCCAGTCAGGAGGATTCAATCCAAGGAGGTGTTTCACAAAAAAATCACGTCTTTTCCTTTCGCCGTAGGGTCCGCCGCTTGTATGCCCGGCGCCCGGAAGGAACACATATTCAAATTCCTTGTTTGCTTTTACCAGGGCATTGACAACCTGCATCGTTGAAGTCGGATCGACGTTATTATCCATTTCCCCGTTAAGAAGCAGAAGCTTGCCTTTTAGTCTCCAGGCATTATCAACATTGGATGAATGTGCATATTCCTCACCAACAGGCCATCCCATCCATTGCTCATTCCACCACATCTTGTCCATCCGGTTATCGTGGCAGCCGCACGATGCAACAGCAACCTTGTAGAAGTCGGGGTGGAACAGGACAGCTCCGGCAGCATTCTGCCCGCCGGCTGAAGTTCCGTACACTCCTACCCTTTCAACATCCATATAAGGATATTTTTCCGCGGCAGCCCTGATCCAGAGTATCCTGTCAGGGAAACCGGCATCCTTAAGGTTCTTCCAGCATACATCATGAAAAGCTTTCGACCGGTTCGATGTACCCATACCATCTATCTTCACCACAATAAATCCCAGTTCAGCAAGCTGATGCATACCACCAACGACAGGTCTGAAACTTTTCGGGACAAAACTGCTGTGAGGTCCCGCGTAAATATCTTCAATCACCGGATATTTTTTTGCCGGGTCAAAATCTGTCGGTCTGATTATTATCCCCCATATGTCCGTTATTCCGTCCCTCCCTTTCGCGACAAAAACTTCAGGCAGTCTTATGCCTGTAGCAAGCAGATCGGTAATATCAGCTTTTCCCAGGAACATGACCTGCGTACCGTCTTCCGTACTCCTTAAAACTGACACAGGAGGGGAATCGATCCTCGACCAGGTGTCAACAAAAAACTTCTTGTCGGGAGAAAAGCTGGCTTCATGATTTCCTTCACCCTCAGTAAGTCGTATGAGTCCGGTGCCATCAAAATTGATCCTGTAATAATGAATAAAATATGGATCTCCAGGTTCCATGCCGCTTGCCTCAAACACGATCTGCCTGTTTTTCTCATCAACAAAGCTTACACCCCTCACAACCCAGTTACCCTTGGTTATCTGGTTTTTTACGTTCCCGCTAATTGCATCGTACAGATACAAATGATTCCATCCGTCCCTTTCCGAAGCCCATATAATTTCGCCTGATTCTGAAGCATCGTATCTGTATTTCTTACCGCTGTAGTCGATAAAGGTAGGGGAGGTTTCATTGATCACAACATTGTAACTTCCGGTCGCTGCATCTATTCTGATAACCTGATAAACCTGATGGCCCCTTCTGTTATACTCAAACGTAAATGCGCTGTTGTCTTTGGCCCACTCTATGAAATTAATTGCATACTGGTTTGGCACCTGTGAATCGTCAACTTTTATGTGGCACATTTTTTCCAAATCAAACAACTGTGGGTATTTCTGAGGGATGGCATCCCCCGGTTTCTGGTATTCGTAGGCGTAATGCCGAGGCTGAAGCTGATCTTCCGGTGATGATTCGATATAGTATATCATCCGTTTTTCAGCCGGTTTGACCCTGTAGGCAGCCAGTTTCCTTGAATCCGGCGACCACCTCATCTGTGTTGAGTAATACTCACCCAGCGCACCGTCGTAACTCAGTTGGTACTCCTTTCTGTCATCCTCAGATCTGACATAAACGTTATAATTCTTAATATAAGCGGTCCATTGCTTGTCAGGGGAGACGACCGGATCGCCGCTTGTTTCGTCGCGAAATCCCCATGCCCAACCCTGTCCCCTGGTACGCTCAGGTGAAGTCCTGTCTCTTTTTACAATACTGTAATCCCGAAGGTTACAGATCCAGTTATATCCCTCATAAACAAAGGCGAAGCTTATCTGTCTCTCTGAGAAAGTAATATTTCGTATCGGCAATTTGCCGGGCTCAGCTTTCCGGCCGGTAGCTTTTTCAAACGCAACGGCAAAACGCTTCTGATCGAAGGCCTGCCTCCTTGTCTGTCTCAAAGGATTGACAATTATGTATTCAGTACCTTGCGATGTAAAGTTCTCGTAGAAAAAGCTTCCGGCGGTACCTATCCACACAGGTCTTACATTTCCTCCGTAGACCTTGTCGGATGTAAGGCGCCCCAGATTATCAGCCCTGGTGTATGTTTCAGGTGCAAGAGTGCCCTGCGACCATGACAATCCGGTATCAATAAGAATCAGAAGTATTAAAGTCAGAGTGAATATTACTTTTCTTATCATTATTTCAGAAATTATCTATGATTTTAATCCGGCTAAAATTAATAGAAATAAACGCCTGTCTGGTCAGTTTTAATAATATTTAACAATGTGTCCTTTCCAATTTTCCAGTCTTAAAGAGATCGGAGTGATAAGTTATTTAATAGATTTGTTATTAAAAAAACCACCTCATGACACTTGCAGAATATATTGCAGATCAGCTCTATAAATCAGGAATAAGGTATGTTTTCGGAATTCCGGGAGGAGCATCGGTCCCTTACCTGAAGGCTTTCAGGTCAGCCGGCATTGAATTTATTCTGACATCGGGAGAAGCGGCAGCGGCCATTATGGCGGATGTCTCCGCCCGTCTGACGGGGATCCCGGGTGTCTGTCACTCCACGATGGGTCCCGGTGCTGTTAACCTGGCCTCAGGTCTTGGCGGAGCACTCCTTGACCGGTCGCCTGTGATCGCCTTTACCAATGAACCTGAGGAGAGGATGATCAGCCGTACCTCCCAGATGAATATTGATCAGCGTGTCCTTTTCAGTCCGGTCACAAAAGCCTCATTGAGGGCAGGTACCGGCAACGCAGAAGAGATCCTGTCCGGGGCATTCGGCTTGTGCCTAGAGGAGTATCCCGGGCCTGTCCATATAAGTCTTCCTGCAGGCATTTCTGACTCAGTTGCGGATGGTCTTCATGACATCTTATGGGGAAAAAGCACAAGCTCTTCTTCGGACGATCCCGGAAGGATAATATCCCTGCTACGTGATTCGAGAAGACCCCTCATTGCTGCCGGACTTACCGCTTTCAGGCACGGTGCGGGAAAACACCTCATGAATTTCCTTGAACAGTATAAGATTCCGGTAATCGTCACTCCGATGGCGAAGGGGTTGATCTCTGAGGAACATCCATCCTTTGCCGGAGTTTTTTTTCACTCATTAAGCGATTATCTTACGGAAATATATACCCGGACCGACCTTGTGATAGGTCTGGGTTATGACCAGGTGGAGTATAATTACGAATCGTGGATCCCTGATGTACCCCTTGTCCATTTTGACACAAGAGAGACCGATCTGCCGGAAAAGGGTATTGTCGAACGCTTTACCGGAACTCCTGACGAATGGTTCAGTATCCTGCACAATCTGAATCCCGGGGCAATACTGTCTGAGAAGAGCATGATTGCAGGGATACGAAACGAGATGGCGGCCGTATTCAATGGTTTCAGAAATCATTTCGGCCCGGTAACGGCTCAGAGTATTCTGATGGAAGAGCTTCCTTCTGATACTATCGTTACCGTTGACGTAGGATCTCATCTCCACCTGGCCGGTCAGTACTGGAAGATACCCGGGGAAGGGAAGTTGCTGATGACCAATGGATGGTCTGGGATGGGATTCGGCATACCTGCAGCAATTGCAGCTCAGATTCATTATCCTGAAAACAGGGTGGTCTGCATCACCGGTGACGGGGGATTCCTGATGATGGCCGGGGAATTAATGGTTGCCAGGAGATTAAACCTTCCGGTAATTATCATTGTATTTTCCGACAGGGAACTAAATCTTATCAGGTTAAGACAGACGAGACTGGGACTTCCTCCCGACGGGACACTACTGTACCCGGGTGATCTTTTCGGCTCAGATATCTTTCTGGGGATAAAGGTGATGCATGCCGGTTCAGAGGGTGAAATGACAGGAGCTGTCAGAGAAGCACTTAAGCTGAATGAGCCTGTAATCATCAACGCCAGGATCGACCCGGAAGATTATACATGGTTAATAGCGGGGGACTGAAGCAGCGGGGTACCACCCAACTGTTTGCGTTATTCGTCTGGTGTTGTACTACCCCGGCACCCCCTTGACCCCCCTGGGAGGGGACGCGTCAGCCAGGTTGGTAATGTGGCCGGCACCCCCCCTGACCCCCCTGGGAGGGGGGGGGGTAAAACTCTGGCCTTATGACAATTTGTAATAGTTTTAGAGGATTTACCCCCCTGCACAGGGGGGTGCCCCGTGTCAGCGGGGCGGGGGGTCCTGCCTGAAGACAATCCGGAAGAGGTTTCCGATCGGGGTGTTGTAATGTGGCCGGCACCCCCCCTGACCCCCCCTGGGAGGGGATGCGTCAGCCAGGTTGGTAATGTGGCCGGCACCCCCCCTGACCCCCCTGGGAGGGGGGGAATACTCTGGTCTTAAGATGATTAGTAATAGTCGTAGAGAATTACTCCCCCAATTTGGGGGGGTGACACGCGAAGCGTGTCGGGGGGTCTTCCGGTCAACAAAAATCCACTTAGTGTTCCCATCCGGGTGATACGCAAAAACATGTCGGAGCATCTAGCCTGGAATACTCTAGGCACGGATCAATGGTTCTCGCCGGCGAGGTCTTCATAACACCCCTGATAGCAGATCCGCGCCAGGAACGTTAAGCGCCAGCTAATGCCAGCTAATACTGGTCTATTACTACTTCTCCTTTTTAGCTTTTGCTGTTTTCGCGGGCGCTTTTTTCTTTGGTGTTGCAGGTTCTTTCACAACATTACCGGAACTGGCAGGTTTTGCCTCTTTTTTTGGCATAGCGGCTTTCACAGTTTTTGCAACAGGAGCCTCATTTTCTGCCTGTTCAGGCTGAACATTCTTTACCTCCTGTATTTCAGCAGTTTCCTTTAACTCCTGAACTTCGGCCACTTCTTTGATTTCTTTTTTCGCGTCAGCTCCCCTGGGTTCCTTCCTGCTCTTTGGAGCCCTTTTATCCTTATGCTCTTTTTCCTGAACTATCTCAGGCGATGCGACAACAGGTTTACCGGTTTGTTTTCTGCGGCGTCTGACCCCGTAGGTCCCAAGTATGATTTTTCCTCTTCTGGATTTTTTATCTCCTTTTCCCATAACAGCTGGTTTTGATTAGTTTTATTTCACCTCTTCCGAAGATGAGAGGCAAAGGTAATAATATTCTTTATTTTAAATAAAATGATGAAATAGTTATTCGGGTTCATTTGTGAAATTACTGAATATCCGGCGTGTGATCAGCATCATTATTCCTTCCGGTACAAAGAGTCCGGCCGCAAACAAAAGACGCGTCATACGCCCGGGAATAATTACTCTCCTTCCCCTGAACATTCCCTTCAGACTCTCTGCAGCCACTTCCGCGGGATCAAGCGCTGTTTTTGCAGAGAACCACCCATGCTTTCTGATCCGATCAAGAACGACCTTGTTGGTTCTGACTGCTGATGGCGCAATTACACATGTCCTGACGGAGCTTCCTTTTAATTCCGATTCGAGGGCTCTTGTAAAAAAATAGATGTATGATTTTGATGCAAGATATATGCTTTTATAGGCAGTCGGGAGATAACATCCTAAACTACTGATATTCAATAAATAAGCTGGATCATTCTTTTTTAGTGCAGAAGCGAAGTAAAACGTAAGCATCGTAAGCGCCCTGATATTAAGCAATATCATTTTGTCGATCTGGTCTTCCGAATAGTTGTCAATCGGCCCTTCAAAGCCTATTCCGGCATTGTTGACAAGTACTGAAACAGAGCATCTTTTTTCCCTGACGAATTCGTACAACTGCCTGGGTCCCTTTTCCAGGGTAAGGTCTGTTTCGTAAAACAAAGCCTCAATCCCGTGCTTCCCTGTCAGTTCTTCACAATAAGCCTTCAGGCCCTGTGACGGAAGAGAATGCAGTACCAGGTTATATTTTCTGGAAGCCAGCTCTGAAGCTATTGCTTTCCCTATTCCGCTGCTGGCACCGGTGACAACGGCATATTTATTATTTTCCATTTTGGTTCTCATGTATGTCAATCCAATTAAAAGTTTCTCCGACACCTGTTCTGAAAGGAATAATATCATATCCGAGATGTTCTTTCGCCTTGTCACTTGACATTATCCAGTTTTTGAGGTACTTGTCGAGCCACTCTCTGGTCAGAAGCGGCTGAAGGCCGGTAATGTCAGCAAATAATGTTGAACACCTCAATACTGCTTTAAGAAACGGAAGCGGGAGTCTGACAAGCCTCCGTACACTGCCGGATTCCTCTCCGATAATCCTGAAAAGATCTGTATATGAAAGGTTTTCACCCCCAAGAATATACCGTTCACCGCTTAATCCCTTACTGGCAGCCAGTATATGCCCGCTAACCACATTATCAATATATACATAGTTGCCCACAGAGTTTCCGTCACCCGGTAAAATCCTCCACAGGCCTTTCCTGTAAAGCTTGATTATTCTCGTCAGAGAGTTGCTTTTTGTCAACTCACCGGGACCATAAACCCTTGTTGGATTAACAATTACCACATCCAGACCTTTGCGGGAGTAATCGACACATACCTTCTCTGCTTCTGCCTTGGTCCTTTCGTATGAAGTGTGAAACTCAGGGTCTGGATTTGTCGACTCGCCTACCGGCCTTCCATCATGTGAGAAGCTCATTGTTCCGGCAGTAGAGGTCACTACCACTTTGGGAACACCTGTTTTGAAAGCTGTTTCCAGGATATTGACTGTGCCGGTAACATTTATCTTGTAAGGAATTTCCGGATCTTTTGACCATGGTCTTGTATATGCTGCCAGGTGAAACACCAGATCGCAGTTCCTCATACCTTCAATCAGGGCAGGCTTGTTCAGTACATCACCTTTAATGACCTGGCATCCTGCGTGCATTAGTTCGGGGGTTTTCCCAGGATCTCTGAGAAGAAGGATCACTTCATTGTTCCCTGCAATAAGCCTTTCTGCAAGTCTTTGGCCGATAAATCCCGATCCCCCTGTGATAAAAACCCTCATCTGATACTTTTTTTGTCAGTTATTTCAAACCGGAATTCAGGATTATGAAAAGCCGCTGAGAGCTCAGTGGTTACAGCCATGGAGGCATGCACGAGAAAAGCGGTAAGGAAGGAACCTGTAAGAAAGCTCATGCAACAAAAAACAACACCGAGAGGTACAGCGCCTGCGGTCATGAAAATCCCCTGCGGGACATGGACAGCTGAGTACAGGATTATATTGATAATAAGTGCCGGCCAGAATCCGAATGCACCCAGGCATAAGAACCATAAAATTCCTCTGAAAAAGTACTCATATCCAAAGATGTATAAAATCCATAGCCCTGCAGAAAGAACAATGTGCCGGGGATACCATTTTTTTACCCGGAGCTGAGGTGATTTCAGCCATAACTTTGGATTGCGTGATGATATGAATGATAAAACAATCGTAAGCAAGGGCAGGAAAAAAGGGAAATACCAGTAATTGAATGTCCTGCCCCAGGTAAGCCCCAGTCCGGCCGGATCGATCCCGGCCACAGTAACGAAGATCACAAATGGTATCACCCCCGTCATAATTATACCTGTAACCTTCTCTGATGCGAACAGCATGCTCATTTCAGAAACCTGAACAAATCCTGTTCTTCCTTGCAGTCTGAATAAAAGACTTTTTTTTACAGAGTACCAGTATCCGGCAAAAAGGAGCAGAACTGCAAGGATCGAGCAAACCGCAAAGAAAATAGTTTCTGTTGAATTAAGACCTGTCATAAAAAGCGTCTGAAATTCAGCCCGCTAAAATAACAGCTAACGGACTAACGTACAAAAATAACTACTTTCTGATACCAATATGCAAAAAAGTGTAACTTGCACAAAGTTAATAATCTTTATTCCTGCATTATGCAAACCCTGAATGATCTGAGACTGGCAGTGCTGATTGATGCTGATAATATTCCATACGGAAATGTTAAAGGGATGCTTGAAGAGGTAGCAAAATACGGAACACCTACCTTTAAAAGGATTTACGGTGACTGGACGAAACCCACCATAGCCGGTTGGAAATCTGTGTTGCTTGAGAACGCCATAACCCCGGTTCAACAGTACAGTTACACCAGCGGCAAGAATTCCACCGACTCGGCGATGATAATTGATGCGATGGATATACTCTATAGCGGCAAGGTAGATGGTTTTTGTCTGGTTTCGAGCGACAGCGATTTTACGCGTCTGGCAACCAGACTGCGTGAGGCAGGCATGAAGGTTTTCGGTATTGGTGAAAGAAAAACCCCTTCCCCTTTCATTGTTGCCTGCGACAAATTTATCTATCTTGAAATACTCGGGGCGCAGCCTGTGATAGCAGAACACTCCTTAGTAAAGAAGAAGAGAGGGAAGCCGGCAATCTCGAAAAAGAAAAGCGAGGAGAATGATTCGCAGGTTCAGATCAGAAAGGCAAAACGTCTTATTTCATCCTCAATTACTGATCTTGCAGATGAGAATGGCTGGGCATATCTGGGTGACGTGGGTAATCTGATTTTAAAAAAACAGCCTGATTTCGACCCGAGGAATTTCGGGTTCGTGAAACTGACTCCGCTTATAAGATCTCTTGATTTTGAGATTGATGAGAGAGATTCAGGCCAGGGCGGGATCAGATACATCTATATAAAGAACCGAAAATAATTTCAGATTCTTCGTGAACAAAAGATGCCCCGGCATGTTTATGCCTGAAAAGAAGCAGATGATTGAGTTATTTAACCAAAAAGCAATTAAATTGAAATATATCATAAAGATTTATTTTTAGTTCTCAAAAATAAATATGATCTTTGTCCCTGTTTTTAAATACTTTAATTATTGAATTATGAACATTTATGTAGGAAGTCTTAATTTCAAAATGCATGAAGCAGAATTAAGAGAAATTTTTGAAGAGTATGGCGAAGTAACTAGCGCAAAAATCATTATTGATAAATACTCTGGAAAAAGTAAGGGTTTTGGTTTTGTTGAGATGCCTAACGAAGCCGAAGCTAAAAAAGCTATTCAGGAGCTTAACGGAGCAGAAGTTAGCGGAAGAAACATTATCGTTAACGAATCTATTGAAAGAACCGAAAGAAGAAGTAATTTCAGAGGTGGAGACAACGACCGCAGAGGTGGTGGTGACAGGAGACGGGATAACAGAGGGTAGGAAACAACAAAAATCAAACATTATGAAAGGTACTGTAAAATGGTATGACAGAGTGAAAGGTTATGGGTTCATTCAGACTGAAGATGACAAGGATATTTTTATTCATCGTTCAGGATTAGAGGTATCTCATACCGATCTTGAGGCCGGTCAGGAGGTTGAATTTGAAGTTGAAATGAGAGAAAAAGGTCCGGTTGCCATAAAGGTTAAGAAAGTAGAATAGATCTGCTAAAGTCTAAAAAATCAAGGCCGTCCTCAGGATAAACTCCGGGACGGCCTCTTTTTTTGTCTGAACTGTTAAATCAGTTTCCAGGGAGCGCGATACTCATAATGCAATAGTTTTGTTGCAGAACCATCGGCATCATCAACGAAAGTCTCTGACATGGGATCCCATTTAATTGTCCTCTTCAGTTCACATGCAATATTGCCCAGTGTGCAGACCGTGCAGCTGCTGTGTCCGATCTCAACCGGGACCACCGGATCGGTACGTGTACGAAGAGCTTCAATAAAGTTGATCTGATGTGGGATACGTGTCTCATACGGACCCTCAATAACTTCAGTTTCAGCGGCATTGAATTTTGGATCGGAGGCATTGAAATAACCCCGGGCAACTTCAATCCAACCGTTCTCACCCCAGAACTTAACCCCTTTCGTCAGTTTTTCATCAAAGGGTTCAGATGTCATCACGACTCCGTCGGCATATTTGAACATCATAAATTCGGTACCGTCGCCAATCGGTGATATTTCAACGGGACCGCTCCTATCCATTCCCAGGCCCCATTGTGCGATATCAAACATATGGGCTCCCCAGTCGGTGGTGAATCCGCCGCCCATCTCTTTATACCAGCGCCATGCACCCCATATTGTTTCGTCCTGCGGAGGGTCAAGTGAAATGGGAGGATTAAGCTCATTGTTAAAGTGAATGTTCGCGGGCAGTGGTCCCAGCCACAGATCCCAGTTAAGATCGGCGGGGAGGGGTTCTTCAGGCAGGTTGTAAGGTGTGGGCGGAGCTCCCACATAGGCATTGACCAGGGTAATTTTTCCCAGCGCACCTGTCTGGACCAGCCTGACAGCATGCTGGAATCCGGTGTCGGACCTCTGCTGACTGCCGACGGCCAGTATCCTGCCGGTTTCGCGCACCACTTTTTTCAGCTCCTGTCCTTCCAATATAGTGAATGTCAGCGGCTTTTCAAGATAAACATCTTTTCCGGCCCTGCATGCCGCTATCGCTACCATTGCATGTGAATGATCCGGAACTGCAATCACGACGGCATCAATATCCGGACTGGCCAGCAGATCCTGATACTTCTCATATGTACGGATCTTAACTTCCTTACCCGCTTCAGTATAAAAAGCATTTACCCTTCTTTCAAAACGGGTACGCTTGACGCCGTAAACATCGCATCCGGCCAGAACTTTCACACCCTCAATCTGAATGAAACCGTTGAGCAGGAACATTGCCTGCCTGCCCAAACCGATAAATCCCAGTTTGATGTCAGTATCCGGACTGCTTTTGCACGATGTGGCCAGGCCGGGAAGAATAGCTATTCCAGCCATTCCGGCAGCAGCAGATCCGAGGAAGCGTCGTCTCGACCATAAATTCTTCTGATTTTTCATAGGTTAGTTAATTTTCAGGTTAATATAAATTTGGAGATATCAATGCTCAGAAGCAATTTCTGTAAATGCTGAATGTAAATTTAAGATTTTTCTTAATACAAACCTGATTATCTGAGCTCAAGTTTTATAATCATAACAGTGTCTGCCATTTCGTTGACCGGAAGCCCCCTTATCCGAAGCCATGGCTGTTGTTCAAGATGGTCTGCAGGATTCAGGTTTACAATAGCTTCCGGCCTTCATCCATATTAGTCAGAATCTTCCGTAAATAGAGTACTTCGCGGTATTGCAGAATATAGACGAGTAGAGATGCAAGCCGGCTGTGCCCGTTTCCATTTTCCTTTCAAGGTGAAGGACAGGCTCTCCTCTTTTCATCTTCAGGAACCGGTTGATCTTGGGAGTTGCATTAATAGCCTTTATTCTTTGTTCTCCGCCTTTTATCTCTATCTGGTAATGTTCCCTCAGTATTCTGAACAGCGAACGGTCCTCAAACTGACGGGACGTTATTCTCGGCAAATTTATATTGGCTATGTATGTTATGTCATAAAAGATAGGCACACCGTCAAGCAGCCGGAGCCTTTCCATATAGATACAACCTGATTCCCTTTCAAGGTCATTGAGGGGAAACATAAAATCTCCCGGCCACGTTATAAGTACCGGTTTTACTATTATTTTGGTTTTCAGGTTCCTGTCCCCAACTGCAGTTGTGGTTCCTGACACGGACAGGATACCTATCTCTCTCGGCAAATAATGGACAATGCTTCCCTTACCCTGATGTTTAATGATGTAGCCGTCAGCTGCGAGACCGGCAAGCGATTGCCTTACAGTCGGCCGGGTCATGCCATATAACCGGCACAATTCATTCTCCGACGGGAGCAGGTCCCCCTCATTGTAGACTCTGTCAACTATGTGTTTCCGGAGAATCTCATATAATCTTCTGTGCCGGGGAATATCCCTCTTTTTCAACATCCTGAAAACATTTTTGTAAATATATTAATTTTTACTTGTTAATACAAGTTGAATCAATTATTTTTGTATTCTTTGAATATTAACTAATTCACGTTAAGGATTTCAAAGATTAACTTAACTTATTATAACATGTTTCGCGTCTCAGAATTCCCCCGGAAATATAATAAACGAAATAAAAGATGGCTATACCGGTAATAATGCCAAAACAAGGCCAGTCAGTCGAAAGCTGCATAATCACGAAGTGGTACAAAAAGTCCGGAGATTCTGTCAGGACAGGAGACATTTTATATTCCTATGAAACGGATAAGGCAGCATTTGATTTTGAATCTCCCGCCGACGGCACCATTCTTGAAATCTTTTATGGTGAAGGTGATGAAGTACCGGTCCTGGATAATGTAGCGGCATTAGGCAGCCCTGGTGAGTCAGCCGATCTCTTTCGTCCTTCCATACTGGGAGGTGCGCCAGCAAAAGAGGCTGTAACGTCCACTCCTGTCCCCGGTGTTCAGCCTGAGCCTGTTGTCAGCAACGCCCCTGTACCTGCGAATGAATCAGATACAAGGACCAGGATTTCACCCAGGGCTAAACGGCTGGCAACAGAAAAAGGTTTTGATTACAAAGGGATGGAGGGATCGGGTCCCGGGGGCAGAATAATTATACGGGATATTGAAAATGCACTGACTGCCCGGCCTCTTAGGAGTGCCGTCATTCATGAACCGGCTGCAGGTTTCAGCGACAAGCCATTGAGCAATGTCAGAAAGCTGATTGCCAAAGCAATGCATTCATCCCTGCAAAATTCAGCTCAGTTAACCCACCACATGGGCGCTGATGCACGCTATCTGCTCGAGGCAAGAAGAAAAATCCGCGAGAATATGTTGCAGAATCCCGAAAATCAGGATATTACGCTGAATGACATGACCTGCTGGTGTGTTGTGAGAGCCCTGCAAAAATTTCCTGATGCCAACAGTCATTTCCTTGACGACAGAATAAGGAATTTTCATGATGTACATCTGGGAATAGCTGTTGACACACCCAGGGGACTGATGGTTCCGGCCGTAAAGAATGCCGGTACTATGTCACTTAATGAATTATCCGCCGAACTGAGATCAGTTGCTGAAGCCTGCAGAAAGGGCAATATAGACCCGGAGCTCCTTCAGAGCAACAATGCAACATTTACAGTTACAAATCTAGGAAGCTATGGTGTGGAGATGTTCACCCCGGTTCTTAATCTTCCCCAGGTAGCCATCCTCGGTGTTTGCACCATAACTTACCGGCCTGCTGATCTGGGAAACAACGTATTTGGTTTTGTCCCATATATCGGACTATCGCTGACTTATGATCATCGTGCGATCGACGGCGGACCGGCCACGCTGTTTCTGAAAGAGATCAGGAAGGAGATAGAGGGGTTTGGAGCGTAGAGCTGGGGGCAGGGAGCAGGGAGCAGGGAGCCAGCCTGCGCCCAACCTCCGCATGGCTACGGTTGGCAAAGCCAGGCTTCTGCTGGCGACGCAGGGAGCAGGGAGCAGGG